>JAHFJA010000036.1 GCA_023246095.1 bacterium | reverse complement strand
CATAGTTATCCGCAGATTGTTGATCTGCAAAAACAATTAAAAAATGTATTTCTAAAAAGAAAAAGTTTTGATGAGTATATTTTGAAGGGAATTAAGTTGGTGAAAAAGATTGAGAATTTAAATCCGTACGTCTAACATTATACTATGGGTATAATAGAATATCTTCGACAGTTCCGAATCGGTGGGTACGCGATGTTTGATTTTACATTAGCGTTTGTAGGAATATATTTACTATCGCCACTATTATCAAAGTTGTTTCTGAAACTGAGAATTAAGATACCCAAAAGAAATTGGTTGTTTCTTACTTTGCCGATCGCAATTCTGGTACATTTACTCATTGGTTCGATGACACCGATGACGAAGTATTTCATAGACATCCAAGGCCACTATATTTTGAAGGTGATAATAATAGTGTTGTTAGTGCTAGGGTTGAGGGGTATAACAATAGTTAAAAAACGTCACTAAGTTTTTTATGAAAGATCTCGAACTTACCGTTTATAAACATCTTGAAGAGCGTAACTGGCATCATTTGCGACCATCCGATATTGCAAAGTCGATCATGATCGAAGGAGCGGAATTGTTGGAGTTATTCCAGTGGGAAAATCTCCCCCTTGAAGATGTAAAAAATGATGCAGAGAAAATTGAAGAAATAAAAAATGAGCTTGCTGATGTTATGATCTATTGCATTGAAATGTCTACCTTACTCGGTTTAGACACAGAAGATCTCATTCGGAAGAAACTTGAACGCGTAAATAAAAAATATCCTGCCGAACTGATGAGTCAGAGTACACAAGGCCCGGGGACTGAAAGTGAGTATTGGAGAATTAAAAAAGAATATAGAAAACAAGGATCATGAGTATCGAAATAAACGAACAATTTAAAGCTGCGCTTGATGCCATGGAGAATACCTCCGGGCATATTTTTCTTACTGGTCGCGCAGGGACAGGTAAGTCAACACTGCTCGATCATTTTCGCAATAATACGAAGAAAAAAATTGTTGTTTTGGCACCGACCGGTGTAGCAGCAATCAACGTAAAAGGACAAACGATCCATTCGTTTTTTGGTTTTAAGCCAGACATCACCGTTACCAAAGCGAAAAAGTCTGCTCAATCAAATGCGGATGATGTGTATAAAAATCTTGATGCGATTGTGATCGACGAGATATCGATGGTACGCGCTGACTTGCTTGATTGTGTCGATCAGTTTATGCGCATCAAAGGAAAAACAAAACACGCAGCGTTTGGGGGGGTGCAGATGATTATGATTGGTGACCTTTATCAGTTGCCGCCAGTGGTGACGACGCATGAAAAAGAAATGTTCAGTGATTTTTATGAGTCGCCATATTTTTTTTCAGCCAAAGGGTGGGCGCAGGACCAAAACCTTTTCAATACGATTACTGATTTTGATATTGCATGTTTTCAGCTTGATACGATTTATCGCCAGCGTGATGTGCAATTTATCTCCATACTCAATGCGATTCGTGATACGACGGTCACTCGTCCTCTTCTTGATGAGTTGAATAAACGAGTTAATCAGTTGTTTGAACCAGGGCCAAAATCAGGATATATAACACTCACAACAACCAATAAAAACGCCGCAGAAATTAATAGTGAAGAACTTGCAAAACGACCAGGGCGAGAGTGTGTTTTTACCGGTACTATCAAAGGTGTGATGGAAGATCGAGATTTGCCTACCGATACTGTGCTTCGTTTTAAAAAGGGAGCGCAGGTGATGCTTCTCAATAATGATCCGGAAGGAAAATGGGTGAATGGATCTATCGGGGTGATTGAAGACATTACTAACATGAAAGTAAATGCAGTATTTGGAGATGAAGAGACTGATGATACGGAAGAAAATGAAACAGAAATTTTGGTCCGTCTTGAAAATGGAAATCTTGTAACAGTCATGCGTCACAAGTGGGATTTATTCCAATTTTCATATGACCCAACGGCAGGAAATATTGTGTCACAAGCAGTGGCATCGTTTACCCAATTCCCCATGAAACTTGCATGGGCGATCACCATCCACAAAAGCCAAGGAAAAACATTTGAGCGTGTAATCGTCGATATGGAACGTGGTGCGTTTTCTCCGGGACAAACATATGTTGCATTGAGTCGATGTACATCATTGGAAGGTCTTGTGTTACGACAGCCAATTCAGAAGCGGTTTTGTTGGATTGACCAACATGTTACCGGTTTTATGCAGAAGATGGGATTGTAGACGGGGGAAGGCATTTGCTTGGTTTGTTTTGATCCGCTAACATGATGGCGTGCGCTTCAAGTAAATATGAACCTAAACGTATCAGTATGATTGTACAAGAAATATCGTCTCATTCTGGCCTACCTGCTTTTATCCCAGAATATTCAGATTTGAGGAATACGGTGGATGCATTGAAAAAGGCAGGCCATAAGGTTGTACTGACGCAGGGGGTATATGATCTCATTCATGAAGGTCATGCGATTTATTTGGAAAAGGCAAAATCATACGGCGATATTTTGATAGTAGGTGTCGACTCTGATGAATTAACCAAAAGACGAAAGGGTCCACTACGACCTATCGTTCCTGAAACCGAGCGGCTTCGCATGCTTATGCACCTTCGTCATGTTGATATTGTCACGCTTCGACATATTTCTCATGATCCGGGAGACCTGATTCGATTGGTAAGGCCGGACGTTCTCATTGTTTCAGAAAGTACCAAAGATTTTACAGCGACCATGGCAACGGAGTATGAAGGAATATGCCAGGAGATTGTTTGTCTTCCTCCTCAGGCACTTACGTCCACTTCAGCTCGCATTCGTCTTTTGACGATTGAAGGCGCGATGAAAATGGCAGAGCAGATAAAAGGCGCTGTTGATGAATTTATGAACAAGATAAAAAATGTCGAATAATATTCTTGTTGCGTATGTACCGGTTCTGCATAGCGGGTACATACAGTTATTACAAAAACATGCCGGTGGTGTGTATTTGATTGGCGGGGAGTTGATTCGTGAGCTGTCAGTAGATAATCCGTATTATGGTCGAGACATTCGCGCGGTTGATACAGAAATGATGTGCAAGGCGATTGAGTCTTTAGGTATTGTATCGTCAGTGCAAGAACTTTCGTTATCAAATATTACAAAGCTGTTGGAGAAGTCTGATCTTTCTATCATTGCGCCTGATGAAGATATCAGCAGGGAAGTGGCGCAGCGATATTTTTTGAATAAAGAAATAATTTTCGAAAATATATTTTTGCGGTGGGATAAAAAAATTACCGAACGAGAATATGAGATAAGTCCGGATCGTATTTTTTCTACCGATCAAAAAGATATTGATCTGATTCGGAAAGCATGCGAAGTGGCTGATCATAGTTCTGATTGGTGGCGGCAAGTTGGGGCGGTATTAGTTAAAGACGGAGGGGTATTATACATAGATTGTAATCGACATATTCCCAGCCCACATTCGCCATATGTATTTGGCGATCCGAGAAATAATTATGATGTCGGACAAGGCCCACACTACTATACAAGTATCCATGCGGAAGCTGCGGTGATTGCACGGGCTGCAAAAGATGGTGTCGGGCTTGATGGTACTGCTCTGTACGCAAGTACATTTCCTTGTCCCAGCTGTGCACGTCTTATTCGAGAGGCGGGTATTCGTACTGTTTATTATACCCAAGGATACTCGGCATTGGATTCGGAAGCTATATTAAAAGAAGCGGGTGTAGAGATTATCTACGTCCCGCTTCAAAAGTGAAATTTAGTTTATATTCTAGTGAGAAC
>JAHFJA010000006.1 GCA_023246095.1 bacterium | reverse complement strand
GACATGCCGCGGCAGCTGGTATTGCATTGAAAGAAGAGATATCATTTGACACATTTCGTTCAACGATTGCTCCTCACATTTCTGACTTACTTTCGTCTACCGATACGCGACCGTCCATTAGCGCCGATATCTCTATTACTCTAACCGACGTTTCCTGGGAATTGGTAAATGCAATAAGCCAGCTTGAGCCGTTTGGGCAAGGTAATACCAAACCAATTTTCCATATTTCAAACGTCACCATAGAACACGTGTCTGTCATTGGAAAAACAGGCCAGCACGTCCGTTGTACATTTTCACAAGATGGGATGAAACGCCGTGCCATTGGATTTTCCTTGGGTGTTCAGACGGCGGACTTTCAAACAGGGGATATAGTCGATATACTATGTGAATTAGATATCAACGAGTGGAATGGTCAGCAAGAGTTACAGCTTAATTTACTCGATATGCGATTATGTCAAAAAGAGTAACAACATATACCGACGGGGGAGCGCGCGGAAATCCAGGTCCCGCAGGGATCGGTGCGGTAGTACATGATCTCACAACTGACATTATTCATGAATATAAACGATATATTGGAGAGACAACCAATAACCAGGCTGAATACAAGGCGCTCATCATGGCCCTGGAAGGTGCACGCGATGTAGGTGCAGACGAGGTGGAGTGCTATCTCGATAGCGAATTGGTGGTCAAACAGATGAAAAAGGAATATAAAGTCAAAGATCCTGGTTTGGCTAAGCTTTTTATACAAGTTTGGAATCTTACGACGGAGTTTAAAAAAATTACGTTTACCCATGTGGGGAGAGAGAAGAATAAGCATGCTGATCGGTTGGTGAATGAGGCGATTGACGAGCATTTGGGGAGGTAAGAAGCTTATAACTTCAATTTATCTGGCTTTCTTTTTCTTGACAAAATGACCTTTTTCTGTATAATAAAGGACATAATGATACATTGACATTACGAGGTAAGCTGGGTGATCGCTGTGGCGCGCAAGTGTCATAGAGGAAAGTCCGAACACCCCTTGGTGTATAACCAAGGAAGAGGTAGCCGTTAACGACGGCCTGAAGCAATCATAGAATCTTTTATGATAGAGAAGGGGATTAAACCCCAACTCGATCGTTTGATACTATGACCAAGTCACGGGATAGTATCAGTCTCAGACTGGTTTCGGTGGCCTCAAAACTACCGGAGCAACAGAAAAGCCCTCCCGAAAAGAGGGGTCGAATCAGAAATGTTTTGATAAAATACCGCCTACGCCTTTCGGGGCACAGGTAAGGATGAAAAGGTGCGGAAGCCTTTTGAATGGCTGACTTGCGTAAGCGAGGTAAGAGCGCACCAGTGTTGTAGTGATACAACAGCTTGGCAAACACCTACCAGGTGCAAGAGTATAAACACTCGCATGACGGTACTGGCAACAGTATCGCAAGAGAGATGGTCACCCCGCCCCTTTGGGGGTATGACAGAATTCGGCTTATAGGTTTACCTCGTAATGTAAATGTATTCATAACAAATACTTAACTTCCACAATGAAACGCGCTGATCTCATTTTTACATCTATTCTCGTACCGGTTGATTTTGTCATGCTTATTCTGGCGGGCGTGGTAAGTTATTTTTTACGTTTTCAAGCTTTATCAGACGTTCGGCCTGTTCTTTATACCATCGCTTTACCGCAATTTCTTCATTACACCATTTTGGCTGCGCTCGGATATTTATTAGTGTTTGCGATTTCCGGTCTCTATGAAATAGGGTTCTATCGTATCAAGAATGAGATCCCAAAGATTATCACCGCATGTTCCTCGGCAATTTTGATGGTAATTCTCTTTATTTTTTTCATCCCTGATTTGTTTTCCTCACGATTAATTGTTCTCGCATTTTGGGCGTTAAGTATTACTTTTATTATCCTAGCTCGATTGACCTTGAGGGCGACCCGATATTTTCTTTTGAAAAAAGACATCGGTGTTCATAAGGTCGCTCTTATAGGACGCGATTCCAAAAGTAAAAAACTATATGACGGCTTGAAAGAAAACGTAGGTGCTGGATACAAGGTAGTAGCTCGCGTTTCTACACTCGATGTTAAGGCGCGAACGCAACTTTCTTCGTTAGCAAGCAGTAATAACCTTGAAGAATTATTTGTTGTGGACACCGACCTGTCTCATGACGAATTTCAAGAAATTCTTGATTTTGCGGATGTTTCGCATCTGAATGTTCGCTATTCTGCTGATCTGCTGGGTGGACGTAATTTTGAAATTACCACCATAGCGGGTTTACCTATGATTGAACTCAAGCGAACGAAGCTCGATGGATGGGGCAGAATCATCAAGCGCTTATTTGATATCATTGTTTCACTGTTACTAATTGTCATTACTTCTCCGATCATGATCGTGGTTGCAATTGCGGTTCGACTTGAATCAAAAGGTCCCGCTGTCTATAAAAACGAACGCGTTGGTCCAAAAGGGAATTTTTTGGTATATAAATTTCGCTCCATGTATATCCAATATTGTACCGGGCCGTCTAATAATCCAACACAGTATGATGCCACCGGCAAAGCAGGGGAGTATGAGCTAAAACTGGCAAAAGAAAAAAGCGAACGAAAAGGCCCCGTTTTCAAAGTACTCAACGACCCTCGTCGGACAAAAGTAGGTCGATATATCGAACGTATGAGTTTTGATGAGTTGCCACAACTCTTTAATGTGTTTTTTGGAAACATGAGCCTCGTGGGGCCTCGACCACACATGCCTGTTCAAGTTGCAGGGTATCAGAAACATCATCATAAAGTATTTGCCATCAAGCCTGGTATCACGGGACTTGCTCAAATTAGTGGCCGTAGCGACCTTGACTTTGAGGACGAAGTGCGGTTAGATACGTACTATATTGAAAACTGGTCGTTATTGCTGGATTTGTCCATTCTCATCAAAACTCCATGGGCGGTCATATCTCGACGATCAGACGTATAATGAACGAAAAACTGCATGAAGATTGCCCTTGTACATGACCACCTGACCCAGGAAGGCGGAGCAGAGCGTGTTCTCAAAGCCTTTCATGATATGTACCCCGAAGCACCTATCTACACCCTTGTCTATGATGAAAAGAGACTAGGGAAGTTTTTTAATAAGAAGAGTATACGTCCTTCGTTTTTGCAAAGATTTCCATTTGGAACGAAACATTATCAGTGGTTTTTACCTCTTATGCCCACCGCCACTGAAAGTTATGATCTCAGTCAATACGATGTAGTACTTTCAAGTAGTTCTGCATTTTCAAAGGGAATAATCACTCGATCAACAACATTGCATCTGTGCTATTGCCATACCCCAACACGATATCTTTGGATGGATACGCACAGTTATATTCGTGGACTGCAACAAGGAAAATTTTTGAAACCGTTTTTACCGTTTTTGCTGACCCATCTTCGGATTTGGGATCAATTAGCTGCCGACCGTGTCGACAAATTTATTGCAAATTCCAAAACAGTACAGGAGCGTATAAAAAAATATTACAAAAGAGATAGTGATATTATTTATCCTCCCGTTGACGTCGGGCATTATTCCATATCGGACAAGATAGGGGACTATTACCTTGCAGGAGGCCGCCTGGTCGCGTATAAGCGGTTTGATCTGATTGTTGATACATTTAACCGTCTTGGTATAAAATTAAAGATATTCGGAGAAGGACCTGAGCTTAAAAAACTTAAAAAACTTGCGAACAAAAATATTGAGTTTGTCGGTAAGGTTCCCGATGAAGAAAAGATCGAACTATATCGTCACTGTATCGCATATATCCACCCACAAGAAGAAGATTTTGGTATCACATTAGTTCAAGCAGCGGCCGCGGGCAGGCCGGCCATTGCCTTAGCAGCGGGAGGTGCGTTAGAAACAATCGTTGATGGAGTCACGGGCACATTTTTTTATGATCAAGACTGGCCGGCGCTTGCGAACGTAATCCTCAATTTTCACCCAGAAAAGTTTGATCCTCAAGTCATCCGCCAACATGCATTAAAGTTCAGCACTGAGCGTTTTCAAAAAGAGATGGGGACATTTATTGATTCCTCGTGGCAACAATGGAAAGAAATGCAACATATTCGCCGTTTACGCGAAATGAAATTACTTTTTTAAATATGGAACGACTTAATACATTTCTGGCAAAAGCAGGGATAGCATCACGGCGCGCCGTCGATAGCCTTATTGAGAATGGTCGCGTAAAAGTAAACGGTGTCGTTGCACAATTGGGACAAAAAGTTGAAGGTACGGAAGACATTGAAGTGAATGGTTCCCGAATCCAGATTCCACGAAATCAAAAGCCAATTTATATCCTTCTCAACAAACCGGATGGATATATTACCACCGCTTCAGACGAGCGAGATCGTTCGACTGTTTTAGATATTATCAAATCCCGAGAAAGAATATTTCCTGTAGGACGACTCGATAGACATACAACGGGCGTGTTATTTCTCACCAATGATGGTGACTTTGCATATCAATTGACTCATCCAAAACACCACATGGAGAAAATTTACGAGGCTATTCTTGATATCCCACTCATCGAACCAGATAGACGAACGCTTGCGAAGGGTGTCGAGATAGACGGGGTCACGACACACAGCTGTGAGATAGACATTTCGCCAAGAGACCGTCGCTTCGTACGAATTACTCTCAAAGAGGGAAGAAATAGACAGATCAGAAAAATGTTTGAATCCAAAGGGTACATCGTAGAAAAGCTGGATCGACTTTCATGCGCAGGTATTACTCATGAAGGACTACGAAGGCGACAATGGCGTAATCTGACCCCCGAAGAAGTCGCTTCCATCAAATCTATGGTACCATAAGGGTACCTAACGATGTTTATAATATGAAATTATTTTTGAATATATTACGCACGGGGGTTGTGCTGACCGTTTTGAGTTTTACATTCATTGGTGGTTCTACCTTCGCTGCTCCACGACCCAATGCGACTGATTGGTATATTGAGGACTTTAAAACTGATATCACTGTTAAACAGGATGGGGGATTGGATATTGTGGAAGACATATTGGCGGATTGCGGGCAATGTAGCGATCGCCATGGAATTTTTCGCATTGTACCTGAACGAGTTAAAACAAAAGAAGGGAATGTGTACTCAACACCAGTCACCCTTAACGACATCACCGATGAGCAGGGAAATACATATCCCTACTCCGAAAGTCAAAGTACTAAAGATGGTACCGTAACATGGAAGATTGGTGATGCCGATACCACTGTCACCGGTGAACACCACTATATTATCAATTATTCAGTCGATAGAGTGGTGCGCGACCAAAAACAGTTTGACGAGCTCTACTGGAACCTTGTTGGCGGTTTTTGGACATTAGAAATGGACCATGTCAACGCGACCATTCACTTGCCATCAAATCTTTTTCAAAAAGACATACAGTTATACACATATGCAGGCCCGCAAGGAAAGAACGGTGATCCGAAGGAATGGATGACATCTCAATGGGTAGATGATCACACTCTCACACTGGAATCAATACAGACGTTTCCTCAAAAACATGACATGACCGTGTCGATGAGTTTCCCTAAAGGACTCATTACTTCCGCAACGGCTTCAAGTCAAGATAAGCTTGTCGGGATTGAGGCGATATTCTTTGCACTACTTTACTATGGGGTATTTTTACTGCCCCTCGCTGTATTAATAGTCTGTTTCCTCTATTGGAGAAAATACGGGAAGGATCCCAAATCCAATAAGACAATCATTGCCGAATATGAGGCGCCCGATAAGCTCTCACCTTTGATGATGAGGTTATTACAGACGTACGGGAAACTTGATAAACAGGGAATCACTGCTGCGATCGTTGATTTGGCGATTCACAACGTTTTGATCATCAAGGAAACTAAACCCGCGGCATTCTTGAGTGCTGCCCAATTCAATCTACAAAAACGTCCTGAATCTGAATGGAAACGCACACTCAGCAAAACGGAACGTGCATTTGTTAATGGATTATTCCACCTCGGCGATGATGTGAGCGTCAATAGCTTGAAGTTATCGTTTTATAAACAAGTTCCGGAGATACAAAAAATAGCAGAACAAGATCTTACTGATTTAGGCTATATTGATCCAGGAAAAGGAAAAAAGTTGGCGGGTATATTAGCCGGAGTTAGTGTAGTGATGGGATTTATCGGATACTATCTGATCGGACTTGTAACCACTTTTGGGCTGTCTTTGATTGTCTCTGCAATCATCATGTTTTTATTCGGCCTTGTAATGAAGCGACCAACGTTGAAAGGAGCTGAGGTTCTATGGAAAATAAAAGGCTTCAAACTCTTCATGGAAACGGTAGAAAAGTATCGTCAACAATGGAATGAAAAACAAAACTTTTTTGAAGAAATGCTGCCATATGCGATTGCCTTCGATATGACCAAACGGTGGATTAGCAAGATGAATGATATAGGCGCGGTACCTGCTGCAAATTATGCGCCCGCATGGTACGTGGGTACGCAAGCATTTACATCGTTTGACGCTCTGACAACACAAATATCGTCGATGTCTTCTGAGATTGGGTCGCATGTGACGACTTCATCAGGTTCTAGTGGGGGTGGCTTCTCTGGTGGTGGAGGCGGTGGTGGAGGTGGGGGAGGGTGGTAGTGTTATAATGCGAAATAAAAATACACCTCTTTATACAAGGTGTATTTTATTTTATTGTTTATAGATTTTCTACAAAGTCCCCATCAATTAAAAGGTTTGTTCTCCGGCATCAAGACAGTAGGATTGACAAAAAGTCATTATTGCGTTAATATCTTGCATATAGATTATTTTTGTTTCAATAAGGAGAAACAAAATGAAAGTTTTTAAAAAATTGTTCATTTCACTTGCTGTTACTGCTTTATGCCTTCCTAGTTGGGCAGCTGAAAACGATGGTGGCTATAATGATATTAAATTAGGGAGCCTCTCTAAGGAATTGCAACAGCAAATCCAGAGAGTAAACACCTGCAGTATCGACAAATTTCAACCAATACAGGTAGGGAAATCTGTATACGTGCTAGCAAAACTCGCACCACATATCAAGGTTTTTCACATATTGAGCGGAAAAATGGAGCACGCCAGGCAATTTGCTAATTTAGGGTATATTGACCTTATGGATGCTGGTATAGTAGGAGTAAAAATGCCAAAAACAGGAATTGATAACATATTCTATGTCATGAGCCTCGACAAGGAACTAGAGATCAGTGCACCAAACACAACAGATATAGATATTGTCCTGAAAATCTATAAACAGTTCAAATGCAATTGAATATTTAGCCTCTAAACAGACCCTTCATGGAAGGGTCTTTGAATTTGTATTATCATTGACATAACTCGGGAAATCTTTTATTCTTTACCCATTACTACATATTGATAACCACTATGGCATTCACCCAAGCACACAAAGAAGCGGCAAAAAAGATGCTCGAGCACGCGGAAAACCAGGTTTGTGAATATGAGATCACTGAGCGTTTTTATAGCCGAAAACTCATTGCCGAGCCAAGTCAAAAGGACTGGCAACAGCTTGCGGGAAGGGAACAGGCAAAGATTCAGTCAACAAAGGATTTTGTTGAGTATCTTAAAGAGATCATCGTCGAATAAATATTGCGTAGAGTAAATAAGATAGAGTAGGGGATATTTATTGTGCGACGCATGCGATATCGTGAGGGAAAAAGAAAAGGGGACTTATGTCTCCTTTTTTAATCGATCATTATTTTTACTCGGTGTTCATAAACATACCAAAAAGACCTGCCAGTGTAATGGTCACACCACTAAAAGTATCAATCACCGAGAAACCGATACCTGCAAAAAACATAGCGGCTCCAACAAAGAACTCTCTTCTCACATTACCCCCCTAAATATTTGTATCTATGATTATGCTGAACTATAGACCCTTATCTTGTCAGAGTCAAGGTACCAATGTATCACATATTTGTTCAAAGCCCCTCTCCTTGGCGTCGTTTAAGATATATTGAGCGACGCATCTAGTTATATAAAAATAGCGGGTATTGGTACGTTAGTACCTCCCGCTTTCTATTTGAATATGTGTTCACGGTTGTGTTGTGCCACTCTCATCCTCCTTCTCTTCATCCTGAATGTTTTCATTCTCATTGAGGAATGATCTCGCTAACCGGCAAATGTACTCGAATAAATCCTTGATATCTTTCGATTTCACTGTTTCCCTCCTTTACCTCTATATTACCGATGAGAATACAATATCCTCTCTTCTGTGTCAATCGCACAAGATTATGTGTCGCAAAATATTATACCCTGAATCTGCTATATCAAAAAACCTTAGCTACTATTGAGTACTCATTCCGAGTGCAATAGCCTGCTAAGGTTTTCTTATTTGATTACATTCCTTTTGCCACCAGAAGTCGTGCAACCTTGTATGCAGCGTTGTTAGTATCACTATTGATAAAACCCACAGTAAATATCTCCGGAGTATCAACGTATTTTATACGAATATCCAGCTGAGCACTCATGATACTTTTAGGGTTGCTACTGTGTATGCGATACCCGAAAGCGTGTCCTAATTCGTGGACAGTAGAATACGTCCACGCAACTGTTTTGACTGCCTTCTCCATCCTGGCCTTAAGTACTGGATCTTTCACAGAAGAAAAATCAATATATGAAGATGGCTCAACATCATATAGGCGCATATCAACTCCGATCTCATCCCATAAGCCATTGAGTCTTCCTGTTTCTGTTTGGAATGATCCATGTACTTCGCCAGTGAGAGAGCTGCGAGGTCTGTCAAGACCAGCGGGGGCTTCAAGAACGATATTGGCTTCTTCTTTAGAGTGAACCATACTAACAGGAAGTCCTGTAATATTGCTAAATATATTCATTCCTTTCTGAATAGCTGCGTATTGATCTTCAAGAGAAAAGTCGGTAGCGGTCTTCAGATTGAACTTATTCATAGGACCTTCGTAAAATACCTTCACCCCATTGTTAATCATAGATCGATTGATAACAAGAACGACCTTCTTGTCAGGGGTAGACTCATCAATACCACACATATTTTTGATATTATCAACGATATCTTCCTTTGCTCCCAGGTCAACTCCAGCTGCTTTAAGAACATCGGGGGTAATCTGAGTTCTTAATTCACCTTTGATCAACTCAAAATCTGATGTTGTTGGATCAGTGTTGAGTGGGTCTATCACAATCATGTTCATAATTATTGGAACACTAGATTGAGATGGTGACATTTGAACAATGGATGCTGGAGAAGGTGCAATTATGGGGGCTGTTTGTCTTATAACACACCCCGATAAAGCAAAACTCATGAGGACAATGAAGATGCTTGCGAGAAATTTTAGTTTAGCCACGATGACTCCTTTTCCCTTGTTTAGGGATATCCTAATGTAAATGTGCTAAATTCTGATTCGTGAGTTACAATACAATAGTAACGGCGATCATTAGGTGCCAAAATATCACTTATTATGCATTTTGTCAAGACCTTCCCTTCCCTAGTTTTTGTCGTACTCTCTTCACTCACAATATCCACCTTGTCTCTTTACGCCGCAGAGCAACCTACTACTCCCCCGCCTCGCATACAAAAAGCCGTCGTCACACGAGTGGTTGATGGTGATACTTTTGTTGTTAAACTCGATAGAACCACTGAAACTGTCCGCTTGATTGGTATCGACACTCCCGAACTGCATCACCCCACAAAGAAAGTTGAGTGTTTCGGAAAAGAAGCGTCGCAAAATCTATCTTCCCTTCTTCTTAACAAGGCGATCACTTTGATGGATGAGTCTTTGGGTACTAATCGCGATAAGTACGGTCGCCTTTTGAGATACGCATATCTTCAGGATAAGCCTTTTGCTCCCGTAACATTTGTGAATGCATCCATGATCAGTAGTGGTTATGCGTACGCCTATACTCGATTTGACTTTCGCTTCAAAGAACAATTTAAACAATACGCACTAAATGCAAAAGCCCATGACCGAGGTCTATGGGCAAAAAATACATGCAATGGAAAACGCTAACGTACTATGGAAGAAACTTTATAGGATCAACGGGGATACCATTTTGTCGCACTTCAAAATGTAAGTGCGGTCCTGTGGTAAATTTTCCTGAACCGGTACTGCCTGGCATTCCGCCCGTATAGCCTATTATCGTCCCTTTTTTAACATATGTATCCTGTCGAACACTGATTACCGACGGATGACCGTACACTGTCGCTAAGCCCTTGTCATGTAAAATCATGATGTATGCATATTGGATACCATTCATGTAGGTGCGCGCAACATACCCGTCTTCAGCAGCCCTAATGGGTGTTCCCTGATATGCTCGAATATCGATTGCAGCATGCTCAAATACGTGACGGAATGGATAAGAAGGGTCCCTAAAATAGGTTGATATCCCTCGTGATGGATCCACTGGCCAAATAAAGCTTACCGACTTTGATGATAAAATTCTTAATTTTTCCTGCTTCGTCTGTTCTAAACTTGAAATTTCAGAATCAATACTTGCTTGATCGGACCGAGCATCATTCAACAGTTGTTCAAATTTTTCAGCAGAAAGAATAGATTCAACAACCAGTTCTTGTTTAGCTGACCGTTGTTCCTCCAAACTGTCTTGATCTTTAGCGAGTTGATCTCGGATTTCTTCCTGCCTTTTTTTATTATTTTCGAGACCCATTTTCTGGACATTCAGTTCTTCCTGCAACACTTTCATTCGTGATATTGTCTTATTCAACTCCCCCTCTGACTCTTCCAAATATCTTACTTGATCAAAAAATTCAGAGAGCGAATCGTTTGTCAGTAAAATCTCTAGAAGATTTTTCTGATCTTCAGAATATACTTGACGGACAAATTCCGCCAACTGACTCTTAAGTACTGCAAATTCTTCGCTTTTTGATTGTATTTCAAGATCCGTTTGCTTAATCTCAAGTGTTAATTGTTCGATTTCTTGTTCTGACGCCTGCAAATCAAGGTTTGTTTTTTCAATTTCATCCTCAACTATAGACATGTCATTTTCTAAAGTTGATGCTTCATTGCGCTTGTTTGCAATATTCTGTTGATAGATATCAATGCGCTTACGTAAATCAGAGATATTACTTTTTTTATCTTTTATCTCATTATTCAACTCCAAAACCGTCACATCAGTCACTGGTTTATCAATACCATATCCTAAATAGGGCACCAAAAAAGGCGCTATAAGGCTAAGGGTAACTATAATTATAGTGGCTCGGTGACGCATGGGGCTTTAAACTCGTTTATTTCAAAGGAAGAAGTGCTATCGCATGCTCTATTCGATGCAACGTTTTCTCTTTTCCAAGGGCCTGCGCGATCTCAAACGGTCCCGGACTGTTTTGTTGACCGCTTAGAGCAATGCGTAATGGCCACAACACCATACCATTTTTTAGCTCTTTTTGCGAAATTGCTTCCTTCAGTACTTCTTCAAGTTTTGTCGCAGTGAAGGAATCATCCGGAATATCTTTGAGTATGAGGTTCGCCCACTCAAGCATATCGCGAGTACCATCCACTGGAGTCTCTTTCCATGACAACAAGGCAGGATTATACATAAGTTCATTTGCAAAGCAAAATGCGATGGCAGGAGGGATTTCCGACAATATTTTTGCGCGCTCTTGTTCAAGGGCGATATATCCTGCAAGAGTATCTCGTCCTATACTCTCCCCTGATTTGGTAATGATGTACTCAGGCGCCTCTATCATATCACCTTTTGGTGATTGCAAGTATCCTTGATCGATCAAAAACGGTATGGTGCGTCGCATTAGTTCTTCACGCGATAGGGCATGGATATACTGTGCATTGATCCATTGAAGTTTTTCCAAATTGAACACCGCTCCTGACTTTTGAACCCGTTCAATAGTAAATTGTTGTACCAGTTCGTCAAACGTAAACATCTCTTGTTCCGTACCGGGGTTCCATCCCAACAATCCTAAAAAATTGATAATAGCTTCGGGAAGATATCCTTCTCTACGGTATTCGTTCAAAGAAACCTTGTTTTTTCGTTTGCTCATTTTTGTTTTGTCCGCGTTCAAAATGAGGGGAAGATGGGCATACTCAGGGATTTCAAACCCCAACGCTTGAATGAGAAGTATCTGTTTTGGAGTGTTGGATATGTGATCTTCTCCTCTAATCACATGAGTAACAGCCATTTCATGATCATCTATTACGACAGCCAGATGATAAAGGGGTGTTTTGATGTCTTTCGCGATGATGATATCTCCAATAAGTGCGGTGTCGAATTCAACATCACCACGGATCAGATCATGAAATTGGATAACCTTTGTACCCACGCGAAACCTCAATGTCGATGGGGTACTTCGATCTAAACGCTCTTTCACCTCTTCAGAAGTCAATTTCGCGCATGTTCCTGGGTAAATAGATGGGCGCTTATCTTCTGTCGCCTGTTTCCGTTCTTCATCCAGCGCCTCTGCCGTACAAAAACAATGATACACATTCCCCTGATCAAGAAGTTTCTGAATATACGGCGTGTATATGTCATTGCGTTCACTTTGACGATATGGCGCATGGGGTCCTCCAATTTCCATTCCTTCATCCCAGGCAATCCCGAGCCATTTTAATCCATCAATAATGTCTTTTTCAGACTCTCTCGTAGAGCGCTCTTTGTCTGTATCCTCCATACGGAATACCACCTCACCGTTGTTATGACGCGCAAATAGAACATTAAAGAGAGCTGCTCGTGCAGTTCCTATATGGAGAAGACCAGTGGGCGAAGGGCAAAGACGTACACGAATCATAAACGAGTAGAGAACACTGGCTCCGAATACAGAGCCAGTGTTCGGTCATTCTGAATTAGGGATTTGTCGGAGTGATGGCGCTCGATGGAAGTGTTTTGAGGTAATCGTCGTAACTACTTGGCGTTGTAGGTATAGTAGCACTCGGGACAGGAACGCCATTCAAGTTATTGGTACCGCTACTGCTCGTTGGTGGGTATGTGTTCTTCAAGTCGTACGCGGGTCGAGGCGGAAGAGGGCATACATCAGGATGGTACACGTAAATCATTTTATCAAGGGTACTTGATAGACCTTCAAGATTCACGCTTGCATTCTGTGCAATAGACAACACGATAACGGCGGCGGCACCTTTTGCATTATTAGCTATACTCGTCCGCTGAACACAGGTCAACAGTGAACCAATCCACATAACCACCGTGATAATAAGACCAATAATCGCAAAAAAAGTTACTGAATGTTTTTCGCCTCTAAAGGACTGATATCCTTGAGTACGAGGCAACTCGACGAGATCTTCATATCGGAGGAAGTCATAAATCGCAAAGAATGGAAGTGCTGCCAACAAAAAGACAACAAACATGACGATAAACACGACAGCGCCCGCGGCAGGGATGGCACTTAACATATAAATGACCAAAGCAATCACCCCCATGATTGCGGCAAGTGAAAGATAACGACCAAAAATAGCAAACCAATTTCCTCGACTAAGGTACCGACTCTTGTTGAGTGCATCGGTTCCCCGAAGACCTTCTGTAACCAAAACATATACGGCGAAATAGAACCAAACTGACATAAGGAGCGGCAATATCATCGTAATCGCCCCTCCATATATCGCTAGCCCTGAAACAACGCCAATCCAGAGCAAAGAACGGTATGTGGACTTTGCTTTTAAAAGTGCCTCCTTCATTGTCAAAACCGCTTCGTCCCGATGTTTGATAACAAACAACATGGCGGTAAAGAAGTACGCATAGGCAAAGCACGATGCAAGCTGAACAAGAGTATTTATAATTTCTATGAGCGCTTGTGCACTATGCGACGAGTCTTTGACCAGGAAATTCAATAACGATGTAACCCCAAGATATACAAGAAACGTTAGGCCTAGACCAATGCTCAATGAGACAAGTGATTTACTCAGTCGCTGATAAATTAACCAAGTCCGTGACAACAAAGAGCCAGTCCCTGGAAGATTAATAATCGAAATTGAGCCTGATTGCATTTGTTCCATAAAACTGAAGAATTAGAAAATATAAAATATTGATCTATCGTTAATTATAGGTCTCTTCCTGTATAAAGTAAATCTTGTCTAACGCTTTTAAAATCTTCTGCAATCACACGAAATGCACCTCGGCCCAGTGTTTCTTCCATCAACCTGCCTAATGTTACCATTGAGTCCCCAAAATACGCTTCGTAAAACAACTTTTTTACACCCGCACTACCTAAATCCGGTCTTTTTTGCGCCACTGCTTCCACTAGCTCATCAAAAATCTTTATTTCTTTCTGATAAATCATCTTATCTCGTGGATAAGAATAACGAAAATCGTCTTGAGGTGATACATCAGCGTTTTTTTGAGTCAAAAAATCATTGTCTCTCACCAACCCCGTGGATGCAGTGCCAGCAAAATATCGGGCATGTTGATTAATCACTGTGTCAGTAATATCCTTGGCGAGAGACTCCGTAATTGCTTCGTTGAGACCATTGAATTTTCCTTCTTTGTGTTTTTTGGGATAATTTGGATGCCAAGTACTCAGTCCAATACGAGCAGGGCTTATGTGCGACCTTTGTTGATTATTTTTTTCTGTCGAATGTGCAAGGTGTCTCTGAAAAGAAAACGCATGGAGAAATTCATGGCTTGTGCTTTGTATAAAATCAGCATCATTACTTCTACCTTGGAGTGACGGGTCGTACGACATTACTATGATATTAAGAGGCGAGATAAATCCAGCAGCGGATTTTTCACCATAACCAAGTTTTTTATAATCCTGTGGCTTCATTGGGATAAAATCAGTCTGAAACCCACCTGCTTGTTCAGACCCATAACCAACCGCCATTTCATAAATAGCGTCCTTAATCCAAATAACCGATTGTTTCTGTCGCTCCGGCAATGAAACTCTAACTTTCTCACAATTATTAATAAAATCATTTTTCTGGTCACCAAACAATTCAACAGCTTGTTCGTAGGCTTCGTCGTCAATTCGATAACGAAAAATCTCCGGGTCTTCCTCCGCGCTTTCAACAGTCGGCATCATCTCCATCGACATAACTCAAATATCAAAATATGAATGTTTATTTTTTTTAACCTATAAAAATGAGACTTTGGTGCGCCCAGAAGGACTTGAACCTTCAACCACTGGCTTAAAAGGCCATTGCTCTACCGATTGAGCTATGAGCGCATATGACAACTGGGTTGCCACGTGAATAGCCCTTCCCATATTGCCCCTATATTTAACAATAAATAAGGCAAAATGGCAAGTCATAGAGCGGAAGCTCGTAGATATCGTAGGCGGTAGTCCGGAGATGCCCTAGGGGTACCCTTTTGGGTAAGGTTTGGAACACACCATTGCGCCCCCCGCTCGCTTGCCCTACAATAACAGCGCCTTCTATTTTGTACCCTATGGCAACTGAATTGATGGATCGTATCCCCCCTCATAGTGTAGACGCCGAGCAATCACTTCTCGGAGCTCTTTTGATTGACAAAGAAGCGATCCACAAAATAGCTGACATGATCACTGATGAGGACTACTACAAGGACATCCACCGGATCATTTTTGGCGCCATGCTGGACCTTTATAGTAAACATGACCCCATCGATCTACTTAGCCTTGGCAACCGTTTGGATGAAAAAAAGCAACTCGAAATGATTGGAGGACGCAGTTATTTAATAGGGCTTGCCAACAGCGTCCCCACATCAAGCAATGTCGTTCATTACGCTGAAATCGTACAAAAAAAATCTACCCTGCGCCGTTTGCAAGCAGCCGCGTCGGATATCATGAAAATGTCATTTGAGGAAGAAAATGATGTGGAAGTAACTCTTGATAGTGCCGAACGAAGTGTTTTTGGTGTTTCACAACGGTTGTTGAAAAAGGCATTTACTTCAATCAGTGAAGTGTTAACCGATGCCTTTGAACGCATTGATGAAATGCACAAGGAAAAAGGGAAACTGCGTGGTATTACGACCGGCTTTATTGACCTTGATAAAAGTCTTGCGGGATTACAACGATCTGACCTTCTTATTCTTGCCGCTCGTCCCAGTGTTGGTAAAACCTCATTTGCGCTTGACCTTGCTCGCAATGCTGCACTCATGGGTGGTGCGTCAGTCGGATTTTTTAGCTTGGAAATGTCAAAGGATCAACTTGTTGATCGTATGATTTGTGCGCAAGCAGGCGTTGATCTATGGAAAATGCGTACAGGAAAACTCTCCGACAGCCCTGATTCAGATGACTTTAATCGCATCGGTACTGCTATCGACCAACTTTCTCAGGCAAAGATTTTTATCGACGATACTCCTTCTGCCAACATCATGGAGATCAGAACAAAAGCGCGACGTCTTAAAAGCGAACATGGACTTGATTTGATTATTTTAGACTACTTGCAGCTTATGGAAGGACGAGCAGGAGGCAATGATGGCCGTACGCAAGAAGTATCAGAAATCAGTCGTGGTCTCAAATCTATAGCCCGCGAGCTCGATGTACCACTCATTGCCCTCTCACAGCTCAACCGCGCTGTGGAACTTTCAAAGCCTGCTATTCCAAAAATGGCTCACCTGCGCGAATCAGGATCTATCGAACAAGATGCTGACGTCGTACTATTTATTTATCGTAAGGCCGCAGACAGAAACTATCGTCCCGACCAACTGACTGATCAAGATAAATACACTACAGAAATCCATATTGCAAAACACCGCAATGGACCGACCGGAATTGTGAATCTCTTCTTTGATGAACAGCGCGCATGTTTTCGTAACCTTGATCAACAACACTCCAACGAAGAAGCAACCAGTAGTACAGGGGGTTCATTTGATATCTTCAATTAGTAGTACGTATGTCCTATCCCGCCCCCCTTCGTTTTCTCATTGACCAATTTTCTCGCTTCCCTGGTATTGGCGAAAAAACAGCACAACGGTTTGTTTTTTACCTCTTGCGTCAGCCGCCAGCAGATATTATTCGCTTTGCACGAGCGCTCATGGAACTCCAGGACTCTATTATTGTATGTCGGGTCTGTTTCAATTATGCTGAAAAAACACCCTGTAATATTTGTGGTGATCCGACTCGGGACCAAGAAACGATCTGTGTGGTGGCATTCAGCCATGAAGTAGGAGCATTTGAGCGCACGGGCGAATATCGAGGCGCTTATCACATCCTGGGGGGCAATGTAAACATTCTCGATGGCATCACTCCTGATCGATTACGAATCAAAGAACTCGTTGAACGTATCACCCGCTCAGAAAAAAAAGTTCAGGAAGTCATCCTTGCGTTTAACCCTGACCTCGAAGGAGAATCGACGGGGTTGTATCTTTATAAGTTGCTTATGCCATACGGAATGAAACTCACCCGTCTTGCACGCGGTCTGCCTAGGGGGGCGGATATTGAATATGCGGATGAAATTACACTGGCGGATGCGATAAAAGCAAGAAGAGAGGTATAAAATTGTAAACCTAGCTATCTCAATTGCTCAAAAAGCCCCTTTCGGGGCTTTTGCGGTTTCTTACGCGATGGATGTGATCTGAACCTTTGTAAATGGCTGACGATGGCCGTTTTTACGTCGGTAACGGACTTTTGGCTTATATTTGATGATATCGATCTTGTCTCCCCTGCCCTGCTCAAGAATAGTTGCTTTTACCGAAGCACCCGCAATAGCAGGCATGCCAAGAGTTACATCGTTACCCTCTTCATCACTTTTAAGAAAAACCTGATCAAAAGTGACCTCAGAAGTAGGTTCACCTTCGATTTTTTCAATCTCAAGCTTATCTCCTTGTTTTACAATATATTGTTTTCCGCCTGTTTGAATGACTGCGAACATACGTATTTATAAGAAAATTCATGTATTGCGTTATTATAGCAAGGTTTAAGAGTTTGTAAAGAGTACTATAAAAAAACGCCAATCCTCTCCTCATGAGGTGGCGTCAAGAATAATAATTAAAGAACGTTAATATCTCTGCAAAGCTTCAACATCCGGCATTTTCACACTTACCGTGCAATCACCTACTGCCGGAATAGTATTTACATCGATGCTTGTTACCCGGTATAAGGCTTCACGGGTTGCAGGCCCGAAGTTGCCGTCCGGATCAACTTCCAAAGTGTCATTTTGGAGCATCCTTACAGCGGAGGCCGTTCCTTCTCCATATACACCATCAATAATGATATCTCTATCATCCTCAGTCTTTACACCAAGGGAACAGAGAAGCTGTTGAAGAAAACGAACAGGACCCTGAGTCCCTGCATCGATTGATCCCTCATTTAAGTATTCTGGATATAATGGTTTAGCCATTATGACCCCTCCTTTTTCTACAATTATATTGAAATGACGATATCAATTTCGAGGCTGTCTGTCAAGCACTAACCATCCCAACCCCATCATAACCAAGACAAGAAACATAAGTCCAATTAATTTTTGTGTACTTTGTAAATAAAGAGCTGCGACACCAAACACGGCTGCCAACACATAGAGAACCAATACCGATTGCCGTTGAGAAAAACCAGCGTCAAGCAAACGGAAATGGATGTGTTTACGATCTGCTTGAAATGGGGAACGATGTTCAATAAAAACTCGGCGTGCAATCACCCACACAGCATCCAGTATTGGAATACCTAATATCAACATAGTGGTCGCTAGTTTTGCTCCTGAAATAATCGCAAGGATTCCCAAAAAATATCCCGCGAGCAAACTACCTGACTCGCCAAGAAATATCGACGCTGGGTGGAAGTTAAACACCAAAAATCCTGCATATGAAGATGCGATAATTACCGCTAATATCGCTGTGGGAATATTTATAAAAAAGAAAAGACTCAGTACAGCAATGATTCCCGCGTTGATGACCGTCACTCCTGATACGAGACCGTCAAGTCCATCAAGTAGTTTGGTTGCATACATGACGACTAAAAGCCAAATAAACGTTGTAATAGAAGAGAGTATTCCTAACTCAATAGTACCCCCAAAAGGATTAGATACATGTTCAATGCCAATTCCTGCTCCTACAACAATTCCTGCGGCTGCAATCGGCCAAATGATTTGCTGCCACGGCCTAAGATTATACACATCGTCAAGCATGCCTCCGACAAGAATGAAAAATCCCCCCAATGCAACATATCCAAGATCAGATACCTCAACATGTCGCCCGATAATCTCTGGAAAACCCGTTGGCGCAAATAAAGAATAGAGAATGACGGTCCCCCATACCGCAGTATAGACAGCCAATCCTCCCCACAATGGGGTAGCCACTTTATGTATCTTACGCTTACCATCAGGCTTATCAGTGATATTTAAGAGTAATGAAATCCGGCGTACTATAGCAGTACACAATATACTAATTATAAAAGAAGCTACGGCGATAGCAAGATAGTAGGTCATACAACACGGATGACAGGACCTTCTGACGTATCTTCTACACTAAACCCCTGTCTAATGATTTCTTCTCGGAGACGATCTGATTCGTTCCAGTTCTTTTCATGACGTGCCTCTTCCCTCTCTTTAACTAAGGTAAGCACGTGTTGTGGGGCGTTAACTTCATCAACAAGCTTAACGTGATCCAACTTTAATCCCAGTATAGAATCGAGGGCGATAACTTCATCATAAAGCGCGGCATAATCTGCTCCTGATAACTCGACCTCATCTTTAATCCGTTTAAGATACTCAAACAGGACAGCTACTGCTTGTGGCATATTGAAATCATCAGAGACTGCATCAGTCCATTGCAGGTGAGTAGTATCAATAAAGTCTTGAGCTGCCTGGCTTATTTCATCTGAGCTGGCTGCATTTTTTTTATCAAGAATATATCGCACGAGATTGCAAAGAGTTTTATACCCCGCTTGGGCTCCACTCAATGCCTCCCAAGTAAAGTTCAATTGCTGGCGATAGTGTGCTGACAAGTAAAAAAAACGAAGCGCTAGAGGGTCATATCCTTTTTGTATAACATCTTCGACAGTGAAATAGTTTCCCAAGCTTTTGCTCATCTTTGTACTGTCCACTGTCAAAAATGCATGGTGAAGCCAATAGTGTGCAAATGTCTTCCCTGTCGCCGCTTCACTCTGGGCTATTTCGTTTATGTGATGTATGGAAATATGATCAATACCGCCCGTATGAATATCAAATGTTTCGCCAAGGTATTTCATGCTCATAGCTGAACACTCAATGTGCCATCCCGGAAATCCATCCCCCCACGGACTTTGCCAGTACATGATATGATTTTCAAATCTTCCTACTCGTTTGAACCACAAAACAAAATCGCGAGGATTTTTCTTATACTCACCCGTATGTACTTCTTCACGCACTGCGGTTTTTTTATCCTCAAGCTTTTGACCAAACAACTTTCCGTAGTCGGGAAATTTTGTTACGTCAAAATACACCGCTTCGGGTGTGTCATAGGCGACCCCTTTTTCCATGAGCGTTTTCACCAGATCAACTTGTTCTGTAATATGTTCAGTTGCCTTACAAATGATAGTTGGACGCAGTACGTTCAACGCATCCATGGAGGCGTAGAAATGATCAGTAAAATATTCCGCTACTTCCCAAACGGATTTTCCGTGCTTTAAAGCACCTTTTTCCATCTTGTCTTGTCCTGAATCTTCGTCGGAAACTAAATGCCCAACGTCGGTAACATTTTGTACGTGGTTAATGCTATAGCCAAAATACTGCAAAGTTCGTCGCACTATATCGTCCCCAACATACTTTCGACCATGACCGATATGAGCATAATCATATACTGTCATGCCACAGGTATACATGCCCACTTTCTTTTCGTGAATAGGTCTAAAATCTTCCTTCTTTCCGCTGGCAGTATTAAATATTCTAATCATATCATGGTTGGACCAATCCTTTTCCTTTTCCCACTGGATCAAAATCAAGGTTTGTAGTCAATGATGGCCGTTTAAGAGAAACACTACTATTATTAATCATATCTTTCGCCGTTACACCGGAATCACCAGTTAATGTAATCAATTTTTGCGCATAGGTAGCCGCTGGAGTGATAGAAACAGTAAAATCAGCCGTTAATACAGGTTGAGTGGCCGACATGCGATCAATAACCCAAGATACACTTCTCGTAGCGTCGTCATATTCAATTGCGCCTACATCAGCCCGTTCATGACTTGACCACATAACATCGGGGGGCAAAATAGTCGTCACCCGGATTTGATCAAGATCATGAAGCGTATTTTGGAGATTCCACGAGATACTATATACGGTCGTTTGACCTACACGAGGAGGAAGAGGGCCCGATCCGACAGGAGTCTGTTGATCATCAAAATATCGAGCTTGAGCAACAAATGCCAAATCTGAATTTATCATGACGGTAGTTGCACCTGTTTTTGCTTCCACTGTTCCACCGGTTGGTAAGTTATCCTTATACGGAGCTACTGTGTAGGTAGCCAGTGCTGAAGCATTAAATGCCAACGCTTTATTCACGTCCACCATACCACCTTTAATCAAATTCGCAATACTTGCACTATTTTGAAGCGACACATGAAAAGAGACTTGTCCTTTTGCTCCTGGAGCAACATCAGCCAAGGAGATCGTCTTTCCCTTCGACCAAGTAAGTGAGTCATTACTAAACTCTGCTGACTTACTGTCTTTTAGTGTGGACCAATCAATGAAAGGACCTTCCATTTTGACTGCAAGCGTCACATCAGACAGCGGATATTTACCGGTATTTTCATAATCCAAAACAACACCAAGAGGTTCTCCAACGTTTACTACTGGATTTGTTGGCATGTCATTAACACGCAAATGGAGAATCAAATCACTCTTTGTTATCTCTGTTGAAGTAGTTTCATTTTTTTCAGGAGTAAACACATCTCCGTGACCATAGCCAAATACTGCACCAAAACCAACAGTACCCGACGGACTTTCAGGATTAAATGTTCCACTAATTCTTACCTTCCCTTGTCGAGTATTTGGATCGATACCTTTCAGGAGAGCTACAGAAGTCCAAACATCCTGACCAAAATCTGCTTTTGGATCCGATTCTTTGAATGCAAATCCTTTTGGATAAGTAACACGAAGCTGGACATCATCTTTTTTATAAATAGAGCTAAAATCATCATACGTAATTTCATATTGCACCTCATCACCCGGGTTCGCTTGCGCAGGACCATGTATTTGTAAATGGAGCAAAGAAGATTGCACAGTAACCAATAAGGTATCTTCCTGACTAAACGGAGAGTTAAAATTAGCAGGTACGTAGGTTAGATTTGCTTTTAGGGCTTGTTCTTGCCCTTCATTTCCACGCAATTGTCCTTTGATGGTGATAGTTCCGACCTCTCCTGTTTTAAGAAAATCTTGCTCCCAACGATTATTTAACGAGTTGCTTGCACTGGGTTCAGTACTGATAACACTAAATCCTTGCGGGTAACTAGCAGTAATCACGACTTTAGTCATCGGATTCGGATCATCATTTCGATAGACAATCGTGTAGGTCACTTCTTCACTGGAGGCAACAGTGCGAGGCCCATCCATTTTTATAGACACCCTATCCTCATGAAATGGCTGATGATTACTAAAAACGCGGAAACCTAACCACGTAGTAATTGCACACGCTAACAAAAGTGCAACAATAGCTATAATCCACCATCGTCTCCTGCTCTTTGACGGCTTGATTATACTTACATCATTCCCGATATGGTCCGAAGAGTCATAAATTGACTCTATTCCTTGTTTTAACTGTGTCGCGCTCAATTTTTTTGTTTTAAACATCATAATTTTTAACGTTTATGAAATTGAAAGGCAATGACCGCATCTTCCTCAAAAGACGCAGATGTCCAATGCCACGTGTTATCGGTGAGTGTCATATCTTTGGGGAGAGTCCACGTCATGTCATACGATGAAGGTAATACAACATCGACAGAATAATCGTTAACCACAGAAGCTGATTGGCGTTGTAGTAAGAGCATATATCCGTATTCACCCGTTGAGGTTACTAAATCTTTTATCTTAAAAGGAAGTCTATATTTTATTTCAACCAAACTGGTTTGTCCAGGTTTTGTCTGCACCCAGTTACCAAAAACCGTTTTCCCAAATTCATTGTTCACATACATCCCCACTGGATCATATGCCACTGCTCCCTGAATCGCCATCAAATCTTGATCTGGTTTATCGTCAAGCGGAGGATTTTTAAATAATGATGGATCGGGAGCATTAAACCCTTGCGCGGACATCAATCTTGATCCCTCTGGTACATACATACGCATATAATCGACGTTATTAACACCCGTAAACAAATCCCCCTTAACACCCGTGTGTTCTCTCCAGAGACGTGTCGTAACGTCAATAGTTCCATCATCATTTACTACCACTAATTCATGCGCTTTTGTATGTATAACCCCGTCTGTTTTGCCGCCTGCAATATTTGAATCCACTACCATAGCATAATCACGAGGAGATGTTTTTATATGTCCTCCTAAGCCCAAATGTTTCAGCCGTTCCTGATCTGGTCCATCATTTAGATACACCTGTATATCACTAACACTCAACGAATGCACAAGCATTTGTAATAAAGCGTCATAGTCTTTCGAGGATGTATTACTTAAGCGAGAAATTACTTCAGGAACAAGGTCGGATATAAGTTTTTTGGGCTTATTTTCTACGCGATCATATTCTATTTCCACTGCTTTTTGTATCTCCAACAAGAAATTATCTGCCGATATTGTTTTATTGTACGCCGGCATTGGAATAGGGCCGGTGAGCTTTAAAATGTCCGCACCCATTTTTGCGTTTATTGCAATAACCCCATCAACACTGGAACCACCTGACTTTTCAAAAAACCATTCAAGTTTTTTTGCAGAAGTTGGAAAATCAGGAAACCAATTTGCGTCTTGAAATTGCCATTGAGGATTCACTAAATGAATAGGGTCAGGCGATATGACATGTGCAGCAAGTTGACCTTGGAGATCATACGATCCTCCTTGCGGGACCTCAATAGAAGTAATGACACCGCGATCGATATCAATCAAAGCAAAACTCCCGATAAAACCCCCTGTCGGCCGTATTTCAGTATTGTTTTGCAAGATAACTAAATAACGTTTTTTTTGATCTGCACCGAGCGCATTATGTAAGACAACTAAGGCATCCGACATGTCATGAGCTGTTGCTACTACCATGGGCAACTGGTGGTGCGCTTTTACTAATAACTCGCGTTGTTTTTCGGGCAAAAAAGAAGGGTCAACTGACTCGACAAGATCAGAGGCAATCTGTAGATGTGGAAGTGACTCTGAAAGGGATTTCTGTACCGTATCAGCAACCGACAAAAGTGACCGCGAAGACAATTCGTCAATATGAACCAGTGGATTGAATGCCGTTGTAAGGGATTGACCCGCCAAAGAGAGCTCTTTACCTGCTTCTAAAAGTTTCCTTCCCTCTGCTGCTTCTTTTCCCATGCCGGGAATATACTGTGCAAGGTCAAACACAAATGGAGGGATAGAAACAAGTGCGCCTTCTGCTTCTAAAAAGCGACTATAACTTTCACTGAAATAGGTACTAGCACTCCCAACATCCTTATTTAATAAAGCGTCTTGCGCTTTCGAAAATGCATCAACACCGCTCATTGCTTGAGTGACCGTATCCACTTTCACGCGCTCCATCGCCCGTAGCGATTGCACTGCAGTGAATGGGGCAATAAGAACAATCGACATAATTACAAAACTTATCAATGTTCGTTGCCACCCTTGTGGAGGATGAATAGGATGAAAAGACGTCACAAATCCAATAGTGTCATCTCCTGTGCGATGCGCACTCCCGAGAACACTTCGAGTAATATATGAAAAAATACTCGCTAATAGCAAAAATGGTCGAATAAATATCAAGTGTATGGCGTATGCAGCAACATAGCATATACCTTGTATTACCCACCTAATGCCCCTGAATATCATGATAAAAAGATTGATTGTCCCCTCCCCGAGAAAGTCAATGATAGCCAATCCCAATCTCACTCCACCAAAAGTAACCTTTTTTGTGACGTGCGCGGTTTGGATAGTCGCATGTTCTGTTGTTTTCAAAGAGACCTCAGTCACTCTCATTGCAGAACGGCCCACTGTCCGAGTAAAAAATGTAGCGGCATACGCAAAAAAGGCAACTATACGATAGAGTACATTACCTGCCCAACGAATCGTGCCTGCAGCTGATCGTATAATTAAAACCAATCCTTCTGAAATGCATCGGAATAACCACGATATCAGGATTAGAAAATCAACAATAAAAAGACGACGCCCATATAACTGATATATGCTGCGAAGCCGTCGTGTCCAATATGAAAAAGTCGTATTCATCGTGACCTTTTCCTATAAAATAAGAGGTTCTCCAACAAGGATCATACCATAAATCAACCCGTCGGGCAACAAATACATATCCGTAACCCAAGTTGATTCTCTGTGCATTCACCGCCTCTTATTATCGTTTTTTATTTTATTATCCGGATTCCTTTCAATCTCGAGTGTTCCCCTGTTACGATATCTACATTGACCTGAGGAACAGAAAAGTGTTCCGCAATAAATCGTATCAGTTCTTTATTGGCTTTTCCTTGATCTGCCGGTTTTGCAATATTAATCTTTATAACATTATTTTCAAATACGTTTTGAACATTGGTTGTACGCGCGCCTGGATGAACTGACGCGGTAAACGATATGGTACCTGTCTCTTCTAATTCTTTGCCCAATGAAAGAATATATGGATATTCCATGTTATTTACCAAAACGACGTTGGCGGAGAGAATAAGCTTCGATTGCTTTGTCGAGTTCTTCTGGTGTGAAATCAGGCCAGTGAATATCAATAAAATACAGTTCACTATAGACGCTCTGCCATGTTAAAAAATTTGAAAGACGCTGTTCTCCTGACGTTCGGATAACAAGATCAGGATCGGGCAATCCTGCGGTGTACAGGTAGTTTGAGAAAACTTCTTCCGTCAAGGTGTTCATATCAATACCCTCTTCATCGATCCGGCGTATTGCATTCAGTATCTCTGCGCGACCTCCATAATTTACCGCGAGGTTGAACGTTAAGACTGTATGATCTTTTGTCTGTTCCATAAGATCAAGCATCTCTTTGCGAAGTATAGGTGAAAATCCGCTGAGATCGCCAATAAACTGAACTTTCACCTTCTCCTGGATTAATCGCTCCGCTCGATCATGAATTAATTTTGAAAATAAATCGAGCAGGTATTTTACCTCATCGGGAGTCCTCTTCCAGTTTTCCGTAGAAAACGCAAAAACCGTCAATACTTTAATATCTCGTTTTTTACAATGATCAACAATATCGGACAACGTTCTTTCCCCTTCTGCATGCCCTTCAAGTGTAGGGAGATCGTTATTCTTCGCCCAACGGCGATTTCCGTCCATAATTATGCCAATATGTTTTGGTAGCGTTTCGTTTTCCATACGTAATATTTAAACTAATAGGATTCGATCAGGCTACCACTTTGAGCTGTTTGAGTCAAGATGCCGCCCCTATTTCAATAATCCGTAAAATCTTTTTTGAACAAGCAAATTTATGAACGGAATATTCATTTCCAAACGCTTGATATATTCATTCCTATCCTGTTCCCGCTCGACTTTGAGCTGTTGTGGCGAAATTTTCTCAACGAACGGGTCTTCCCAGGATAACCAATCAACCTTTATTATTGCTGGTTTTATCCCTAACAGATATATAAGTAAAATCCACTCTGTCCCCGCCGAATAGGAATCGGCAATTGATTGCGGTAAAATCTGTCTTGCAATATCTGAATATATAGAAAATCCGCATGTCCCCAATTCAACTTCTTCACCTATGAGAAAACTCCCCAATTTATTTACCGTTTGTTCTATCTCTCTATAGTTCGCAGGGTGTGTCTGCCAAGCTTTTTCGCTTCGTTCGTATAGAACTACGTCAATAAAGTTCGTTTGCATATCTTCTGTGAACTGATCCAGCACATCGGTGTTTAAAATATATACTAGCCGGTCAATAAAACTGAAGAATATTTTATTGTCACCCTCGATATCCACCGCCAACTGCAGTGCGTTTCTGTAGTGATCGCCTATACTGCTATTTTCAACATTTCTGTACACTAGACAGCCTTCTTTTTCCAAAAAATCGACAAACTCTTTATTTATCTCGTACGTTGACGGAGTTGCACTAATACAAATATGCGAGAAAATTTCCTTCAATCTTGGTAATGACTGGCGTATGTAGTCATTAAATTTCCCTGCGGGGTCATGGTAAGGAAAGGACAATATAGGTTTGTTGGTATTTTGTGACATCTATTTAATTGTGAGGTTTGGCATATTGAGTATGATCATTTAACACCGAAAGTATACAACTTATAATCCTCCAAAAACAAGCCTAAGGTCTTTTTTAGCTGATTTTTCTCTATTTTTGTTAAGTGTAAAACCTTCTTTGTTTTTCGCAAATAAAGTGCTTCTTTGACGTACGCGACCCCTTTGAATTCGGGACAGTGCTTTTCTAACATTGCCGGAATATCTGCCTTTTTTGTGATAACGCCTTTACTTAACAAGAGGTCATTACTCATGTTAATGATATAATTAACCCATTTTTGTGGTTCTCGCCTAAATATATTCCATTCTGGATTTAGATTTGTGGCATAATAATAATCTGCCCTTAGTTCACAGCCAATATCTCTTTTGATGAGTTCCTTTATGCTCGGTATTTGGTTGAGTACATTTTTCCCGACCAAGACCCGCGCCTGCTTTTTTGCTTTGACAAGCCACAGATTATCAATAAACCTGGAGGATTTGTTACTATTCTTAACTCTATTTTGGAAATCTTTATACGACTTTACTGAACATTTGATATCAATGGAATATTTTTTTGACAAATCGCCTAAATCGACGTCTGGCGTTTTGCTAACATCTTTCACCAAAGCACAAAGATCATAATCACTGTATCCCTCGATAATGTCATATGTACCATAGCTTCCCTCTACCAATAATGAAACTAAATTTTTACCAAAAAAAGATTTTAACGTTTGGTTAATTTCCTGTTCCATTTGATTAAGCAAAGATGCGTGCATGTTGTATTTTTGAAAAAAAGTTTTCCGGATCCTCGAAGAAGTAACTATTGAATAAATCATCTATATATTTTTCAACACCATTATAGCTGTTCTGCCACTCAGTATACTCTAAAAAGCTCAACTCCTTAGAATTCAAAATCAAATCAACGATTCTTTCTTTTTCCCAGTGTTGAACGTTATATTTTATAATTTGGTTCTCAATAAGCAGATGAATAATTTCGTGAATGATTGTTTTGTAGCCTCTTGTGTTGTTTATGTTAAAAATGACCGTATTAGGAAGGTTATATGATCCACCGACACCGTAAGTGGTGAGATAGACGCAGAACGTTTCGGGAATATCCTGTCCAAATACTTCTCTTAACGTTTTAAATAGTTGAGTGCTTACCGTCGCAAAATCAGCGCCAATTTGATCAGCCAATTTTTTATATTTCTTTTCATCAAATTCATTCGCGATTTGATGTTTGATTTCGTCTTCCGAAGATTCTTTGGTTATTCCTTCCGGTAATCTCGTCCTATATCCTTGCGAATCGAACCAATCTAATTTTGCAAGAGTATAGTTTACCCTTTTTAGTTCGTACTCTATGCCAAATTCGATTTTTAGATTTATTGACATATGAAAGACTGGTCATTATACATCACAAACCCCACTCATGAGAGTTCTTGATTTTTTGATGGCTATTTTACTATTCACATTGTGCCAAGATATTTTTTCGATGTCGCTAAATTGTATCCATTTGTTTTCAACATGCTCATTACTTATTTTCACTGTTTGCTTACCGACTAATTTACAGAGAAAGAATACCCCATATTTTGGCGGTTTCTCTGAACCCCATCGCGCAACGTGGCATGGGCTGATAACTTTCACCTTTAATCCTGTCTCTTCGCTGATTTCACGCTGGAGCCCTTCTTCTGGTTGGTCATCAATATTCAATCGACCGCCCGGTAACATCCATGTCTCCTTTGGGTACTTCTTGCTAGCTGCCAATTTCAAAATTAACAATTCTCCTTGTTGATTTACGATGATGCCATATTCACCAATATTGCATTTTAGTTTTTTCATATCGAGTTTATTCCCCATACACAGCATCCAACAGCCGACTAAAAAACGGGATGTCTTTTTCTTTGTAATCATGGCTCAACATTTCTAGGACCTCATCCCTACTTTTACCTTGTTCTTTTAGATATTGAAACTGTCTGGTGAATGTGAACTTTTCAACGAGATTATTGGGGTATGGAAACCCAGTGTTCAAGTCTTCAAAAGCCAATTTTTGCATGTTATCTTGATATTCTTCAGGTGACTGGGAATCAAGGAAATTTTGACAGTGCGCTAATTCATGGCATAGCCAAGCAATTTCGTCAGGATTTTCTTGTGTTTCAAAATAGCTTTTCTTGATCAATATAAGCTGTTTATCAGCACTCGATTCAGACGGCTGATCTCCTTTGACCCATAACTCATCGGGTACTACTGCGATAGTAACTCCATTCAACCGCTCGTCATGAAGAATCTCGAATTGCGCTCGATAGTGTTCTGGAAGATTTTCAACCTTTAGTAGTTCTATTCTCTCAATATCTTTTTGCTCAATACCAAGGCAGTTTTGTATCTCTTGTTTGACTTGATCCTGTACTGTCTTCTGCTCTCCATCAAACGAGGCCAGTATTTTTTCTGGTTGTGACTGTTCAAATGGTGGCATAAATTTTTCTAGTTCGCTCATGGCCATTTTTGGTTACTTATTCATGTTATCCATATCCGGGAAACATTCATTAATATCAGACGTCTCAACAAATTGGGATTCATACATAGGATGATCCTCAATTCCACCCTTCCTCACCCATTTCATATCTTTATTAAATTCATCTACCCAGAGTAGCGCTTGAGAATGGTATATACGAGGATCCTCAAAAAAGTTATTTCTTAAAGGGATAAAAAACCAAAAGTAATTTGAAGGAGAGTCGTATCCAGTAGAATCCTTCTTATATTCAAGGACTTTTTCGTAGTTTCCAATTATTCCTTTAACTTTTTGACCTCCATCTTTAAGATATTCGTTTCTTATTTCCAACACATTCAGAGGTTCACCATCCTTTTCATAATGTTGGTTATGTTGCGTGTCTACAACATACCATTTTTGAAATTCGTTTGACCAAATATCAGCAACTCCGTGATGCATGTCTTTTGACGGATCTTTAGAATCGACTCCCAGTTTTCTTGCATAAAAATCTAAAGCAACTGCGCTTTGAACAAAGACTTGATTATATTGAGTGCACCAAAACTGAAGTCCTTTCTTTGCATCGCTCAGTATTTCGAATACCCCCAATTCAGAATAGTCTCTCGAGGGGGTGCCAGGAGGTAAAATATTGTGTACCCAAGACCTTAACAAGAGTAATTTTTCAAACTCACTTTTCCCTTTTTCTACAACAGAATCAAGATCGAATTCTTTTCGAAATCTGATCTTGTCAGGGTTGTCAGTTTTTTCCCATTGGTAGGTCATAGATTTTCTTAATTTCGCAGATTTATTTTTTTATCAATAGTAGAGCCAAAAGTGTTGTTGACTCTATAATCTTTTCTTTGCTAATTAGCTTTTTTATCTCTTCCTCAGAATAAAACCCCAAACCAATTATGGGTTCGGAAATGTTTTTAGGAACACTTGGCTTTTCCTGAAATTCAGAGTAAAAAATAACCGTTTCGATATTTGCACTTCCGGGTAATTGGATTATTCTGCCAATCTTCACCAGCTTTTTTGGCACCAAACCAATTTCTTCAATACATTCTCTTTTTGCTGCTTGCTCTGGTGTTTCATTATTTTTAATACTACCCATTACAATATTTAAAAATGGTACTTTGTGCGGAGGTCGCATTTGTTTTAATAAAACAATCTTGCCATTATAAATTGCAACAATCGCAACACCTCTTTTGATTTTTTGTTTCATATTCTGTGGTTAAGAAAAATCACCCAGTACGTCTTCTCGTAATGACTGAACAAAACTATTTATTCAGTAAAAGATCTAGATCTATTTCCAAATTCTCAAACTGTTTTTTTAGCAGTTCTTTTGAATCTTCTATGCCTTTATTATATATGTCTGTTCCGATATCTTGCAAGAAAAAATCTAAAATATCTTCCGCTGCAATTATGCCAATTTCCTCGTCTCGTTTTTGTTTGAAGAAAGTAACGATTTCGTCAATACAAGACTGTCTTTTTGTTTTTGGGAGTAAATCCCATTTGCGTTTTATTTCATTCATATTTGTTTAGTGGCGTCACATTATGTAACACTACAGTATCACTCTCAGAACCCAAAGACAATATTTCTGTCACAAGACTATCCAAGGCACCACCAACCCACTTTGAGTTTGAATGAATAGCCCATAATGAGCTCAATTCTGAATAAACGTCATGGGGATCATGTTCTGGGGATTCGTTTCTATATACAGACTTAAGCGAACGAGACAAACGATACACAAGCTTGCCTATCTTGTCCTCTGCTTCGGAAAATATATATGGACTCGCCATATCAATGTTTGTCGAGATGGACTTTGCACTGGTGACCCGATTTGCTTTCCACTCAATATTGAACGGCGGTGTTGTATATCCTTCAGGATCACCATGAAGTACAATTTTCTCAAACTCATCAAGGGTATGAAAACTTATATCAATTTTATTGAATACGGAGTAACCCTTCATCCAGTACCGTCCTGAAGGAAATTTTACGCTACTAAACGATCGATAATACCGTACCTCTCCAAAGTGTCCCAATGCCTCTAATCCGTTTATCGGTGAAGAGATGGCCACAATCATATCTATATCAGAATACTGATCAACATCGCCTTTAACCAGCGAGCCAAAAAGAGCAATCTCCTCAACGGATCCATGCTTTGACAATGCGCCCACAAGAGAATCTTTCAGTTGAATTAGTTTGTTATTTCCCATGATACGTGATTTCATCAAAATATTTTCTATTTCGTTTATCAGATAGGCTTTCCTCGTTAATAATATATTTGATTTTTTCCTATTTGAAACACGAAAGAGAGGTTAGGGGTGAATTTCATTTTTCAAATTCTTATTTAAACCATTTTTTCGCACTTTCTCTGCGATGAGGACAACCAGGCCAACAACATGGCCTCTTTTTCCCTATAAGAATATCTTCTTGCAAACGAACAAGATGCTCTTTTCTTGTTTCTGGTTTTTTGACAATCGTAACCCAACATATCCACTCGTTGCGTGCAACAGGAGTTAACTTGTTCCATCTTTCGATCACATCAGGATTAGAAGTTAAGATTTCCTTTAAATCAGCAGGTACTTTGTGAACAAAGCCGGTTGCAATTTCCTTTTCATTCATATGGCTCATTTCTTAATACTCGGCAATAATTATTTTCTTTTGCTGCATCATGATTTTGAATGCATTCGACCGCTTCATAAGCTCTTCCATATTCGCAGGCACGACTTGCCAAATTACGCCATATTTGTCTTTGAGCCAGCCACAAACACTTTCCTCACCGCCGTCCGCTGTGAGCTTCTCCCAGTAATAGTCAATTTCGTCTTGGTCTTTGCAACTAATCGAAAGTGATACTCCTTCATTGAAGGTAAATTCGTGTGGGTTTCCACCATCCATGGCAGCCAGCCACACATTTTCAAGCATGAAATCAGAAAACATTACGTCTCCCTTCTTTTGACCAACTTGGGCATCTTCTTCGAAAAGCGCGGTAATACCTTCTTTTGAATCCTTGAAAACTGAGAGATAGAAATCTCTTGCTTCCTTTGCTTTTCCACTTTTGTCTTGCGTAAAGAGAAATGAAGGCATCACTTTCGGTCGCTGGTCGCCCTCGGGATTGTTCAAAATAAGCTGCCAGCTCACATTGTACTTATCTTGCAACCAGCCGTAGTACTCGCTAAATGGATACTTTGAGAGCGGCATCAATTCTTTTCCGCCATCTCCAAGCTTTCCCCACAACTCGTCAATTTCTTCTTTGGAATCCAGTGTGATAAAGAATGATATAGAAGGATTAGGAGTAAACTCAGGTCCTGCATTGATAGCCACGAAACGAAAATCCATAACGTCGAAGTCAACCGTCAATACTTTACTGGCCATATTTAGCTGGAAGTCGGCGAGCCCCTCTTCTTTACTCTTTGGATAGTGCGAAGTTGCGACGATTTTGGCATCGGAAAAAACAGAGGTATAAAAATCCGCGGCTTCTTTAGCGTTTCCGTAAAACCATAGGTTTGGCGTTATTTTTTGCATATTGTTTTCCATAATAATATCCCTTAACAATTAAAAGTTCATAAAATGATTCATTTTTGTAGCGAAGCAGAAGAAAATACAATATTATTCCCATTTACAATAAAAGAAAAAATCAAATTTATCCATATTTTGAAACCCTATCTTCATTTTACCTTAAGAAAAATATTTTTTAAATTGCGTATATAGCGTGTTATCTGATGTAGCAAAAAATCTTTCTTCCTTACTATTGATTTTGGAATTTTTTTATCTTGTTAGGTCAGGAAAAACCTGATACTTCTATAAACCATATCGACAGCGAAATACACGAATACAAGAGCAAAAATTTTAAAAATAATTGGCACGACTTTTGGGTTGGAAAGAATTTTTCTGAATCTTGAAAATATCACTGCAACCAGAACAGTGGAAATGAGCCATCCGATTTCGACGAGTAGCAAGAACAAGTAATTGCCGAAAGCCGCCTTATTATTCAACATAATCGCTTTCGGCACACACACGGTGATCCAGAAAGTCCACAGCACACCATTAGCCAGAATCATCGCCGAAATTTTACCCAGACTGAAATGGACTTTTTCTTCGGTGTCGATTTTGTGGACTTTCCAAATCGAAGTCGAAATCCAAATTAGGATGGCGGCCCCGACTACCGAAAGACCCTGGAAAAAGCTCTCAGAAAAATTCATCGATGATAGTGCCAATAAACTTATTAGGGCAACAACGGTTTCGGTCAACATTGCCCATAGAATTATCCGCATGCTTTTTAACATGCCAGACTGTAAAATTTCCGTGAATGTGGCCGCCAAAACTGGGCCGGGAATCACACCGCCTATTAGACCCAGTACGAACGCGCTTACTATTTCGTTGCCCATATTTTTAAAATTTTTGCATTCAAAATAAAAAAAATCCAAAATATTAAACTATAAGGAAAGATTTTTGCTATTTCCGATAACGTTTAAGGATATGAGAAGTTGCGAATATAGGGAGCAATTTGAGTGGAGAAGTCGTAAGGCTTCGTAACCTCATATCCTTTGTTATATGTAGTATACTTTTCCGTGACTTTGTAATCCATACTTTTCTTTGTATTTGTATGAAATTTGTTTTTTCCGTTTTGAAAAATGAAAGAGGGGTCAGGGGTGAATTTCATTTTTCAATTTTTTTGCGTCAAATTCTTTTCTCTTTAATCTCCAACGGTGCCAGTCTTGACTTCTCCAGCTCGTTTGTAATGGGCAATAATCACACCGCTTGGTGTAACCGAACTCTCTATTAAGGCAAATGCTGCCGGAATCGTGCCATCGCCAAACAATTTTTTTCCTTCGCCAATTGTCAATGGGTGAATTTTGAGTCGAAGTTCGTCCACTAAATCATTCTTAAGCAACAGTTGAACGAGTTTACTGCTGCCCCATACTTGTATGTCGGGACCTTCTGAATTTTTTAACTTTTCGATATCAGCCAGACTTGTGAGAAAAACGGTATTTTTCCAATCTGAATTTTTCATAGTCCCACTCAAGACATATTTCGTACCATTATTGATACCTGGCCATCCATTTTCATGTTCTGGCCAGTATCTGGCAAAAATCTCAAATGTTGTTCTGCCCAAAAGATATTCTGCTGGTTTCATTTCTTCTGCTGCAACTTTACCATACGCTTCATCCATATACGGCGTAGACCAGCCGCCATATTTAAAACCCTCTGCGGTATCCTCTTTGGATCCGCCAGGTGCTTGCATGACTCCATCCAATGTAATCATTGTTAGAACGGTTATTTTTCTCATACTAGTATCTTTAATAATTAATATTTATAAATAATTCGTTTTCTGTAACGAAGTGGAGGGAAACACAAATTATCCCCCTCGATAAATAAAGAAAAACAAATTTATTTCCTTTTAAAAGCCTATCATTCCTTATTCTCCGTTAGAAAAATATTTTTTGAATTGCGTATAACGTATCAGGATATCCGAAGTTTGTCGTAGTGTAGCGAAGACAAATTTGGATGAACAGGCATTCAGAATAAAATTATTTTTTCAATCCTAAATCTGTAAAATCCAAAGCAACACAAGGGACGTTTCCAACAACCCACGCATCATGTCCAGGGTCTGCCTCGAAGGCTTCTCCAGGACCAACCATAATCTCATCACCATTAGAATTTTTGATTATCATTTCACCTGAAAGCACATAGCCAACATGCCGTTCTGATTCTTTGCCTGTTATTACACCAGCGTGTGTTGACCATTTCCACCCTGGCAAATATTCTCCTTTACCAATGACAACAGTTTCAAGAATTCCAGCTGTTCTCTTACTTCCATCAAGAAATGTCCACGATAACTCTGGGTTGCTGTTTAGATTGTCTTTCTTCATATGAATTTGAAAAAATAATTTTATTCTGAGTGCTTGTGAGTCGGATATCCCGTGTTAGATGATGTGCCAAATACCTTATTTCCTTTTGGCATTTCATATAACTCTTCCATATCCGAAGTGTTTACATATAGCATACGAGATATTGTATACTACCCGAATATTTCGTATAATTTCTCTTAGGTTAAGAGTAATACATAAATACATGAATGTCTATTTATCAAAGCTCGAAAATGAGCTAAGACTGCGTAATTACAGTCCCAAAACAATCAAAAGCTATTCCGCCTGTGTGGCTGAATATTTAACTTCCAAACAAAGTAACCTCGATTCTGTTGATATCGACTTCATCAAGCAATACTTACTATCCAAAATAGACCAAGGAATGGCCTCGCAAAGCGTTAATCAAAAGCTTCAAGCGATAAATTTTTTCTGTCGGAATGTGCTCAAGTTTAATAGTAAGCTTGATATTCGGTTTGCCAAGACACCCAGTAAACTCCCTATCTTCTTATCTCGCGATGAAATTCAATCCATTCTACGAGTCATCCCTAACACAAAACACAAAACAATGATTGCGCTTGCCTACGCCGGAGGTTTGCGCGTTAGCGAAGTAACAGCGATGAAGGTAAAGGATATCAATCTTTCCGAGCTGACAATTCACGTTAAAGGTGCAAAAGGCAATAAAGATCGCATTACCGTATTTCCTGAGAAATTAATCCCCGTCATAATTGATCAGATTTCGCATAAACAGCTCGACGAGTATGTATTTTCAAGCGAATGTGGCGGTCGACTCACCGAAAGAACCGCGCAAAAAGTATTTGAACATGCACTGAAAAAAGCCAATATTCAAAAAGAAGCAACATTTCATTCTTTGCGCCATAGCTTTGCTACTCACCTCTTGGAAAATGGTGTCGATGTACGATACGTACAAGAGCTTCTGGGGCACGCCAATATCAGAACAACCCAACTATACACAAAAGTAACCAACCCTATACTAAAAAACATAAGAAGCCCCCTTTAGGAAACCCCCCCGACAGTCACCTCCTCTTTAACACAAAAACCCGCTGTTACGCAGGTTTTTGTTTCTTCTGGACATCCCTTACTTGGTCTCTTTGTGGTTCTGGTGGACGCGGCAAGTTTTGCAATACTTCTTCAGCTCAAGTCGGTTCTTGAGTTTTTTCTTGTTCTTATAGGTATAATACCCTATCTGGGAACAATTACCGCACTCCATTTTTATGAGATTATCTTGTGACATAGTGGTTTAAATAGGTGCCGACACTATAACATGTCTTAAAAAACTATTCAAGAGCTGGGAATAAGCCACTTCTGGGATTCGAACCCAGGACCTTCACTTTACAAAAGTGTTGCTCTACCACTGAGCTAAAGTGGCGACTGTCCCAAAAGGACGCCTTTGGTGCCCTCAAGGGCGCTATGGTGGGCGGTGAAGGATTCGAACCTTCGAAGGCGATGCCAGCAGATTTCATGTAATTCCCCTATTTCTAGGAGCACGGACTATATCATCACCCGCTATTTGAAGCGGGGTTGGGCGCTGTTTGTGAGAGTATTGTTGGAACTCACTCACTAGTCTCTACACCGTCTAGGAAACCTATGTCCTTCCTAGCTTGGCTCGGGATTGTCTTTTCCCAAAGATTGAGATGAAGATTTCCCCGAATTCACCCAATTAATTCGATATTGATTGCTCAATAAAGCTGCCTTTACTGACAGTCTGCCCCGGTTGACCACTTCGGTAACCGCCCATATTTCTTATTAACTCACATGGGAGTATATTAATGTAATTTTTGATAAAAGACAAGAGTTTCTTGTCAGCATATCTTATATGTAGTAAACCATAGGGCATTCTTCCCTCTTTACTTGGATTATAGACACCTCGAACATACGGCTTGGTAAATTGATCTTTCCTGATTTCAATTAAGCTTGACCAATAATCAATAAGGTTGTCAGTATCTTGATTTGCAAAACAATACAGATAGCATCGTAGTTTCTTCTCTTGTACATGGAGCAATGATCGTAAAAACTTAAGAAACAATATAATTAGAGTCGGGTCGCTGTTTGCGAAGTCAACCGTCTTTCCATCTCCTCTCTTGGATCCCTCACACCAATACATAATAATACCTGCAATTAACAACCCTCTATCAATATCGCTTAGATGCTCATTAATAGGAAGGTAGATGGTGTCTTTTCGAATCTCATTATATTCTGTTCTGTTGTTGTCCGTCGTGGTATCTTATTTTTTCTCAAACAATAATACACCGCATCAATTGACAAAGATAATTTCTCGGCAATCTCACTTGCGCTCAAAAAATCCCTCTGATACAAAAAACAAATTTCACCAGTATGATTTTGTTGGTTAGCTTCCATATCATTATTACACACCAATCGAGTACCTCTGTAATGTCGCCTTCGTTTTGAACGAAATAATACGTAATTTAATATATGTCAAAACGACCCTTAGGCAGGGTCGTTTTGTGGAATTCAGTCGTTCATTTACTTAATCAATGGATCAATCGTTGCTTTCAGCTGTTCAAATGGTACAGCTCCAGGAACGGGGATCTTTTGATCTCCGGCAAGGATAATTCCATAAGGGGTTCCTTGAGCACCTGCAGCGAGCCCTTCATTTTCTTGTGCACTTACCTTGGCTGCGTATTTACCGGACTTATAGCAGTCTTCAAATTTTTTCTGATCAAGACCTACCTCTTTTGCAATCTCAGGAAGCTTTGCTGGGTCAAGTCCATCATTCGATGGAGTAATTTCCATCAATCGATCAAGATATTTCCAAAAACCTGCGTTGCCCCCCAACTCTGCTGCACACTCAGTTGCTTCCGCTTCTTTTGGAGCCTTGCTATGAAGCTGTGCGAGCGGAAAATGGCGGTATACCAAATTTACTTTTCCTTTATAGTTATCAACTACCTGCTTCATGGTTGGATGAAATCGTTTGCAAAATGGACATTCAGTATCAGAGAAAACAACTAACGTAATAGGCGCGTTTACATCGCCATAGACGTGATCATCTTTTTGATACCCTTTAACCGAGATAGGTGCGGCAGGCGCATCAGCAGGCGCCTGTGCTGAAGGGGCAACGGGTGCAGTTGCTGGAGGAGTTACCACTGCTTGCGCTGAAGATGGTTTATTGTTCCCGGTCAAAAACACACCAAGAAGAACAAAGAAACCAATGGTACAAATTACGAAAAAGCCCGCTCCCAACCCCATGAAAAAACTTGCTTTTGGAGAAAATTTATTCATTGGTTGATTTGTCGGTGCACTGGAAACACTCGACGCACTAGGCACACTCGCAGGTTGATTGTTAAGTTCATCCATAAAGACGCATGAGTAAATGATAATAGATATAGTATACGCTAAAGAATTGTTTTTTCAAATTCATAAGCTGACGTCGGGGCTTGAACCCGAGACCTCGTCCTTACCAAGGACGTGCTCTACCAACTGAGCTACGTCAGCATTAACAACGAAATGATATCACGTTTGTCTCTTTTGTAAAGAGGGATTTAATATGACAATTCTGCAATACGCTCGGACAGATCATCAAGTTTATTATTATCAGGGTTAGCGCGTCGCAGCTGTTCAAGAGCTCGTTCTGCCCGGAGACGTTGTTTCTGGAAAATATACATTTCAACCAATGCATCAAGTAGCTTTGGATTATTTTTATCGAGACTCACTGCTTCCAGAATTTCCTCGAGTGCACGTTCGTGGTTGTCGAGCATTTGATGGACCTCAGAAAGTTCATATAGGTGTTTTGCAAATCGAGCTGGCAACTGCCCTAATTCCTCTGCTGGTGTTATCTGTATTCCTTCACGTTCTTTTTTACAAAGATACTCAAGCACCTCACTCGCTTCGGCCCATTCTTTTTGAGTCATATATAGTTCGGCTAGACCTTCATACGCTTCAAGATTATTGCTATCCAGAGAAATGATATCTATGTATCTTTTTTCTGCATCGACAAATCGGTCTGCATTTACTAATTCTTGGGCTTGTTCTAAAAGAGAACTAGCGACTTCTTGTTTTCGTTCGGGTTCACTATTTGTCGCGTTTGCCCCGCCGATAACCGCTGCTCTGCGTTGTTTTTCGCGCAATTCTAATACTCCCTTTTGGATCGCACCCATTTTGTGCCCCAAATTCTTTCGAAACGTCGATAACGGTAACGTAACGACCGAAGCCATTTTTCGCGCCGTGTGTAATTTACGTTCTATTCTGTCAGCGATTATCTTATTTTTTACCGTACGGGCACGTTCTTCGGGTAGTATGCTCGTATCGATAGATGTCAAAATGGTCATCTTGCGACCGACAATAATGCCAATTATAACCAAACAACCAAGTAAAAGAAGAATAGAGATGATGACTGATATCATAGTGCTGTATTAAGTGCGTGCACAATAGCGCAAAATCGTTTTGCGTGCAAACTGGCGCTCCCCACCAACACCCCCTGAGCTCCTCCGTCGTGGACGTAGGAGACTGCATTTTTTTCATCTACACTACCCCCATAAATAATCGTAAGTGTGGGGGCTGTCTTGATTGAAGAGTAATGACCGTTAAACACTTGCTGTATGTGGGAGACGGCAGTTGCACATTCCTCCGGGCTACACCCTGTTTTGATGCCTGGAGTTTGATTCGTGCTGATTGCCCAGACCGGCTCGTAAGCAATAACAAACGAGTGATGTTTGTCCAGTGATGACGCACCAAAAATGGATAAGAGCTGTTTAGTCAATACGGATTTTGTCTTTCCATTTTTTCGTTCCTGAGCGGTTTCACCAATACATATCACAGGGATGAGGCCAAATTTCTTCTGTGTTTCAAAAACAATCTTAGCTTTTTTTGCAATTATTGCATCGGTCTCTCCCATTCGTCGACGTTCTGAGTGACCAATAATCACATAGCGACACCCCGCGTGCGCCAAAGCCAATGGGGTAATCTCACCTGTTGCGGCAGCTGATAGTTCCCAGTAACAATCCTGAGCGGCCAAGGATAAGGGGTAGTCAGTAGTTTTCGCGATTTCACACAACGATAAAAATGAAGGACTTAATGCGATTTCAACGTTGGGGGCTGGAGTGCGATGAAGTAAGGAAACAATATCGTGTGCGAGAATACTTTCGTCGTCAGGAGTAAGTTGCGCTTTCCAATTTGCGATGCAAAGAGTTGATGACATTGTATAGGTATTTATTATATCTTCAGCGCCGGAAGAGGCTCCTCTGTTGATTTACCTGTTACCAACAACGAATGTAATCGCTGATATTCAGGAAGGTGAGAAAGTCCGCTCACACCCAGGTGTCGTAAAAAATCTATGCTTACAGAATACGTTCTCTCCCCTCCTGTCTCGTCAGTTTCCTCGATCAAACCAGCCATAAGAAGATTACGGAGTGAGACGGAGCAGTTAACACCTCTGATTTGTTCGATTTCGGGTTTAGTAACTGGCCCTCTATATGCAATCACCGACAACGTTTCCAAAGCAGGCCGTGTCAACTCTCCCATCGGTTCTTCTTTACGCAATTGTGCTATTGTGTCAGCACAGTCAGGATTAGTGGCGAATAGGTACGCTTCTTCATGTTCAACAAGCACTAATCCTCCTCGTTCTTGATTATATTCTTCTTTAAGTGCAGAAAGCGCGCTTTCCACTTCTTCGGCAGATGCGTGAGCAATTTTACATAATTTCAAAAACGCGACAGGCGCGTCAGATGCAAATAATATATTTTCTATCAGTCTAAACAGCTGCATAAAGCAAATTTTGCTATACATAATGATACCAAAAGCAGTACCGATACGCAAGAAAAAAGCACACAGATTATGTGCGCTTTTTTCTTGCTATTACATCATTTTTTTTCTGATAAACGCGGGGATTTCCAATTCATCATCATCTTGTGTCACATCCCGTGCGGGTGGAGGTGATACCTCGTCATCATCCTCCACATTGTATTCCTCCATACGAATAGGAGGACGCATAATGCGAGGAATAGGTGCTGTATAGATACTCTGATGCGGGCCTCCAGTCATCGTCTTTCGATCTGTATGAAGCGTTGGTTCTGCTGCCTTTGAAGTGAGCTTGTCTTTATCTTTGTTGGGAAATCCTGTTGCGATGACCGTAATACGAATATCATCACCCATATTTTCATCAATAACCGCACCAAAGATAACACGAGCGTCTGCCGCTGCGGAGCTGGTAATGATCTTTGCCGCTTCGTTCACCTCAAGCATACCCAATTCCGGTCCACCGGTGACAGTAAACAAGATACCGTCTGCCCCATCAATAGAAAGCTCAAGTAGTGGGCTTGATATAGCTGCCTTTGCTGCCTCAACCGCGCGATTGTCCCCTGTTCCATTTCCAATACCCATCAAAGCGGAACCTGTATTTTTCATGATGGCTTTAACGTCCGCAAAGTCGACGTTTACAAGTCCTGGAATGGTGATAAGCTCTGATATTCCGCGAACACCTTGTTGCAATATTTCATCAGCCATTACAAATGCTTCTTGCAGCGTCGTTTTTTTGTCAACGATCTGCAATACCTTGTCATTTGGAATCGTAATGATGGAGTCTACTTTCGCCGCTAGTTCCTTCCAACCTTCTTCGGCAAGACGTTTGCGTTCTGGTCCTTCAAATGAAAATGGTTTTGTTACCACAGCAATAGTCAACGCACCAATATCGCGTGCGAGCTCAGCAACCACTGGTGCAGCACCAGTACCAGTGCCACCACCCAAACCGCATGTTATGAACACCATATCAGCGCCAGCCAATGCATCACGGATTTCATTCTGACTTTCTTCCGCCGCTTTTTTCCCAACGTCAGGATTCATCCCTGCTCCGAGACCTTTGGTAACACTTTTTCCGATGTGGAGTTTGATAGGTGCTTGAGATATATGAAGCGCCTGGATATCGGTATTGGCAACGAGAAATTCTACACCGCGAATTTTAGTTGTAATCATTCTGTTTACAGCGGATCCACCACTGCCACCTACGCCGATCACCTTGATCTTTGCGAAGGTTTCAATTTCTGGTCTAATTTCCATACGGTTACGATCAAAAAAATTATGGTGTGAATAAGCTTCTGATTCATCACCACAATCTTAACACCGCAAACACGCTATGGCAAGAGTGCCTTGAGCCATTTTTTTACTCGCCCCTTTACATCCGCCGCTGAGGTCGTATTTATGGATGAAAACGACATTTTCTTCTCTTTTCTCTGCTGTGCATGCCACCCCCAATAACAGAGTCCTGTGACTGTAATATAGCGAGGATCACGCAGGTGTTCACCTCCTATGATCGTTGCTTTAAGGTGAGCAAGAGATGAGGACAACCTGAGTCTTCTCTTTGCACAATCAGCTATACCAGGAAGCTTTGCACCGCCGCCACTTAAAACTGCACCTGCAGGTAAAAGCCCGCTTCTCCCTATGCGCTTCAACTCGGACTCTACGCGATCAAAGATCTCTTCAACACGTGCCTCCAAAATCTCCGCAATATATTTATGTGCAATGTATCCCTTCTCAGCGGGATCAATAAGGGAAAGATCAATCTCATCCTTTTTCTGGATTTGCTTTGTCAGAAGGGTCCCATACTCGACCTTAATTCGTTCAGCCACTTCAAGCGATACACGCAATCCAATCGCTATATCTGACGTGATGTGATCCGACCCTAAAGGCAAAACGAATGAATGCAGTAATTCACCCTCTTCATATACAGCAACACCGGTAGTTGCTCCACCGATATCGATTAGAACGACACCCAATTCTTTTTGTCGGGTAGTCAAAGTAGCCTCTGCGGCAGCGAGTAAGGAGAAAACCAAGTCGTCGATCTCAATTCCCGCTTTATATATACATTTGGTGAAATTTTTAATTTGAGAAGAAAGACCCTGAACAATGCGCGTGTCTACCTCAAGACGAACTCCAGACATACCAATGGGATCTTTTATACCTTGCTGTCCATCAATTACGCAAGATCGAGGAATAACGTGTAATATCTCATAATTTGGTGGTGTGGATATTGCTTTTGCCGCTTCAATGGCCCGCTCAAAATCCTGAGGCGATATTTCGCCATTCATTTTTCCAACCGCAACAACCCCGCGACTTGCTCTGGTTTGTATGTGTGTGCCTGAAATACCTACCCACGCTGATTGTATTGGCACACCGACTACTCGTTCCGCTTTTTCAAGACATCGGCTGATTGAACCAACCGCGTCCTCGATACTGGACACAGTATCTCGTGAAAAACCTTCAGTAGGTTGCTCAAAGACGTGCAGAATCTCAAGACCCGCATTTTCACCATCGTCACGCGCTTGAGCAATGGCAACACGAACCGATGTTGCCCCGATATCAAGCCCTGTAATTAGAGTTTCACTCATAAAGACAAATATGTGCTTTCACCTTAACGGAAAATAGCCTGAATGACAATAGCGAAGACTGTCACAATTTTGGGTACGTATAAAAAAAGCGCGATAAGAACTGATACGCTCACCAATATTGCCATCATGGCGGCTAAAATATCTTTCACAACCTGTACATATTCTGAAACCCGTGGTTTTAATATATCAACAATACGTTCCAAGGCAGTATTCACACATTCTGCAGCAAGTATAGATCCAACAAGCAGTACAATTATCGATAATTCAATAAACGAAAATTGAAGGACCAAACCCAGAAATATTGCTACTAATCCACCACAAATTTCTATTCTGAAATTCTGTTCTTCTCGCCAAACCGATACCATACCCCGAGTAGCATATCTGGCACTTTTTTTAAGGTTATGATAATTAATCATATAGTTACGGTACAAGAGCAAGCGCGGCATTTTCAAGGGCTCTCATGTGTCGCCGTTCTTCCGTTTTGATATGATCATATCCATACACATGAAAAATACCATGAACCACGAGACGTGCGATTTCTTTCTCGAGTGAATGCTCAAACCGTCGCGCCTGCTTCAACGCAACAGGTACAGAAATGAATACTTCTCCCTCCCCTGTCATGCCATCCTCACCGTAATAAAATGATAGCACATCTGTCGTCCTCGATAATTTACGGTAACGAGCATTGAGTTTTTTGATTTGTTCATCGCCCGTTAGTATGACAGTAACCGTAATGCGAGGTGCCTTTGCCCCTAATATTTTATTACAAGCATTATAGTATTTGTTATACCAAGCGCGTTTTTGAAGAAGTTGAGGAACGTTTGACGCTCCCTCTTCAATAAGAAAATGAAGCATTACCTCTGAAATGATAAATCAGTGATCAAGAAACTTCTGATCATCATCTGGAAAACAGCACCAAAATTCATTTCTTTTTTTCCGCCCATGTCGTAAGTGAGAACATAAACATAGGGAGTGATTACGGTCCCCGTATCGTCGTTTGCAGTCATATAGACTTCAAGGCCATCATCAGACATTACCCCCGTCCATGTATCATATTTCATAGTCTGCAAGGACTTAGTGTCAGCATTAGGCTTATGGACTGTAGTGTACCATTCAAGAGCACTCAGCTTTTCTGGATTGTCCTGAACGGTCAGATTGAAAAACTCACCAGTCGCTGAACTAAACATAACATCTTTATTGCCTTTATCAACGGAATTTACGACCCATGCAGATGGATATAATAGCGAATATGCAAAATCTGAGTTTTTATACAAAGTCACAGATGATGATGTGTCCAATTTAGCACCAGCTTTTGTTGGATCATAGAGAAATTTTACCTCTGCACCATCCAAAAAACCATCTGCATCAGTATCAGGCTTTTGAGGATCCGTGTTGAAAAGCTTCTCTTCAACATCAGTAAGATCGTCGCCATCACTATCTGGGCTCTTTACATAACTTAATGTGTCAGAGGGAGGTGGTGTTGGAACATCTGATGGTGTAGGGGCCGGTATTGGTGAAGGAGGTGTAGCAGGAGTAACGGGCGTGTTATCAACTACAGGAGTCGCGGGTACTTCACTCACTGGTGTGGTAGGTTGCTCTACAACCGGCGTAGGTGTCGAAGTATTTGGTGGAAATACAACCCACCAAACAAGAAAAACAGTTGCCGAAACAACAACGACAACACCAACAATGATCAGTATTAAACCACCGGACTTTTTTTTGGTTTCACTACCAGAGGCAGATAATGTTGTAGGACGATGAGACGGCATGGTATACACCGTACCTTCGAGTGACGAAGGAAGCGGAGCAGCGCCAGTATTTTTTGACTCGTCAGGAAGTGATTCCTCAATAAGGTCGAACATAAAATTCACTTACAAAATATCTATTTGATATTATATAACATCCCCTGACCATTTGGATTATATCCACCCTTAACTTCCTGACCATCAAGATATCCATCCCCATCACTATCGGCATTAAGAGGGTTTGTCTTATATACTTTCACTTCCTCTCTATCAGTAAGTCCGTCATTGTCAGTATCAGGTAAGTCAGGATTTGTGTGAAGAGTTGCTTCTTCTGCGTCGGTCAAACCGTCACCGTCGCGATCAGACACAGTTTGGTCTACTGGAGGTGTCTCAGGAGTTACTGTAGGCTGAGTTGTCGGAGGAGGGGTTGTCGTTGGTTGGGAATTAGCGGGAGCCGTAACTGGAGGATTGGTTATGGGTTGTTGCACTGGCGCGGGTGATGGGTTATTGACTACGGGCTGTGGAGCTTTCTGTAGAAGACCATAAATCAAAATTGCTGCACCAGCAATACCACCTAACACTACAAGAGCACCGACTATCAAAATAATAGTTTTTTTGTTTGTTCCAGATCTTACAGATGATGCATACGGATTGTACGTTGTCTCATGAGATACTTGAGTTGAAGGTTCGGGGCTCATCACTGATGAATCGGTGTCACTAAATATATCCTGCACTTGAGTTTGTACTGAATTGGGAGTAGTGGGATTATCGCTATTATTTGAACTAATTTCGCCTGGCATACTGTATGATATAGTGTTTAAACTTCTAGTTTGAGTCAGTACTGCAATATGGACTATTTTTTCCAAACCGTCCCGGGTTCTCTAGATTCATACACAACTTGTATGTATTTCCATTATCTGTAGTCGTGTATGTGTACACATGAACGTTTGGTTTTCCAAGTGCGTCTTCAACTTTTTGCGTTCCTGTAGTTGGGCCAAATGCAAACCTCCCTATTTGAGCATTCCAGCATGTTTTAGTGTCAAAACCTGGACATGAAGGAAAGGGTTTGAGGGGATCAGTTGGCAGTGCTGCGCGCAGCACATTGCCTAACGCACTTTGCCAAGAGGGCCAAGCTGACAATGTTTGACCTTTGAAAAAGCTTCCTGCTGCCAAGTCAGGATAAGGAACTTTACCCAGGGGCGCCATAAGCTTGCTGTAAGCATCCAGAAAATAATTCATATCAGCCATATCGGAAAGGCGAAGAACATCTCTCCTTATTATAGCAGACTCACTTGCGTCCACAATACTTGCGGATAATTTTAGGTTAGATATAAATGTTGCAAAAATTTGCTGTGTCTGTGCACTTGCCCCTTCATTGTACGTAAATGATAAAATATACAAGTGAGCATCGTTTTTACTTGGTATGCCGATATACACTCCTTGAGCATCCCGAACTGCTTGATAACCATCTATTGTTGTAGGAGTTGGACTGGCCCCCGCTTTAGCTTTAAGATACCACTGATAGGGGGAGTAGTTATGATCATTAATTCCAACACGCAAGACAATAACGTCAGGGTTTTTTGGATCCGCAACACCCTCATCCTCAGGATTGCAAGTTGCAGTACACGGAATAGCAAATCGGAATACATCTTCCAAAGCAAAGACTACCTTACTTGTTTCAATAGGGATGGGTTCCAGTAACGCGGGCAGTTGATTTGTGTCAGCATTACCCTTGCAGTATGCAGTACGGAAATCCATTCCATCAAATCCATTCGGCAGTCCTGGTGCCGAACTTTCAAATTCCCATAAGTTTTCACATAGATAATTCTCAACGCTCAGCTCAGCTGTCGTGACGGGGCCTGGTTTGTCACATGGCATAGTCATATCAGTGCTGCATGTCGAGTTTCTTTCTTCTACAACAACACTCACCGTTGTAGTACCGTTAACTTGCTTTGCCGTCACCTCTACCTCATCGGTATTCACTCCAGGTGGAAAGAGAAGTGTTTTGTTTGTAACTGGAACTGACCAGCTGTATGATTGAATATTTCCAATTTGAGAACCGTCAGAAGCATACGCGCGGACCTTATACTGATGCTGGTTTCCCTCAGCAGTACTCATGTCATTAGTTTCACAGTTATTTTTTGCGCATGTAAATCTATCGCTGGTTGCTTCTAAACCATTAACAAGAAAAGTTAGGTGCGCAATTTTACCTATCTGATCATTTGTCTTAATAATTTCAACGACAGGATTGTTGGTGATATTGGGGTCGACAATGGAGTAACAATTTCCATCCGAATGTTTTTCGAAAGTTGATTGACAATCGCCAGTGACAAGTGTTTTACATACGTATTGTGTGTCTGTTACTTCCGTAGTTTGTAAGATGCTGTCGCTATTTGAGTCAATTCCGCTCTCAATTTTTTTGCCGCCATTAGTACAGTTAGCCCCGATTGGTTCGTCTGAAACTTTAGAAATACTACTGTTTCCACTTGAATTATTTCCCACAGTGCCGTTACAAACATATATAGGGTTGTCAAGGACATCTCCTGTCGTGACCGTTTTACTTTTATCTACATCAAGGTAACTTTGAATCGTCTGACCACCATTGGTGCAGCCATGTTGATTGCCTGAAAATGGAGTGATATCAACTTCTCGGTTTGTACCTGACGTACCACCAATGGGGGTGGCATTACAGACATACGCAGAAACAGCTTCACTTGGATCTAAAGTTCCATTCTTATCCGAATCAAGACCAGTTTCAATTTTCTTCCCTCCATTTGGACAATTTGCACCTGGCGATTCGTTTGATACCAAGACGATACTGTTCATTCCTTCTGTACTTGTGCCGGGGATTCCGTTACAGACGTAGTTTGTAAACGTCACTTCACTGACGTCCAATGCATTATTTGCATTTGTATCAAGTCCACTTCGTACTTTTTTGCCTCCATTTGAACAGTTAATACCTGCTGGCTCATCTGAAACACTGACTAATCCGTTCGTTCCCTCTACGTTCGTTCCGGGAGTTCCATTGCAGGTGTAATCAGTTGAGGTGGTCTCGCTGTCCTCTAAGATGTTGTTTTTATTTAAATCGAGCCCACTTTCAATCTTTTTTCCTCCATTAGCACAGTGGGGGCCTGCTGGTTCGTTGGTTACTTTTACTAACGAACCGGTGGTCACATCACCTATCGTCACATTACACACATATTCAACAGCCGTGATTTCTCCAGCATCTAAAATCACATTTTTATTTAAATCGAGCCCACTTTCAATCTTTTTTCCTCCATTAGCACAGTGGGTTCCAGATAGTTCGTTGGTTACTTTTACTAGGCTTGTCATGCCGGTCGTGCTGTTTCCTGACACACCATTACAGAGATACGACGGGGTAGAAAGAATATCACCTTCTGTAATGGAATTACTTTTATCAACATCGAGGTAGCTTTGAATCGTTTGGCCACCATTAGTGCAACCATGCTGATTACCTGAAAATGGAGTGACGTCTACTTCGCGATTGGCACCAGTTGTGCC
>JAHFJA010000035.1 GCA_023246095.1 bacterium | reverse complement strand
GATTCCGATGGTCGTGTCAGGAGGTTTTGCGCACATAGAACCTGACCGCGTGGTGGTGCTTGCAGATACTGCGGAACGTGTCGAAGAGATCATTTTTGAACGGGCACAAGCGGCACACGATCGGGCACAGGAATTCCTTACTCGCGAAGGGGTTGATGAACGTGAATATGCGGCAATGGCTGCGAAACTTCAAAAAGAACTGGCGCGTTTGAAGGTGGTGAGGAAGTATAGGAGGTAACAACAATATTTTTTTATGTCTGATGATCAAAATGATGCTATCTTTTCAATTGTTTCTGACGGAGTAAATAGTAAAATCAAATTTAATGTTCCAGCCGGGGCATCCATAGTGACTCATTCATCAAAAGCTTTTATGCAAAATATTGAACAAGAATCATCTGGTGGAGAAATTTCCCATAATTCAGCGGATCTTACTCAGATTGGCGGTAGTCAAATTGCCAAAAATAACGGTAAAATTACTAATCGTGTGGAAGGTGGAACATTGTTCCAGCAAGACCCAGGTCAATTAGCAGAAAACGGCGGAGAAATACTTAATGAAGTAAAAAAAAATTAAAAATTCCACTAATTCTATTGGTTATAGCAGTCGGAGCTGATTTAATAACATACTTTGCTTTTGGTATTAACATTTGGGATTGGTTTTTTAAAAAGTAGGATCTTTTGGTTGAATTATCAAATAATTTTTTGAGCAGATATATGGATGAAAAAATTCTAGAATCCGCACGCCAAGAATCGATGGAAGGAAACACTCTATCAGATTCAGATTTTAAACATATTATTGATGAATATAAGAGTACGTTGGATATTCCAGATAGACGACTTTCGCCGCAAATTTTAATTTGTCCCGTAGGTCTTGTGGGTGCAGGTAAAAGTACCGTACTAAATCCCATTTGCAAAAAACTTCCCCTTGTTAGAATCGCAACCGACGAAATTCGCAAGTTACTGCAAGAAAAGGGATTTAATTTTTTAAGAACACGCGAGATTGCTAAATTTCTGTTTCATGAATTTTTAACTGATGGCCATAGTGTAGTTGCTGACGCAGACTGTATTGATCGAGAAGTACAAGAATACGTTCAAGTCTTGAAAGATGAATTCTCGCTTCTTGTGGTCTGGATACACATTAACTCTCCAGAAGAATTTATTATTCAAAAGTTAACACATTTCAAACATACATGGCTTTTTCGCAATGCAGCCCATGCTATTGAGGTATATCACAAAAGGAAACCTCTTCATGAGGCATATTTGAAAGATGTACGTTTCTATTTTACGTTTGATCCTTCTAAAAATGACATAGACAAGCAAGTTGCTTCCTTTTTAGAAAATCTTCATCGTGATTTTGCTATAGAGTAAACAAAAAAGGTCATGCCCTCCCCCCAAACCCTCATCCTCATCTGCGGCCTCCCCGGCAGTGGAAAAACAACCCTTGCGGCGGCACTTTCAAAAAAGTTGGGGTTGGTGTGTCTTCATAAGGACAGCATCAAAGAAAGTCTGTATGACTCGATGGGGTTTTCGACGTTGAATGATAGCAGGAAGTTGGGACCGATTTCCGTACGGCTTTTGTATGACCTTGCCGATGAGCAGTTAGGACGAGGAGTGAGTATTATTCTTGAAGCGCCATTTAATTTTGAAACAGATTATCCCAGGATACGGGAGTGGGAAGAGAAGTATCAGTGTGCGATCTATACCGTGATTTGTTCTGCGAGCGATGAAGAGCGTTTGAAGCGATTTATAGAACGCCCTCGTCATGCATCACATCATGATGTTGATAGAACGCTTACTCTTGGGGGCGGGGAGGTGTATGAGAAGATTCCGGGGAGGCATATCAAAGTGGTGTCGGATAGGGCGGTTGAGGAGCTTGTTGATAACGTTGTGCAACTAATAAGCGTATGAACTGCCTACTATTGAGCTATCAAATTGCGTAGGTCGTTTTTAATATCCAGAAATATGCTATCTTTAACATATTAGATACAACAATAATAATTTTATTGACTGAAAAAGTATGCCAAACGGCGTTGCAAAAAAAGTAAGTTTCATTTCGATTAGAATCGCGATTATCGTTTCCATGATATTGAGCGTGTATGTTCCAAACGTGCTCGCTGCACCAACACTAACACTTGTAGCTGGTTCGGGGGGTGCAAGTGCTGGCGGATACACGTCAATAAAAATGGGTTCGGATGGTAAAGCACGCATTGTCTATTCTGATAACATAAATACTGATCTAAAATTTGCTGTATGTAATGACAGTATCTGTTCAGCACCCTCATTTGACACTATAGATAGTGCAACCGCAGGTGGGTATAATTCTCTCGCAATTGATTCGTCTACAGGATATGCCTATGTAAGTTACGCCAATTCGGCGGCTCATACCCTGAGATATGCAACGAATGCATCTGGATCGTGGGTGTCTACGCCGGTTGATACTGGAGGAGCATCCGGTCTTCAATATACATCTATCGCGATAGATACTACGACTCACCTTGCACGTATTTCTTACTATGATGGCACATTGGGAGATCTCAAATTTGCAACATGTAATGATGCTGCGTGTTCTTCACCTACGATAAAAACAGTGACTAGTACAGGAGACGTAGGAATAGGTGCTTCGATGGCCATTGGTGCAGATGGGTTTGCTCGGATCTCCTATATTTATGGCAATGGCAATTATGATATGATGTTCGCTCAATGCAGGAACACCACGTGTGATCCTGCAGATGCAGATGTAAGTAAAAGACCAATATTAACGGTAATAGATAATACGGGTTTTACCTTTACTGGAATGACCTCTATTGCCATGGGTACTGACGATCTTCCTAGAATGGTATATGACAACACAAGTAGTCTGAAATTTGTACAATGTACTAATGCAGATTGTTCTACAAAAGCCAGTTCAACGATTGCAACTATTGGATCTTCAGTGGGGGGTGAAAGTGCTTCAGTTACTGTTGCGACTGATGGCTTTGCGCGCATAGCATGGTATGACGGTCAATCGGCTAATCGGGACCTTTGGTATGCGCAATGTACGAATGCGTCTTGTTCAACAAAAAATACAACACAGGTCGACAGTACGGGTGATGTCGGGGCATATCAATCTATAGTTATGGGTGGAGATAATATAGCGAGAATTAGTTATAATGATAGTACAAATACAGATCTAAAGTATGCGTATTGTGTCGGCTGTGATGTTCTACCAAACGTAGCTCCTATCGCTACAAACGTTTCCATCTCGGGGGGATTTAGTGTAGGGAGTGTTCTCACAGGGAGCTATACCTATACCGACGCAGACAGCGATCCTCAGGGTACTTCAACGTTTCGATGGCTTCGCAGTAGTGATGGTGCTATCTACACTCCCATTGGAGGTGAAACAGCAAATACCTACACCGTGCAATCCGCTGATACAGGTAAGTTTCTTCGTTTTGAAGTGACCCCTGTCGCATCTACTGGTACATCGCCTGGTATTGCTACCACCGGTGATACATACGTCTCTGATCCTACTCGTATGGTGACCTTGCTCAGTGATACTATGACTCGTCAACAAATTAGTACCGTCTCTAATCATATGATAAGTTTTACTACCCCACATGGTGCAGCAGTAGGAAATACTATAGTTCTCATGTTTCCTTCAGGCTTCTCCATCCCTGGTGCTCTCGATTATACCGATGTAGACGTCTCCTACGGTCCTACCACAGGTTTAGAGAACGATCTCACTCTCGGTGCGAGTGCCTCTGGTGCCACCTGGGGTGCTTCCGTCTCCGGACAAGTCCTTACCATCACCTCAGGAAGTGGTACTATCCCTGCCTCTTCTCGCGTTGTCATCAAAGTAGGTACCAACGCAAGCGTTGGTACCACGGGTGATCAACAGATCACCAATCCTAACTCTCCAGCTGGCTATCTTCTGACTGTTGCCGGCTCTCTCAGTGATACTGGTTCCACAATGGTTCCTATCATAGACACTGA
>JAHFJA010000034.1 GCA_023246095.1 bacterium | reverse complement strand
TGATCAATAAAAGCTTTAACTTATCGTATAGCGGGTACGATCGATAAGAGGATAACTTTGTAAAAAAAGGGTTGACAAACTATAAAAAAGGACTATACTTTAGTGGTTTGAATATTATATTAGCAGCAGGAGGATTCACCGTTGGACAGCACATTAACAAATCTCAAATATGTGGAAGGGGTTGTACAAGAGTCAAGATTGGTTAAGTTAATTTTAGGGGTCAACACTACAATTGCATCGGAATATATTTCGAAAGGAAACACTCTCGAAAGAAGATACTACCGTTCCGGGCATCCAACTGAAATAATGACCCACGAATGCATGGATGGTCGTTCAAGTTTAGAAGAGGTTGTTAAGATCCAAAAAGGGATTTTGATTCCTTTCCGCAACGTTGGTTGTCGTTTTGATCTTAGTTGGCCTTATTTCCAGGAGATGGTACTAAAACTCGTTGGATATGCTATTAACTGCAGCAGAAATGTTGTAGTAATCATTACCTATCATTATTCAGAGGGTGAACCATCAAGGGGTTGTAAGGGTTTTGGGTTTGATACTGAAGCAGCTATTGCAGAGGTTATGGCTCTGAGGGAACAATACCTTACGCTTTTTGGTGGTTGGGTATTACCCGTTATTTGGGGTATTGAAACTGACTCAGATGCCCTTATTTTACATGGGGCGGAAAATGAACGAGTAAGAGTTGATCCAAGTATGCTCTTATGTCCTGACGATGATATATTTGTCATGTTAAGTAGATTATATCCTTCTGCGTCAAAGACGGTCATAAAAGATTTGATCCCCTTGATTAAAGGTAATATCGCTTATCAAAATGAAATATCAGCAAAAGGGAAAGATTTATCGGAGCTCAATCATGCTGAAGAGGTGATTGCAATTGGTTGGCGCTTTGACTCTCTCACTCAAAAAAATAAGGTTTTGACGGTTGGTCCTTTTGATTCTCAAGGAATTGATAAAGCAATTGTCACTGCAGTGGATTTATTACGTGAGAATATAGCGAAGAAACGAATTGAGGGCGATGAATTGCTCTTAATGACTTCTATGCCCTTTAGGGATGAGACAGGGCCAGAAAAGACAGGTGCAGCTTTTACCGCTAATCACTTTGCTAAGAGGGGATTAAAGGTTATTCAAAAATATGCGCCTGAACTTATTTCGGTTTTTAAAATTCTCGTTTTGACTACAAACATGACCACAAGGTATGCAGAGGTTATAGAATTTAATCCTTGAAAAAGGAAATGTTAGCCAGGACTAAAACTCCTGACTTTTTTTTTACCTCATCCAGTGCTACAGTATCGCCATGAATACCTCTGACCTTCTCTCTGATCTTAACGAAGCCCAAAAGGCAGCCGTTACCGCTGGCGAGGGTCCTTTTCTTATTATTGCGGGTGCAGGAACAGGGAAAACGACCGTGATTACCCGTCGTATCGCTTGGTTGATTCTCGAACAAGGCGTCAAACCGGAAGAAATCCTCGCGCTGACGTTTACCGAAAAAGCGGCAGGTGAAATGGAGGAGCGTGTCGATCGTTTGTTGCCGTATGGATATGTTCAACTGTGGATATCTACATTTCACGCATTTTGTGAGCGTATTTTGCGCCAACATGCGCTTGATATTGGTTTGCCTGGTGATGTGAAGCTTCTTGATCAGACTGCGCTGTGGTTGCTGATGCGCCGTAATCTGCATCGCTTTAATCTCGATTATTATCGTCCTCTTGGAAATCCTACGAAGTTTCTCCATTCGTTGATTCAGCATTTTTCGCGCGCAAGGGATGAAGCTATCAGCTCAGCAGAATATCTTGAATTTGCTAATTCTCTGTCTCTGGATGACGATATCGCATCTACAGAAGATGATTTTGGTTTGGATGCGACCCGAATTCAGGAAATTGCGGACGCGTATCATGTATATGAACAGCTCCTCTTGGAAAATAACGCCATGGATTTCGGGGGATTGATTACCAATACGCTGCGATTGTTTCGGGAACGTCCAGCGATACTCAATCATTATCGCCATCAATTTAAATATATTCTTGTCGACGAGTTTCAAGATACCAACTGGGTGCAGTACGAGTTAGTCAAACTATTAGCAGCACCAAGTAATAACCTCATGGTGGTCGGAGACGACGATCAAAGTGTCTATAAATTTAGGGGCGCATCGCTGGCCAATATTTTGCAATTCAAAAAAGACTACCCCGAAAGCAGCGAAGTTGTTTTAACTAATAATTATCGATCTTCACAGCAAATTCTTGATGCGGCGTATCAGTTTATCCAGCTTAATAATCCCTATCGTCTTGAATATACCTTGTCACAAGAAGGGACGAATCTCTCAAAGAGGCTTGATTCGCAAATACCTGAAATGGGAACAGTTGAACATATTCATTGCGCAACGCTCAATGATGAAGTCGAGCAGGTGATCGCGGAGATAGTAAAAAAGAGAGAAGAGCAATCTCTTTTATGGTCTGATTTTGCTATTTTAACACGCTCAAATGATGCGGCGTTGCCATTTATTGAACGTCTACAAGAGCTTGATTTACCCTATCATTTTGTTGCACACAAGGGATTATATACAAAGCCGGTCATTATGGATCTCCTCGCATATATGCGCGTTCTTGTTCATCCATTTGATGGGATAGCAATGTATAGAGTATTGAATATGCCTCCGATCAATCTTTCTACGAGCAGTTATCTCGCGCTCGGGCAGTTTGCTCATAAAAAAGGATATACACTCTGGCAGGGCATGGAACATCATTTAGAGGTAACTGATATTTCAGAGTCGGAGCAGGCAATCATCGCCGATCTCGTTGCCAAACTGAACGGCCATATAACGTCTGCACGAACAAAACGGGCTGCGGAATTATTTCTGCATATTGTGAAAGACGTCGGTTACCTTGAATATTTAAAAAAAGAAGAAACAAAAGAGACACATGAGGCATTTCGCTATCTTAACCAGTTGTATAAAAAAATACGAACTCTTCAACAAGACGACCCAGCACTGAAGCTTCCTGATGTGCTTGAAATCATTGATTATGAACAACAGGCAGGCGATGAAGGGAGTTTACCGTCTGATAACGATTATGATTTTGATGCAATAAAAATAATGACCATCCATGCGTCAAAAGGTTTAGAATTTTCTTATGTTTTTTTGGTGAATATGGTTGATCGACGATTCCCAACTGTCGCGCGAAGTGAAGGTATTCCGATTCCCGACCAACTCGTTAAAGAAGAGGTTTCAGAAGGGGATATCCATCTTGAAGAAGAACGGCGTCTGTGTTACGTCGCTATTACAAGAGCAAAACGTGGTATATATTTTACTTCCGCAAAGAATTATGGGGGCGTGAGGGCAAAAAAACCATCGCGATTTTTAGAAGAGCTGGGGTTTGAAGTGCCAGAAGTCGAGAAGAAGACGGAAAAAGATGAGATGCCTCAACCTGCCCCTGAAGGGAAAAACGTGGCACCAATTATCCCCATCCCTCATGTGTTTAGTTTTACACAGCTCGCCGCTTTTGCCTCTTGTCCGCTGCAGTACAAGTTTGCATTTATTCTTAGGATCCCTACATTTGGTAAGGCGTCGTTTAGTTTTGGAAAGTCGATGCACACCACCCTCGAGCACGTATTTCGCATGATTATGGAACGTCAGGGCAAACAACAAGGGGGTCTGTTCGGTAGTGAGAAACTCGAGTATAATGATAAAGGAAATCTCCCCTCATGGGATGAAGTGTATGAACTATATAAAAAGTCATGGATAGACGAATGGTACTCCAGTCGTGCTGACCATGATCAGTATTTTGAAAAAGGAAAAATAGGATTGATGCGACTCTACGATGATTTGGTAAAGAATGGTGTTACCCCCAAAGCGATTGAGCGCGATTTTACTTTGAAAATGGCAATCGGAAATGATCAATATTCTTTGAAAGGACGTATTGATCGTGTTGACGAAGTGGGCAAAGAAGGTGTTTCTTTGGTCGATTACAAAACGGGTAGCCCTAAAACCCTCAAAGACATGAGGAGCGAGGATAAAGAGCAGCTCATTTTGTATCAAATCGCCTGCGAAGATTTA
>JAHFJA010000033.1 GCA_023246095.1 bacterium | reverse complement strand
AATGCGACGCGGCTTGAAACAAAAACACATAATACAAAATCAAAAAGAAAGAGCCGTAAATAATCCCGCGGGTAAACCCCTTCTGTTTTGCAAAGGCTCCGCCCAATGGCATGAGCATGAAATACATCACGTACACACCACAATAAAACAACATGATCTGATAAAGAGGAAATCCTAAAGTGTAGAGATAGATAGGCTCAAAAAGACTGACTGCAGACAGCGCAAACGATTGAATCCAAACACTGGCAAATAACTCCTTGATTTGGGGAGTGAGATGGTCAGGAAAAAAACCGCGTGCATAACGGATCGTCGAGACAAGAAGTGTTTCGTAATGAGAGTGCATGGGGTAGTCGGAAGAAAAGATATATGATACTCTAGTCCAATAATAAGTATAACATGGGACACCAATTTTATGTCTATTTATAAGGGTTACGACATTCGAGGAACCGTACCGGACGAGATAACTCCTGATTTTGCCTTTTCCCTGGGTTGCGCCTTTGCCCAGTACATCCGGCAAGGCAATATGCCAGTGCGCACAAAAAAAATTCTTGTCGCGCGAGATAATCGCGCAACATCAGAAGACCTCTCACAGCACCTTATCGACGGTCTTATATCACAGGGAATCGAATGTATCGACATTGGACTAGCCGCAACTCCCGTATTCTATTTTGCCGCTGATCATTTTGAATGTGATGGGGGTGTTATGATTACGGCATCCCACAATCCACCCCAGTATAATGGGTTCAAACTTGTCCGAGAACATGCAATCCCTATTGGTATCGATTCGGGTTTAATGGATCTAAAAACTCTTGTCGAAGCAAATCAATCTTCCCCAACAACACCAGGCACATATACAAAGAAAGAAATAATGGATGAGTACATCGCCTTCCATAAAAAAGAATTGGGACCAATAGATACGTCATCACTCAAAGTGGTTGTCGATACCGGCAACGGAGTCTCTGTTTTGATGGTACAACCTTACCTCAAAGAACTGAACACAAATGTGATCCCCCTTTATTTTGATATGGATGGGACATTTCCCAACCACGAGCCCAACCCTTTAAAGTACGAAAACATAAAAGTTCTTTGTGAAACCGTCGTTTCACAAAAGGCTGATTGTGGGATTGCACTAGATGCAGACGGTGACCGAGTCATTTTCGTAGACGAGACGGGAACGCCTGTTTCTTCGGATTCGATCGCCTCACTGATAGCTTCGCAACTGCTTTCAAAAAATCCTGGAGCAACAATTCTCTATGATATCCGTTCTACTCATGCGGTAAAAGATACCATTGAAGCCGCTGGTGGAATAAGCCAGATTACTCGTGTCGGCCATGCGTATATCAAACTTACCATGCGCGAATTTGATGCACTTTTTGCCGGTGAATTATCAGGACATTTTTACTTCAAAGCTACACACTATTATGAAGCACCGCTTCTCGTCATTGGCATGGTTCTTGATCATCTTACTAGAACAGGAAAGACACTTTCCGCAACAATCGCACCCTACCATACATACAACCATACGGGCGAGATAAACTTTGAAGTGAAAGACAAGGCAACTGCAATACAACGACTTAAGGACCACTTCATTTCACAGTCACCTCAAACAAGTGAAATCGACGGCATCACTATGGAGTTCACGGGTCCCGACGGTGATTGGTGGTTTAATGTCCGACCGTCTAACACGGAAGATCTCCTTCGCCTCAATCTTGAAGCAGCTACTCCCGACATAATGAATAAAAAACGAGATGAAGTAGAAAGCATCATCAAACAATAATTATGAAAAAGGGCACTTCAGATTCCCTCCCGACTCCCCAAGCAAGTGTATTCCATTTTTGTGGCTATACTGTTGATGACAAAAATGGACGCATTGCTTTTGAGTACAAGATAGAATTTTTGAATCATCCCCCGCTCGAATTTTTGGAAACAATCGCAATACCCGATACCCGAAGAAATCTCAATCAAGAACAAACGAGATCATTTCTTGAACCTCTCCACTTGATTCTAGGCATCAGCTACTATAAACTCTATTGCCCAGCACAAATCACTCTTCCCTTCGCTCTTTCAAATGAGCAAGCCGACTTTTGGAACACGGTATATCGAAAAGGTCTTGGTGAGCTCATGTATAGAAATAATATTGATCCTGAGACCATCGCACAATTTCCTGTTTCAAAGACTGCCGCGCGCACTGCCGTGTCCTTACCATCGAAAGATCGCATACTCCTTGGAATAGGTGGGGGGAAAGACTCGATTGTAGCTGCAGAATTATTGCGAAACTATTCAGTCACCTCTCTCCTTCTCGAAACGCAAAAAGACGATCTCGCCACAGAAAAGGTCATGGAAAAAATAGGTAATCCCATACTGAAAATTAAACGCCTCCTTGACCCAAAAATCTTTGAAAAATATGAAGGATCATACAACGGACATATTCCCATTTCAGCGATTTATGCCTTCATCGGACTACTCACCTCGGCGCTCTACGACTATAAATATATAATGGTGGGAAATGAGCACACCAGCAACTTCGGCAACCTGACATGGCACGACGAAGAGATCAATCACCAATGGAGCAAATCAGCTGAGTTCGAATCGATGTTGCAAAACTACACCAAAAAATATATTACTCCTGACATCACGTATGTTTCACTTCTTCGTCAGTTCTATGAAATCCGAGTTGCAAAAATGTTTGTGCAGCACAAACAATATTTCAGTCTGTTCACTAGTTGCAATAAAAATTTTAAAGCATTCAAAGAACGCCCCACATCATTATGGTGTGGTGAATGTCCGAAATGTGCCTACGTATTTTTGTTACTAGCGGCGTTCCTTTCAAAAGAAGAACTACTCAATATTTTCAAAAAGAATTTGTTTGCCGATGAGATGCTGTTTCCTTTATATGAAGATCTTCTCGGCTTTGGAACCCTCAAGCCGTTTGATTGTGTCGGTACCTTTGAAGAATCCCAGGCGGCACTATTCCTCGCATCAAAACATTTTACAGACGAACCACTCTTCAAAACCTTTTTGCCAAAAATTAAACAGCCGGATCAACTGATCAAAAACGTGTTCAGGACAACACCAGCCCCCACTCTTCCTACTCCTTTTAAATTTCTCGGAATCGATAGCGTGTGTATTGTAGGATACGGAAAAGAAGGAAAGATTACTGAGCAGTATCTTCAAAAGAATTATCCCAATCTAAAAATTGGCATCCTAGACGAAAGCACTGACATGCATTATTTAGAAAAACAAGGAGAATACGACCTCGCCATCAAAACGCCGGGCATCTCAAAAACAAAGATGAATATTCCTTACACCACCGCCACAAACATATTTTTTTCTCAGATTAAAAACTTCACAATAGGAGTAACGGGCAGTAAAGGAAAAAGTACCACTACCAGTCTCATCTACGACATTTTGAAAGCAGGAGGGAAAAAAGTTCGACTGCTGGGCAACATTGGAAACCCCATGCTTGAGGTATTACTTTCTGACATTGATCCCGAAGAAATCTTTGTTATTGAATTATCAAGCTACATGCTCGATGATATCGAATACTCCCCCAACATCGCCGTACTTCTCAACCTTTTCCCTGAACACATGGACTACCATGGCGGTGTCGAAAACTACTACAACGCAAAAAATAATATTTTTGCATTTCAAAAACCGAAAGATATTGCGGTGAAATATCCTTTCGACGAAACGATACCTCTTAAAGAAAGTGACATTCCACTGATTGGCAAGCATAATTTAGAAAACATCAAAGCTGCAATAAAAGTAGCCCACCTGCTCGACATAGGTGACGAAGAAATTTCAAAAGCGATCAAGAACTTCAAACCACTACCGCATCGCCTCCAATACGTTGGTATATACAATGACATACTGTTTTACGATGACGCCATCTCTACCACCCCACAATCAACTATCATGGCGATTGAATCACTCTCCGACATCGGAACAATCTTCCTTGGGGGAACTGACAGGGGATATGACTTTCATGAATTAGAAACCGCACTCACAAAGCATCACATAAAAAACATTGTCCTGTTTCCAGAAAGTGGCAATCGTATACTTTCCTCAGAAAAAAACTTCAATGTATTAAAAACAAACAACATGGAAATAGCTGTTGAGTTTGCATTCAAACACACCCCAAAAGGAACAATTTGCCTCCTCTCAACCGCCTCCCCAAGTTATTCAATATGGAAAAACTTTGAAGAAAAAGGCGACCTATTTCAAGGCCTTGTTAAACAATATCTCAAAAAATAAAAGAACGCAGGGAAAAATTATTTTCCTTGCGTTACAAGAGTAACGTGTCTTATTAGTAGGTTGATTCAATTAACGACAGCGGGATGACCGGTTGTGATCACAGGATCCGCAGGAACCTTGAAGTATTCTCTGATATACGAAAAACCGCAATCGTCAAACGAGTCATTTTTATAAACACTACTATTGATGAAGTTCAGGATTCTTTCTGTGCCCTGCCCAGTACAAACAATACGTTTATTAGGAGCATCATAGCGACAGCTTCCTCCAAATGGCTCCGCTTTATTAGGGTCTTTAAGATACGCTTCAATATCGACGATTCTTCCATCTTTCAAAAAGAGATACGACTGACGGTCCCGATTATCAAATTCGCTATATCGATATATAGGCAAATAACTGCACAGGCGCCACTTATTGCCATCA
>JAHFJA010000005.1 GCA_023246095.1 bacterium | reverse complement strand
CAACTCCTCAACCTGTTCTGTGGTGAAGACCCGTTTGCTCATATGTCTGTTTGTTAGTAGTTATATTCTAGCAGATACAAAAAGAGGACACTTGCGTGTCCACTTTTTGGGGTACAGATCAAACCTCACTCACGGTTTTTCGACAGCGAAAGACGGAAATATGTCATATATGTGGGGAGACGAGGGTGAAGTCACACAGAATCGAAAGAAGTTTTTAGAATCGTTGTATGTTCCAACAGATAATTGTGCAATGCTTTCACTGGTGCATGGCGCCGATATTGTCTATGTATCAAAAAAAGATACCCATTCTTCGTTAGAACGAAAAACGATTGCCAATGCCGACGCGATGATGACGGCAGAAAAAGGGATCTATTTCCTTATGTTGACAGCGGATTGTTTGCCGATACTCTTTTACGATCCGATGCAATCAGTCATTAGTCTTGCTCATTGTGGCTGGAAAAGCACTGACCAGCACTTGGCTAGTAAAGTGGTTCGGGAAATGGGAAAAGTATACGGGTGCGATCCGGCAAATATCATTGTCGGTATCGGTCCGGGCATACATAAAGAATCATACATTTTTGAAAATTGCGTACAAAAAACCATGCCTTCGTGGAAACCGTTTCTTACCGACCTTCCAAACGGAAAGACTGCTGTTGATATTGTGGAATATAACAAGCAGCAACTACAGGACGAAGGAATCGCGGAAGGAAATATTGAAATTATGGATATCAATACCGCAAAGTCTCCTGATTTTTTCTCTCACTACTGCGCGACCTGGGAAGGACAAGTAGAAGCTCGTTTTTTGACAGTGTTGGGGATGAGGGAATAGACTATTTGTTAGACATCTGAGAAAATTAAGCTGAAAATTATATGATTCTACCAACTGATATCCCCGAATTTGGGATCAAAAGAGAAGATGAAGAACGGCGCGATGGTGGCTGTGCTGTCGTTTTTGATCCCGCGACGCAAAAATATGCGGTTGGCAAGCAGACAAATGGCTTTTTCAGGTTATTTTCTGGTGGTGTGGATGAAAATGAAGACATTCAAGAGGGGATATTGAGAGAGGTAGTCGAGGAAGGCGGCTTGCATGATTTTTTGCATGTAGAAAAGATCGCGGAGGCATTTACTCACTATCGCAATACATTACGCAATGTGAATCGAGTGGCACACGCGACGTGCTTTTTGGTGATATTAAAAAGTGTACATCTCGTAGATGTGCAGCATGAAGAGCATGAAACATTCAGCTTGCATTGGGCAAGCGCTCAAGAAATCATGGAAAATTGGGAGGCGAGCAACCAAAATCATGATTGCGATCATTGGATATACTTTTTCAAAAAAGCAGTCGATCGCGCAAAGGAATTGGGATATGACACGACGAGTGGAAATGTTGAAACATGGTAAAACAGGAGAAGCTAGTGAAAGGGTGATATATATAAAAAAAAGAACAGAATGCGTAAAGAGATTGAAGTTAAAGCAAAACTGATCAACCCAGAAGAGGTTGTCGATAAGCTCAAGGAATTGGGCTGTATTTTGTCTGTTCCTATAGTTCAACATGATACGATTTTTGTGGATAGCAATTTTGGTGTCTTTGATGAGTTTCATACGGATGTCAACATTCTTCGGATACGTGAGACGGGTGAAAGGTTCCTTTTGACATTAAAACAGCCAAAAAGTAATGAATTAGACGTTATTGAACACGAAACAGAAGTCCAAGACGCTGGTGAGATGGAGGAAATTTTACACTATATGGGCTTTCATGAGGTGGTTCAAGTACATAAGACACGAAGTAAGTCTCAGTATAATGATTGGGAGATTTGCATTGACGAAGTTGAAGGTCTTGGTACATTTATTGAAGTTGAAAGGATAGCGGATGATTCCAACGCCGAAGCGATTCAGAATGAACTTTTTGAATTCCTAAAAAGTTTAGGAATACGTCCCGAAGATCGTGTTATAAATGGTTATGATACGTTGGTGTATCGGAAAAGTAAGGCCCAAGAAAAATAATTATTGATTAGTATATGGCAAGTCACAAAAAAATTCTTGATGCAACTGAGGTTTGGCATATTGCAGCTGATGCGATGCACTCGTCCGAATATAGAGCAAACTACAGAGATGCTCTCGAGTTCGTAATTAGAGATAAGAAATTATCAGTTTTGGATACCGCATGTGGAAGTGGCTTCCCGTCAACGGATTTATATAAAGACGGCTTTACAAATCTAGAAGCAAGCGATGCCGATAAAAAATCAGCCGAAATATTGCAATCATTGTTTAGTAATTTGAAGATATCCATCCCTGTGTCGGCTGGCACATGGCAGGAATTGGCAGAGAAGATTGATAAAAAATTTGATGTCGTTATTAATTGCGACAATTCCTTGGTGTACATGGACGGATGGTTTGAGACGGGTACCTTTGCAGAAGGTAGTGAAGATGTGTTTCAGCGCGTATCTATAGTGCTTAAGAATTTCTATGATCTCTTAAAACAAGATGGTTTTGTTGTTATCGGGCTTGGAAAACACTATCATCCTGGGACATTAGAATATAGGTTACCACTGCAATATAGTGCAGACGGGAAAGGGGTGGGTATTGAATGGTTTGGAAGTATGGATTGGGAAAAAAGGGAAAATCGATGGACAGTCAAAGTGAAAGGGGAAGATTTTGAAGGAGAATTTTTGAAAAGAAGTTATACTATTACAAAAGAAGAAATCGCAGAATTACTAAAAAAAGCCGGCTTCGCAAAGGTTCACATAATTGAGCCAGATGGCCCTAAGGATAATTTCATTGTTGGTTTAAAGAGTGGTATAGTTGGCAGCAAAATTAATTAAACAATGCATAAATATGAAACACCTTAGTGATAGTGAAATATGGTCATTTGAAGCTCAGGCAATTCATACGAAGGATTACGTAAAGGACTATATGAATGCGCTACAATTGGTTCTTCCGAGTCATGATGCAAAAATCCTCGATACGGCAGCTGGCGTTGGTTTCCCAACGGAAGATCTATATGTAAGTGGTTATCACAATATCACTTCACTTGATGGTGATTCTGAGTCGGCAGCTTATAGTATAAGGATTTTTGCTGAAAAAAATATACCTATTTCTGTCGCTGTCGGTAAATGGCAGGCGTTATCGCAAAATGTACATGATACTTATGATGTACTGGTTAACCTCGATAATTCATTGGTATATATGGATGGATGGTCAGGTGCGGGATCAATGACAGAAGGAACAGAAGCCGTGTTTGGACGTTTCCGTATTGTCTTAAGGGAATTTCTTGCTGTGGTCAAACCAGGTGGAAGGGTAATTCTTGGGCTTGGAAAACATTACGAACCCACCCATCAAGGGATACCGGAGGGTGGTGGAAGTAAAGATAATAAAGTTGTACCCTTTGACCTTGTTCGCGATGGAGAACCTGTCAAAATGACATGGCATATTCATCGAGATTGGAACAAACGACATCACGATAGCAGGGCGGTGGTAGAAGCAGAGGATTTCAGTGGCGATATTCTTCGTATCGCTTACCTCATCACCAAAGATGAACTCATGATGCTCATGAAGGAGGTTGGCTTTTCTCAGGTACATCTCTTAATCCCTGACGGTACACGAGACAATCTTATTATTGGAATTAAGTAAAGTTTACTTGTTTAAAATTTCCTGTTCAAAAAAGAATAACCCCGCTATTTCAAGCAATACGTCGTCTGTATTGCCATAATAGGCATAATCACCATTGTTTTCAGTCAAACTGTCTAGATTACACAATATCTCGGGCTTATAAATCGATGACAGTAGCGTCGATGTTAAAATCTCAGTTTTATATGGTCGCAAAATCTGAAGAAGCTCATCAGCATATTTTTTTCTTTTCGGTGTAGGACTCTTTGGGCGCATGATAAGATCTTCGCTCAGCATTCCTTTTAATGTGTGTCGCAGCAAATGACGCCCGGAGTCTGTTGATTGAATATGTATTCGCCAATCACAGATGGCGGCATATTTACTGAGCAAAGGGTTAATGAGCGGTACTCGTACCTCGATGCTTGAGTACATACCGAGCTTATCTTCATACAATAAAAGTGCTTGGAGTATAGAGTCTGCAAAAAATGCAGTCATCCGCTTTTCTTTTTCGGGAATATGGTTATAACGAGAAAGCGTTGTTTCAAGATAGTCTGATGACATTTTTCGAGCATTACCCAGATATCTTCCGTCCATTGTTTTATGTTTCAGTACGTTTAACTCATCGTCGAAATAATGGATAATTTCAGAAGGAGTGAAGTCCCCCGAGCGGTAATATTTGCACAGCCAATAATCAAGCGGATAGTAACCATAATATAGTTCATCAGAACCTTGTCCATTCAATATTACTTTAAGACCGCGCTCTTTGAGTACGTGTTTATATAATTTGCACATACTGACTTGTCGGATGTCGGTAACTGGCGCATGCCGCGCACGCACTGCGTCTCGGATATCTTCTTCCGTCAGAGCAGGATCCATATTGATCGCAATATGGTCAAAAGAGTAACCAAATTTTTCCTTAAGTTCTTTCATTACACGCGTAGCAAAAATATAGTCATCGATTTCACCCTTTTTATCATAATATTTTGTAAATATCGGTACGCTTTTCTGGCGCTCGAGAAGATGTTTCGTTGCATGGGCCACAATAGTTGTACTATCGATGCCCCCTGATAAGAAAATACCGACATCGGTATCACTTCTCGTTTCAATTTTCATTGTTTCGTCCATCAGTGCTGAGAATTCATGTTCAGCAACATGTACGTCAGATACTCTAGTTGTAAAGTCTAGTTCTGAAAACTTTGCTGTTTCAATCAAATTGGCGTCGTAGTCGTAGATACGATAACTTCCTCGATCAAGCCCGGATATACCTTTCAAAAAAGTGCGCGTATTATCATGTGCGCTGAACCAATCAAGAAACGTATGGCGGGCTAACGTAACTTCGTCAATTTGAGGCTTAATATATTCAAGAAGTGCTGCAATATCTGAGGCAAATAACAATCCGTTAGCTTCAGAATAAAATAACGGCTTTACTCCCATGAGATCACGTGCAATGAGATAGGTTTTATTTTTTGCGTCGAAATAGCAAAAAGCGAATATGCCATTCAGTTTTTTTAAAAAATCTTTACCCTCAAGTGACATCCCGCGACATAGAACCTCAGTATCCCCCTCAGTATAAAATTTTTCACCTTTTGACTCTAGGTCTTTACAAAGTTCTTTCCAGTTGTAGATTTCGCCATTAAATACAAGAAAATTTCCTTCATATTCAAAAGGCTGCATTGAGCGGGAATCGAGATCCTGAATAGTTAAACGATTGAAACCAAAGAGACAATTGGATGCTACTGGTGTGATTTTCTCGCTGTCAGGTCCACGGTAGTGTTGTTTTTTTAGGGCACGCAAGAATTTCTCTCTGTCCTTTGCGAGTTCTGAATTAATAACTCCTAGTATTCCACACATAATGATCGTCTGTATGTTATAGTTATTGGCTGATGCTGGTGAAATTAAATACTTAACAACGCTAATAGTAGCCTAAATAGAGAGAAACTCAAGTCTAGATGAATTATTTTTCCCTCACACCCGACCGTAATCATCGTCGTAGCGGATGATATCATCCTCTCCAAGATATGAACCCATCTGTACCTCAATGAAGATTGTTGGGACATCACCTGTGTTCTCTACGCGGTGTTTCATTCCGATAGGAATATTGACCGTGTCACCTTGTGTGATATCACGAGGGACATCATCCAAAGTAATGCGGGCCTGTCCTGATGTCATGATCCAAAATTCTGATCGTTGTTTGTGGTTTTGATACGATAATCGTTTTGATGGTTGTACGGTAATTCGTTTAACTTTGAAACCGTCGCCTTCATCAAGGATATCGTATCGTCCCCAAGGTCGGATGTTTTCCGATGTTCCTTCATTATTTACGGGCATATTTTTTTACTGTTTTCTTTGGGGTTATCTTAGACACTTTTTTTGGTTTCAGCAATTCAAGGAGCTTTGAGACCTTTATTGTTGCAACTCCTACTACTTTGTCTGCACCACCATAATACACATATAATTCATCGTGTTTGAGCACGGCGCCACAAGGAAAAACGACATTGGGTACGATACCATCACGTTCGTAGGCCATTTCAGGCTCAAAAATAGGGTACTTCGTCCGCGCCAGAACGCGCGTCGGATCTTTTTTGTCGAGCAAAGCGACGCGAACATCGTATTGACCAACATCACTTTTTGAAATTCCGTGATATAAGAGGAGCCATCCATCTTTAGTCTCGATCGGAGGAGCACCAATACCAATTTTTCGACTATCCCATGTGCCTGCACGTGGTTTCATGAGGACTCGTCCTTCAACCCATTTTTCACTTTGAAATTTCTTCAGATCTTTTACAAAATCGATCCATACGCTCATGCCGATACGGTGGAGGATAGCGTATTTCCCATGGATTTTTTTAGGAAAAATTGCGGCATCTTTATCGTCAACATGGGGAGGAGAAATGAGTGTAGGTTTTGACCATTTCCAACGGTTTGCAACCAGATCTTTGAGTAGTATTGACGTCAAGGCGATGCGGGGCAAGTCAACTCCATTGTAGGCGGTATAACACATATACACCGTATCTCCGATGATCGTTAACCGAGGATCTTCACATCCTGAACCCACGTTCTCTCTTGCTTTCTTTTCAAAGTCTTCGCGAGGGACATAAACAGGATCTGAAAGTCGTTTTTCAATATGCAACCCATCGGTGCTCGAAGCATATCCTATCATTGAGGTGTCATCATCTGACAATGTTCTATAAAATATATGGAAGGTACCATTTACTTCGATAGCTGCTGGATTAAAAGTCGCCTTGGCCTCCCAAGCATGATCACGGTTGGGTTCAATGATTGGGTTACCGTTAAAACGTACGAGTTTTACCGATGATGCGGTCATCTCATCCAGTAACTCATTGAGATTGCATGTGGCAAGGCAGCACGTCATATCTGCTGCTCCGTAATAAATATGGAGAAGATCTTTTTTGATAAATGCGCCGGAAGGGAACACTATATTTGGTACTCGTCCATAGAGCTCATACTCCTCTTCAGGAATCAGGAAAGGTCGTTCGGTCCGTGAGATAATTTTTCTTGGATCGTCTTTATCAAGTAAAACCGCCTCAACACCGAATAGTTTTTGACCATGCCGGTAGTTACGAATGTACGAATAGATCACAAGCCATCCACGCTTGGTCAAGATAGGGGGAGCTCCCAGTTCCACGTGGTCATTGTCGTTTCGTTGTAACGGGATGGTGTGTTCATCAAGGTTGCTATACCAGCTGTCCCAATAATTTGCAGACCACATATCCTCTTCTTTATCAAACAGAGCGATGCCGATTTTTGACGGTGGTTGATCGGTATTAGCGGTAAGAATGGCGGCTATTTTTCCATTGACTCTTCCAGGAAACAGCGCCATGGCTTTCGCGTTAAATGTCGTAACTGGATGTTTTTCTAGTTTTTTGAAATCACGCGTGATGGCGACGCCGGTACGTATTCCATTTGGGCCAAACGGATAGGTCGAAAGTGCGGTATAGAAAATGTAATATTTTCCTTCGAATTTGGTGATACGAGGGTCTTCACAACCAAAACGCTCCCAATCTTCCTCGGGTGTAATCAGTGGTCGTCGCTTTGTAAAACGAGTACCATCACTGCTCACCGAATAACCAATGATCGACACGCTTCTCTCAATGTCTTCAATCCGTTGAACGACAGATTCTGCGCGATACACCATGTGAACTTTGTCCGTGTCATTGAGTACGCAACCGTTGAATGTGGCTTCAGCTTCCCAATCATTTTCTCTGTTAGGCCACAATATTGGGTTTTTTTGCGATCTTTTTATTGACGGCATAGGTTTGTAATTTAGATCCGGATATTCCCTTAAGTTTGGGTATATTCGGCGACATGAGTTGTTTAAGAAAATGCTCTAGGTTTGCTACTGCCACGCACGTGACGGTATCCGCACCCCCGTAGTAGATGAAAAGTTGATCTTCGATGACGACCGCCCCGCATGAGTAGACGACACCTGATTTTAAACCATCATTTTCGTAACATTCATCAGGTTCAAGAATGGGGCCTGCAGATCGGTAGAGTATCTTTGTTGGATCGCGCAGATCGAGTAACATTGCCCCCAGTTTGTATCGGTCTGGATCACGATGGTCCATTGCGTGATAAAGAAGCAGCCATCCGTAATCAGTTTTAATGGGCGGCGGACCTGCGCCCCGTACCCAGCTATCCCATGACTTTTGTCGGGGTACTTTGATGAATTTGCTTTGTATATAGGTTTCTTTGCCATCAAAGTGGTCCAGCGTGTCATAATAATCAATATCTATCTTAGGGGTGATGCTGTGGAGTATCGCGAATTTCCCCTTTATTTTTTCCGGAAAAATAACCCAGTTTTTATTTATGACCCCAGGAGGTGAAATGAGGATTGGTTTTTCCCAATTCCAGCGTTTGGAGAGGAAGTCATCTAAAGAAACACGGGTCATAGCGATGCGAATAGAACCCCACCCATCAAAGGCTGTGTATAATAAATAGACGACATCATCTATGACGGTTAGTCGTGGATCCTCACAACCTCCGTCACCACCACCCCCTGATGAGTAGGCGATACGGTAACCTGATCGACGAGTTAAAGAATTCTTCCTAACGGAGTAAGTAGGATTGGCCAGGCGCTCGTGAATATGTAGTCCATCGTGACTCGACGCGTACCCAAGAACTGAAACGTCGTCATTACCGACTGCTCGGTAGATGAGATGGACTTTACCATCGACATATACGGCAGCCGGATTAAATGTCGCCTGAGCTTCCCAGGAATTACGTGTGTACGGTCGTAGAATAGGATTGGATGTTAATTTTTTTACGATAGGTTCTGAAGTGTGTTTTCTTGTATGAAGTTTCTTGTTGCTGTCTGGGACGGGTTTCACTATTTTTTTTTGCAAAGTTTTCTTTTTTTGACGTTGCTTTTTGATTACTTTTTCGATCTTGGTGGGTGTTGTGTTGGAGAAAGATTTTTTTTGTTTTTTATCATTCTTCATATTCAAAAATGGCAAGACAAAAAAGCTCTGGCTGATTGATGTATTATTTTCATTGTCTAACCAATTATATCAAAACAGGGATATTTCGTATATGTTTACATAGAGAGAGTGTGTTGAAAGTTCTTTGACTAGGTTATCTATTTCACCTATACTGATCAACACATTAAATATTTTTTCATTTCACTCCATACTATATGGATATTAAAAAAACACAGGCAGTGCTTATCGGTATTATCGCGATTCTAGCAATTGCGGTGGTTGGTTTATTGGTGACACGTCGTGGTGATGACCGCCCTCGTGTAGAGCAATTTAAGTATGCGGATAATCAACCGCGTCAAGGTATGATGAAAACGGAGGTGAATCAGGAGAAAACGGGAGTGCCAGCGAAAGGTAATATGATGCAAGCTCAAGTACCAGCGGATTTAACTGTCGATCAAACAGCACAACTTAAAGCGGGAATTGCCGATCATACGCCAGGCGAGTTGACGTTTAATGTCACAGGGGGAAGCTTCTACTTTACCCCAAATGAAATCAGGGTGAAACAGGGTGATAAGGTCAAAATTATATTTACCAATGCGGGTGGTATGCATAATTTCATACTGGATGCATATAATGTTAAGACACAGACGATTCAGACCGGCGCAAGCGAAACGGTTGAATTTACAGCTGATAAAAAAGGAACATTTGAGTTTTATTGTGGTGTCGGCAACGGTTATCATCGACAAAAGGGTCAGGTTGGCGTTTTGCTGGTTGAATAGATGTACTGTATAACTAACTTTCTACACCCTAGTGTTATACTGGGGTGTTTTTATTTAGCAGTACTCCTGCTCATATTGAAGTGTATTTGTGATATACTGCTAATTACAGACAAAGAAATAGAGATGTCTTGAAGTTTTTAAAATGAACGATGTTTTATATGAAACAATGTATATATTTATTAATGCTGTTATCTATAAGTTTCTTGCCAATGAATGCAGTTTTCGCTGACGGTGGAATGATTCCTGTGTATCATGGTGAATATAAGGATATCTATGAACCGTCACAGACATCACTGTTGGTTTATCAAAATGGAAAGGAAGATATGTATTTAAAAGTAAACTATGAAGGGGATACAAATGATTTTGTGTGGATTGTGCCCACTCCAAGTTTGCCAAAGGCGAGCAAGGCGCCAAAAGATGTTTTTGAGGAGTTATCTAGAGTGACAAATACACAACTAAAACAAATCCCGGAATCGGGGAGTGCCCCGACTGCGACACTGGGCAGTCCGCAAGGTACGGGTGTTATTGTCCATAGCCAAGAACAGGTCGGTATTTATCAAATCACCGTTTTGTCCGCATCGGGGACGAATGGTTTATTTGATTGGTTGAATAAGAACGGATACAAAGTCAATGAAGCGACAAAAAAGACGCTTGATTGGTATGTGCAAAAAGAGTGGTATTTCACCGCGGTCAAAATACAACCGGAAGATAAACTTGCAATGGGAGTAGAAGCGTTCAAAAAGTTTGATAGTTCTGTTAATGATGATAATTTTCTCGATAAATTTGCCGATTATTATGTGCAATTATTAAAAAATAATGATTATAAAAAATTTCAGAATTTTGTAAACGTTCTCGAAACGAGTGTGCCGGGAGGAGATCTAAATGGTTTGGATAGTGTCACAACCCAAGAAGATTTTGAAAAAATAATCAAAGATCAACAAGTAGACACCTACACTAGTGAAAAATGGACGGAACTCAAAACAAGTATTCGATCAGCCTTGGAAGATTATTTTAAGAGTCAAACTCCGAGTACTGTGGGTCAGTACAGCGATTATCTTGAACCCCTCAAGATCAGCTTCATTGCTAATACCATGGTATATCCGATGAAAATTTCGGAAATTTCTACGAAGGTGCCGGCAAATACAACCGATTCTGTCAAAACGAACGAAGTACTACTATATATTTTATCGGACAAGCAAGTAACCGCGCCGAATTTCAGCAATGAGTATGCAGGAAATATAAATACTCTAGAACTAGGGAAAGTTGATAGCAACCCTGCTAGTCTCCTTGTTTTAAAACAAATAGTGGGAGATCAAACTTACTTTTTGACTAAGCTTCGCCGTGATTTTTCAAAAGCAGAAATGAATGACGATGTGTATTTTGTTGATGGCACGACATATGATCCGCTCGTAGACGAGGCTACTATGTCATTGGCATCTTTTTATAAGAATCATACGGACTATGCAAAAGTAAAAAATACCGTTCATGGGAGTGCAATGGCGGACCGGTTAAAAGGTAAAATTGTCATTAAAGTTGATGATGGAGGAAAGGCATATTACATTAATCCAATAACCAAATATTCTCATTATTTGGGGCGACCGAACGATGCATTTAATGTCATGAGAGAGCAGGGTATTGGAGTAACGAACAATGATTTGTCAAAAATTCAGATTGGGATCGCTGGCACGTCAGGGGCTGATGTAGATGGTGATGGCCTCTCTAATATTTTTGAGGATGCTATTGGTACCGATAAAAATAAATCTGACAGCGATAATGATGGTTATAATGACAAAATAGAAATAGAGAACGGTTTTGATCCTAATGGTAGTGGCAAGTTGGGTGTTAATAGCGATTTTAGCACTCACCAAAAAGGGAAGATACTACTGCAGGTTGAGCACATGGGTGAGGCTTGGTACATAAATCCCACTGACGGAAAAAGATATTTTCTTGGTCGACCTACTGATGCCTTTACTATAATGAAAACGCTAGGTCTTGGCATCACAAATGACGACTTTAACAATCTATAAGTACACAGTTTCCCATGAACCCCTACGAATTCAGAAAATATGAAGAAATATTCCCTGCTCTATATAAGAATGAAGAACGAAGGGTCAAGAAAGTCATTCCAAAAAATTCTATCATTGAGCACATAGGGAGCACTGCAGTCCCGGGATTACCAGGTAAGGGTATTATCGATCTCATGGTTTCTTGTCCCAAAACAGGATTTAAGAAAATCAAAAAAGCACTTGAAACGTTGGGGTATGAAGAGGGTTCCTTTGATGAAAATAGGCTTTTCTTGAGACGGGATGCGAGAGCGAAGGGGGTAGTGAGGAGATTTCATGTCCACGTCATTTCAACTGACAATTTGTTGTGGCATGATGCGCTTAGCTTTCGGAATTATTTGATAAAAAATCCAAGTATAGCTAATGAATATGCTGAATTAAAGAAAAAGGCTGTAATTGATTGCAACAATGATGGAAAAATTTACAGAAGTTTGAAAGATGCATTTATTAATAAACATCTTGCAAAGGCAAGGAAATATACCCATATGCCCAAGACAGAGTTCAAAATTGACGGAGAACAGCTTTTGTCAAAAGTAAAATCGCTTATTCACGAAGGGAATATTCGACGTATTATCATTAAAAATGAGAATGGTGAGACGCTTATAGAAATCCCTTTAACTATTGGCGCGATTGGTGCCGTCTTGGTGCCTGCGCTTGCTGCAGTCGGGGCTATTGCTGCGCTGGTTACCCATTGTACCATTGTTGTTGAGAAGAAATAAAAGGTGTGAAGGCGTTGTTGTTTTATTACTTGTTGCAATTTTTGATATTTATTACACCCTCTTCGGGTACATAATATATATTCATATGATGTTTCCTCATATGTTCAAGCGGGGGCGCATAGGGACGATGCGTCTTAAAAATCGACTGGTTATGCCGCCGATGGTGCGTAATTATGCCGATAAGAAAGGTTTGGTAACACAGCGGTATGTTGATCATATTGACCGCGTGGCCCGTGGCGGGGTGGGAATGATGATCCTTGAAGCAAGTTATATTGCTCCGGAAGGAAAGGGTTTTGTCAATGAATTGGGCATTCACAGTGACGTTGTGATTCCGGGTCTAAAAAAATTGGTCAAGGTTGCTCATGTTCAAGGGGCGAAAATAGGTATACAACTTTATCATGCGGGGCGGCAAACATCGTCAAAGATTACCGGCAAACAGCCGGTAGCACCGTCTGAAATTCCTGATCCTACTGTCAATGAAATTCCACACGAACTGACCATTCCGGAGATTAAACGTCTTGTGAACGCATACGGTCGCGCGGCTTTGCGTGCGAAAAAAGCGGGGTTTGATTTTGTTGAGGTACATGGTGCTCATGGATATTTGATTACGCAGTTCCTCTCGCCATTTTCGAACCGCCGTACTGATGAGTATGGTGGAACCCCTGAAAAACGCATGCGATTTATGAAGGAGGTATACAGTACTGTCCGTAGAGCCGTCGGTGAAGATTTTCCTGTTGTCTTGCGGTTGTCAGGGGATGAAATGGTTGAAGGAGGACTTTCCATAACAGATACAACAGAGATTGCTCGTGTTGCTGAAGCGTTGGGTGTAGATGCCCTTCACATTTCTGTGGGGAATTACGCCTCTTATGCGAGGGGTTTCATGATTCCACCTATGGCAATGCCGGATGGTCCGATAGTTCAATTCGCAAAGGCGATAAAGAAGGCAGTGCATATTCCTGTCATCACCGTTGCAAAAATTCGAACCCCTCAAATGGCTGAAAGTATTTTAAAAAAAGGAGATGCCGACTATATTGGTATCGGGCGTACATTACTTGCTGATCCTGATTGGCCGAATAAAGTAAAAAAAGGAACACTGGAGACCATAAATAAATGTATTGCGTGCAATCAAGGTTGTATTAGTCGCTTGTTTGCTCAACAAGATGTATGGTGCACAGTCAACCCAGAGACAGGTCGTGAGCGTCTATTTGCAAAAAAGAAAGGCGTGAAGCGTCGAGTTGTTGTTATTGGGGGTGGTCCTGCAGGGCTTCAAGCAGCTATTGTGGCGGCAAGCCGAGGACATTCAGTGATATTATATGAGAAAACAAAAAAACTTGGTGGTCAGCTTGATGCCGCTGCCGCAGCACCCCATAGGGAAGATTGGCGCGGATTCAAAAAATATCTTATCCAAGAAGCACAGAAATTGAATATTGATATTCATCTTGGTGTGGAAGCGACAAGTGCACTGATCAAAAAGGATCGACCCCACACGGTAATTGTAGCGGTTGGTTCTGATGTGGCTCGGCCAAATATACCCGGTGTTGCAAATACCAATGTTGTTGTTGCACGCGACTTGTTGACAGGACGGTCAAAAGCAAAAGGAACGGTGGTGATTGCCGGAGGAGGATGTATGGGGGCTCAAACGGCCGAATTTCTGGTGGAAAAGGGACATAAGGTGACTATCGTGGAAGCAACCGGGTCTATTGCTACTGATGCACCCAGTGACGATCGTGCTTTGCTTTTGGAACGACTTTCAAGGAAAAAGGTTGCGTTACTCACCGAGAGTAAAGTTATGAGTATTGACCAACGCTCAGTGAGCGTTGAAGGTCATCATGGTGTTCATGTTGTACCCGCCGATACGGTTGTGTTGTGTTTAGGGTCATATCCAGCCGATGGGCTTACAAAAGAGCTTAAGAGCATTACGAAAAACGTAGTGATTGTCGGCGACGCGCGCGAAGTGCGAAGAGTCACCGAAGCGGTTGCTGAGGGCGCATTAGCCGCATTAGCCGTTTAGTAGAAGTTGAAACATTGTTTTTTCAGGGAGGTAACTTTTTTGCCTGGCATCATTATTTCGCTAATTTGCTAAATGATATTGTATGAAACCAACTCGAGTGGGTATCGCGTTTGGTCTTTTTTTGGGTGCATTTCACCTTTTTTGGGCTCTTTTGGTCGCATTTGGTCTTGCACAGCCACTGTTAGATTTTGTATTTATGCTCCACATGATCAATCCGCCGTACGTTGTCGGTCCGTTTAATGTGCTATCAACAATAGGACTTATCATTTTTACTTCATTGGTTGGGTATATTGCCGGGTATCTTTTTGTAACGCTTTTGAATTGGGCACATAAAACAGCACATAGTAAATAAACGTTTTAAGGGATGAGGCTGATGGGAGAGTAAAACTAAAATAGGCTGATGGATAATTAGATATCCACAGTAGAAAAAAATGTCATGACGAACATGTAATTTTTCTGTGATTATACTTCATATTTATGATGAAAGTACCTGTCGTGACACGCATATAAAAAACTGATACCCTGACAGAGTGCTAAGCAATTAAACTACTTTTAGCGTATGTCCCATGCAAACGTTTCAGCGCTTAAGATAATAATAAAAAGGGATGGTTCGATGGCACCGTTTGACGCTAATAAAATTTCTCTGGCGGTAAGTAAAGCGCTGAAAGCATCGGGAGAATTTCGTGAAAATGCAGGTGACGCGATTGCCGAAGCAGTAATGAAAACATTAGCTGCTGAGGTCACGGTGGACCCAACATTTAGGCCGACAGTTGAAGGTGTACAGGATGAAGTGGAGAAGGAATTAATGCTTCAGGATTTTCCTAATACAGCGAAAGAATATATTCTCTACCGAGCTGAACGTACACGTATGCGCCAAACGCAAGGTGAGGTGCCTGAACATGTGCGCACACTTGCACAGGAAAGCAAAAAATATTTTAAAAATAATCAACTGGGTGAGTTTGTATATTTACGTACCTACGCACACTGGATAGCGTCAGAAAACAGGCGTGAAACATGGATTGAGACCGTAGATCGGTATATGTCGTTTATGCAAGAAAACCTCGGAAATAAGGTCACAGACGAGGAATACTATGAGTTGAGAGAGGCCATACTCCGCCAGGACATCATGCCTTCGATGCGGCTTATGCAATTCGCCGGTGAAGCGGCGCGTCGGTGTAACACCTGCGCGTATAACTGTACTTTCATCGCACCGAGTAGTTTAGAGGACTTTGCCGAAATAATGTATCTCTCAATGCAGGGATGCGGTGTTGGTTTTTCAGTTGAAAGCAGAAACATTGAGGAACTACCTCAAATCAAGAAGCAAACAAAAATGAAATTGGCGACCCACGTCATCGCAGATTCAAAAGAAGGTTGGTGTGATGCCCTCACTTTGGGAATAAAGACGTGGTATGACGGGAAAGACATTGACTTTGATTATTCGTTGATTCGTCCAGCAGGAGCACGACTTAAGGTGATGGGGGGTAAGGCATCGGGACCAGAGCCACTGCGTTCGCTTTTAGGATTTGCACGTGAAAAGATATTGCATCGCCAAGGCCGCCGTTTGCGCCCCATTGATGCACATGACGTCATTTGTAAAATCGGTGAATGTGTTGTCGCTGGCGGTGTTCGTCGTACTGCAATGATCAGCTTATCTGATCTTGATGACGTGGATTTGAGAGATGCGAAGAAAGGTCAGTTTTATCTGACCGAACCGTATCGAGCGGTTGCAAACAACTCTGCGGTATATGAAACGAGACCTTCCAACGTGGAATTGATGGAAGAGTGGGTTGCGCTCATGAGAAGCGGTTCAGGTGAACGCGGTATATTCAATCGCGGTGCGTTGGCTAACACTATTCCAAAGCGTCGCGTTGATTACTTCAAAACTGTCGGTTTTATTGGTGAAGACGGTGTCGTTCAAGGTCCCGTCGGGACTAATCCTTGCGGGGAGATTATCTTGCAGTCAAAGCAGTTTTGTAACCTTTCAGAGGTTATCGCACGCGCACATGATACCCATGAAACATTAGTTCGCAAAGCACATTTGGCGAGTATCTTGGGTACATACCAGGCCACTTTGACCAAGTTTAACTATATATCAAAGGATTGGACGAAACATTGTCTTGAGGAGTCATTGTTGGGGGTGTCTATTACTGGTCAGTGGGACAGCAAAGCATCACGCCAGCCGGAGACACTACGTGAAATGCGCGATGTCGCAGTTAAAACAAATGCCGATTTCTCACAGCGCTTTGGTATTCAAGCCTCAATGGCAGTCACTGCGGTAAAACCGTCTGGTACCGTTTCACAGACGTTTAATTGTTCGTCAGGTATTCATCCCCGTCACTCCAAATACTATATCCGCCGCGTCCGCATTTCAGCTACTGACTCGTTATTTAAAATGCTCCGTAGTCAAGGGGTGCCTTGTTATCCAGAAGTTGGTCAAAATGTTGAAACGGCGAGTACGTACGTACTTGAATTTCCTGTCGAATCTCCTGATAGTTCCGCATTTAAAGACGATTTTTCGGCTCTCGAACAACTCGAATATTGGAAAGTGATAAAATTGAATTTCACAGAACATAATCCATCAGCGACCATCTCAGTAAGTGAAGATGAATGGATCAGCGTCGTTGATTGGGTACAAAAGAATTGGGATATCGTTGGCGGGCTATCATTTTTGCCACGTTTCGATCACGTCTACCAGCTTGCCCCTTATGAAACAATTGATAAGAAGAAATATGAAGAGATGCTGGTTGCATTCCCTGATGTTGATTACTCAAAGCTTTTGACTTACGAGCGTACCGATGAAACAGAACAGAAGAAAGAACTTGCCTGTGTTGGAGGCCTTTGTGATATCGACATGGTAGCGCCACAGGAACAAGTTAAATCAATCTAATGACGTCGTGATGCTATATACACGTACGGGAGACAACGGTACGTCAGGGCTCTTTGGAACCGCAGAACGGCTATCGAAAGATAGCCCCGTCTACGATGTTTTGGGAGCCCTTGATGAAATAAACTCTCTTCTTGGCTACTGTCGTGGCTGTGCTTTGAAAACAATATATAAAGATGTCGATATTGCTGTTGAGTTAGTGAATGTTCAACAGTGTTTGTTTATCATGCAAGCTGAAATTGCCGGTGCCAAAAAAACGATTACCCAGAATCACATTGAAGAATTGGAACACGCTATATCGACAATCGAAGCATTGATAGAAGACCCGAAGGCATTCATTATTCCCGGGGCGACAGAACTTTCGGGCTTGTTTGATTTTGCACGGGCTGTGTGTCGTCGGGTAGAGCGTGTGCTTGTGGGATCGCAAAATAATGTGGAGATTTCTGGTAGTATGCGTGCTTACATCAATCGTCTTTCAAGCTTACTGTACGTACTCGCCAGATATACTGCCACACAACAAGAGACTAAAGAATTGTCGCCCCTTTATTAATTTCATTATGATATGGAGATAAAATTTAAACGACACAATCAGAACCCGGTAGTCGGTATAGCCCTATTTGTTATTATTGTGGTTGTGGGAGGTTATTATTACATTAATAGGCAATCGCCGTCGATTCCCGCCAATCAGGTCGTTATACAGGGGAATAATCAGGCTCCTCAGCCTGTTGTGGAACCAGTGAAAACAAACGAAGTCACCCTCACCATTGAAGGGTTGTACCAAAACAAACAGATAACGATTTCTTTGGACGAAACAGGACTACAAGTATTGCAAACACTCAATGTACAAGATCCTCAACTTGCACTTTCAACGAAAGAATATGCAGGGTTGGGCACGTTAGTTGACGGCATGTATGGAAAGAAAAATGGAACTGATCAAAAATATTGGCAGTACAAAGTTAATGGGGTGATGCCACAAGTGGGAGCCGATGCATATAAATTAAAATCGGGCGATAGAATCGAGTGGTTGTTTGGAGCTTCACAGCAGTAGATCTATGTATAAAAAGATTTTCGCCACTATCAGTCTAGTGGGAATTGGTATTGTTGGGCGTTTGGTTCCTCACGTCCCCAATGCAACTCCCATCAGCGCTATTTCGCTCATGGGTAGCAAGCATATCGGACGCATGTGGGCGGTTGCGATACCCATAATTGCAATGATTTTCTCGGACGCAATTATTGGTTTTTATAATTGGAAGATATTAGTCAGTGTGTATATTTCTTTCGTCTTGATCGGTTTGTTGAGTGCTTTTACAAAAAAGTACCCAGGGCTGGTTCCTACAAGTTTTGTACTTGTGGGTTCCTCCGTTATTTTTTTTATTGTTACTAACTTTACTGTTTGGTTATGTTCGCCGTGGTATGCGAAAAATATCGGAGGACTTTTGTATGCATATGAGCTTGGATTACCATTTTTTCGTAATATGGTAGTGGGGGATGTCGTTTATGCAGCTTCGCTGTTTGGGGTGTTTGAGGTCGTGAGAAGGATATCTGTGAATAGGTTATATCGGTTAGCCGGGGGAGTGGCGCTTTTAAAAAAAGAGGAGATTTTGTGATACACTGATATTAGATAGTTTACGTGTATTTATATTAACTCATACCTCTTCATGTAGTATGAATAAAAGAATCCCAAAGAGTGTGGCGGTGTTTATGGCAATCACAATGATTGTGATGCAGGGTGGTTTTGCCCATGCTGACGTTCCAGAGTGCCAATTTACCTCGCAACCAACGGACGCTATGTTGGCAAAATGCCAAGCGGCTCAAGCCGCCGCAGCCGCCTCTGCAGCGGGTGCGATGGGAGGTGCAGTCGCAGCTCCTGTAGGAACTACAGTTCCACCTGAGACTTTGGGCAGTTATCCAAATGGAAGTATTCCAACGAATACTGCCCCTACTGGATTTTCAGGTGAGATCCCCGCAGGAGTACCCACCGGCTTTGACGCTTCAAAAATGGATTTTAGCAAATATGGTGCTGTTCCCCAGGGTGTTTCTGGTGGGGCGATGCCAGAATTTATGGGGGTTCCTGTGGGGGGAGCAGGTGCTGATCCGGGAATTGGTAAGTTGGCAAATGCGCTAGAACAAATTAAACAGGGACTTTCTCAGGCTGAAGAGGGTATTACAGAGATGAAAGATGGGATGATTACTGTTGATCCTGCAATGGAAAAGAGCGTAAAGGCGGCTCGTCCTATTTATGATGCAGCAGTACATTTATTTGAAGCAAAGGATTATGCCGGTGCAGGGACAAAATTGCAAGAACTTCAGGCGGTTGGTTTCGATCAAAAATATGCCGCATTTGCTGATTCGCAAGGCATTTCATTGGATCTCATAAAGGATATTCGAGGTAAATTAACCAGTGCATTGAATTCAGCGTTAAAAAATGCACCGGCTGACGAGGTAATGCAGATTCAAGGTGATATTTTGACGCAACAGAAGTTTTTGGACGACGCAGAAGGGTTGGTAAAAGCAGGAAAAAAAAAGGAGGCTGCGGCGTTATTAAAAAAAATGAGAAAAGATTATGGCGATGGTACTGCACAGGCGGATCTTGTCAGTGGTAAATCAATCCCAACGTCTAAAATTTCAACAATATTGGATCAGATTTCGGCCGGTATAGACCGTGCGGGAAGTGGTCTTGAGAAAGCAAAAAGTGCAGGTACCGATATACCGCAAAATATTTTGGATTTGGATGGGAAGCTGAAGACATTATACACAACAGCTAAAAAAGCGTTTGATGATGGTGATAATGTTACTGCAACGCAGAAAATACAAGAAATTCGTAATTTAAATCCAGAACAAACCTTTTTAGCATTTCGAGATCAGGCATATCCAACAGCTCGTCTACAAGAGATTTTACAGCAAGGCAAGGATGGTGCTAAAGCATTGCATTTGAGTATTGGAAGAGCGCTCGAGTATGGGGTTAATACGACCGATTTGGAAGCTCTAGCGGTGCAATTGGATGGATTGGTGAACAAAGCGGAAGTGGCATTGAATGCGGGTGACACGGATACGTTTCTTACTTACATGAGTCAAGCCAAAAGTCTTAACACTCGTGAAAAAGTAGATGCGGCTATTCGATCGGTAGCTATGAAGACGCGTGGTGAGCTGCTTGCACAAGGGCTTGGCGCTGTTCGGGCGGCGATTGCAAGTCTGGAAAGTGCTATTCCAGAGCTTTCCAAGCGCGGAGGAAATGTCGGCGGGGCAAAAGATTTGTTAGCACAGGCGAATCAAAAATTAAAAGAATCGCAAGCTCTCTACGATGGGGGCGATCCGTTTAAGGGTGGTTATGTTCTTGATGACGCAGTATTGGCGCTGTCCAAGCTGGTCAATGTATTGAAAGATTCAGGAGTTAAAATAACAAATGATCAAAATAATGCGGTTTTGAAAATAGTGCAGATGGCCAATAACTCAACAGATCTTCCTAATTTGAGTACTGATTCAGCTGCAAAGACAAAAGGTATCGTGAATAGTAACGAAAATGGCTTTGATATCAATGCTACATTAGGCTCATTGAGCCCCGATCTTATGGACAAGGTACTCGCTTATAGGACGAGTGATAAAAAACTTATTGACGGGATAATAAATGACATTGTACCTCTCGTTCCAGAAGAAGATAGAACAGCGATTCTCGAGGGGAAAATAGGTCTTTTGGATGAATCAAAGAACGCTGACAAGAGTATCGCTACCATGAAGTCGCTTAAGGGGGTGAATAAAGATACTATACAAACAATGCAGACTCTTTCGGGGCAAATAAAGAACTATACATTCGCTGCTGACATTGCTCCTGGTCTCGAACAGAAATTAGCAGATTTCAATGATAAAGTTCAGTCGGGAGAGTTAAAGGATCAGCAAGCGGTTAACGGGTATGTCCAAGCATTAAAGGATCAGGTTTCCAAGAGTATTGGTTCATCAAATACCGAAAAGTTTAAGGATAAGCTTATTCCAGCTAAAAACATTGATGACAATAATCCGTTATTTCAAGAAATGCAGTACCTTCGACAGGGTGGTGCAGTAACGCCTGACAAGAATGGCAATATTAATCTCGATCAAAAGATTGATAAAAATGCACTTGCGAGTCTTATTAACAAGACGATCGACAAAAACTCTGTGACAGGAGGGAAGGGGACAGTTACTATTCAGGATGCTACGAAGGTGATTATGGGAGCTTACAAAGTAAAGCCTTCAGTTGACTTGAATAATGCAGCGAAAACGACACAATATCTAGGTCAAATTGGTGCAGAGGTCAGTGCATCCAATTTCAAGAAACAAGCAACAATGAAGGACGTTGCGGAGATTTTAGTGGCAGCAGACCAGCGTTGGGGGACCCAAAATTAGAAATATAATGTGAAAAGTAAGGAGTTATACTCTTCATGATTCCTTCATATAATTCGTGCTAAAGTTCCATCGGATTGCGTTAATTGGGCATAATTCCTTATTTTTCTATGTTGAAGAAAATTGTTACGTTATTCGGACGCCATCGTATCTTTGTTGGGGTCAGTGTTGTTGTTTTGATAGGAGGCACTTATTGGGCGCTAACTGCACTGAATAAACCAGCTACGGAAGTTCGGTATGTCCTGGGTACTGCCCAAAAAGGTGCGTTAATTAGCACGGTGTCAGGCAGCGGGCAGGTGGCCGCACTTAATCAAGTCGATGTTAAGTCAAAGGTATCGGGAGATGTGTTGAATGTGTTGACAGATAGTATTGATGTAAAATCAGGTACTGTTTTGGCTATGATTGATGATCGTGATGCACAAAAGACGGTCCGGGATGCACAATCAAATTGGGAATCGTCCGTATTAGCGTTAGAAAAATTAAAGAAACCAGCAGATTCATATTCAATACTTCAAGCACAAAATGCCGTAGATAGTGCTCGTAATGCTTTGAGTAAATTACAACAATCGGCGGACGCTTCATCGGTTCTGCAGGCACAGAATACATTAAAAAATGCTCAAGATGTTCTTTCAAAGTTGGTTCTATCTCAGCCTACTGACCTCAGTAATGCCCAAGCAGCTTCTCAGAAAGCCACTGACAATACTGCGAAAGCGTACGAAGATGCGTTCAATGAAATTGCAAATACATTTTTAGATCTCCCCACAATTATGACCGATGTGGATGGGATACTTCATAATACTGATATCATAAATAATGAAAGTAATTCCATGGTTATGATTAATGACGTTGATGTTGCTGATCGGCCGTATATGCAAACACTACAGACTGTTGCTGAAAATGATGAGCAGACAGCACGTGCTTTATATGATAAGACCTTCACTGCATTTAAAGCGTCCACACGATACTCCGATCGCATCACCGTTGAGTCATTATTGCAACAAACAATAGACACAACAAAACAAATTGCTCAGGCTACAAAAAGCGAAAGCAACTATATGGATGCATGGGTTGATTATCGCACTCAAAAACACTATCTTATTTATTTACAAATAAAAACAAATCAAACGAAAGCATCTACTGATATTGGTAAGGTAAATGGCCATTTGTCGGCGTTATTGTCGAGTCAGCAGACAGTAAAAGATAATAATCAAGCAGTTATAACCGCAACGAGTAACCTGTCTCAACTCCAGCAAAATCAACCACTTGATTTAGCAGCTGCCAAGTCTTCGGTGCAGGAAAAAGAATCGACTCTTGCTAAACTTACCGCAGGTGCTGATCCGATCGATATTGCTAATGCTAAGGCATTGATCGCTGAAAAAGAATCAGCGCTTGCTAAACTCAAAGCAGGCGCAGATCCGCTCGATGTGCAAACCCAACAATTGATGGTTGAACAAAAAGCAAATGCTCTTACTGATGCCAAGACAGCTCTCGCTGACTATTCTATTGTTGCGCCATTCGATGGTGTCGTCGCTAGTGTTCCTGTAAAAAAAGGAGATGCAGTTTCCCCAAGTACTGTCATTGTGACGCTTATTACAAAACAACGTATTGCTGAAATTTCTCTCAATGAAGTCGATGCTGCAAAAATACAAGTTGGTGATAAGGCGACATTAACGTTTGACGCAATAGATGGATTACAGGTGACAGGAGAGGTGGTTGAAATTCAGTCGATCGGAACCGTTACTCAAGGTGTGGTCAGTTATACAGCAAAGATTGTGTTTGATACTCAAGATGGTCGAGTAAAGCCGGGTATGAGTACGAGTGCCGCCATTATTACTCAGGCGAAACAAGATGTTATCACAGTCGACAATGGTGCCATAAAAACACAAGGAGACGGCACTACGTATGTTGAATTGGTAACACCAACAATGATTAAAGAGACCAACAATCAAGGGGTGACACTTAATACATCCCCTGAACAACGAATGGTTACTGTTGGGATTTCTAATGATACATCAACAGAAATTGTCGACGGTCTCAAAGAAGGAGATCAGGTTATTACTCGTACGATTCGTCCAACGACGACAACAACCATCACAACACAGGCACCTAGTTTGTTGGGGACGCCAAATACGGGGAACAGGGGGGGTGGAGCGGGGGGTACATTCCGGGGAGCGTCCGGTGCTACTGGACGATAATATGATCGAGGTAAATAACATTAAGAAAACATATAGGATTGGTGATAGTGATTTTCAAGCACTTAAAGGGGTTACCTTTACTATTCAAGACGGAGAATTTGTTGCGATTATGGGTCCTTCGGGGTCAGGGAAATCTACATTGATGTATATCTTGGGAGCCTTGGACACACCAACAAGCGGTACATATGTCCTCGACGGCAAGGATGTATCTACCCTCAATGATGACGAACTCGCTGATATTCGTCGAGAAAAGATAGGGTTTGTATTCCAATCATTCAATATTTTGCCCCGTGCGACAGTGTTAAGTAACGTCATGTTACCTTTGACATATGCAGGGGTTGTGGGAGAAGAACGTTTGCAGCGTGCACGTAAAGCATTATTTGCGGCTGGATTGGAGGAGCAGCATTTTTCTCATCGATCAAATCAACTTTCCGGCGGTCAAGTTCAGCGTGTTGCGATCGCGCGATCTTTAGTAAATAACCCGGCACTCATTCTCGCTGACGAACCGACGGGAAATTTGGACTCTAAAACAGGTGAGATCGTTCTTGCTACCTTTGGAAAGTTGAACAAAGAAGAGGGTAGGACAATCGTACTTATTACCCATGAGCCGGATGTTGCGCAACATGCTGATCGGATTATTGTCATTAAAGACGGGAGTATTGTTGAAGATATTCCTACTCGTTCAGGAAAGAAACATATCCTACCTCACGGAGCATCTACAATATGAGAATATCTGACCTTCTTCATGAAACATATTCAAGTCTTTCATCCAATAAGGCGCGTTCAGGTCTTACAATTTTGGGTATTGTTATTGGCATTAGTTCGGTAATTGCTATGGTTTCCATCGGTCAGGGTGCGCAAGGATCGATTCAGTCTAGTATTCAATCAATTGGTTCGAATCTTATACTCGTTATGCCTGGGGCACAGAGAGGGGCGGGGGTTCAAATAAGCGCGGGCAGGGGATCTGCTCGAACTTTGACACAGGCCGACGCTGATGCGATTACTTTGTCAGGAAACACAGAAATAACCTCGGTAGCCCCCGAGTTATCAGGGCGATATCAAGTTACCAGTAAAGGAACAAATACTAATACGTCAGTAGTCGGGGTCACCGATACCTACCTGGGAGTTCGAAATATTCAACTTGATCAAGGTCTATTCATTACAGATCAACATCTTCGTTCTTTATCGAAGGTTGCGGTCGTGGGGCCAACAGTAGTTACTGATTTGTTTGGTGATGGAGGAAATGCGATAGGTCAGACTATCCGTATTAAAAATGTGGAATTTAAGATTATCGGTGTGACCAAGGCAAAAGGGGGGTCGGGATTTGGTAGTCAAGATGACATGATTTTTGTACCATTAACTAGCGCAGAGAGGTTTTTGGCGGGGGATAATTATGTAACGACCATTAGTGTTCAAGCACGTGACTCATCGTCGATGTCTACCGTACAGCAGGACCTTACGACCTTGTTGCTCGAACGGCATCATATTTCTGATCCGCAGCTAGCCGATTTTAGTACGCTTAATCAAGCAGATATTGTTGCGACCGCGTCAACGGTTACTAATACACTTACCATTCTCCTTGCTGCAGTCGCTGGTATTTCACTGCTAGTTGGCGGAATCGGTATCATGAACATGATGTTAACTAACGTAACCGAGAGAACACGGGAGATTGGGTTAAGAAAAGCTATTGGAGCTAAACGGCGGGATATCAATCTTCAGTTTCTGCTTGAAGCCGTCATGCTAACATTTTTGGGTGGTGCTATTGGAGTAGTTCTGGGTTGGGGAATCTCAGTGGGGATCAATCAATTTGGTTTAATTCAGACGAAGGTTTCTGTCTCATCAATTCTTATTGCTTTTGGGGTCTCAACAGTGATAGGAATTATATTCGGATACTACCCAGCTCGACGAGCGTCGAAATTAAACCCCATCGTCGCATTGAGATATGAATAATTATTTAATCTAAAATCTATTATTATATGGATACAAAGAAAAACAATCTTTCTAAGATTATCGGGGTTGTCATTGCTTTTATTATAGTGGGTGGAGGTACGTTTTATGGAGGTATGCAGTATGCAAACGCTCAAAAAAAATCGGGCGGATTGGGCATTTCGAATATGACGCCAGGACAGCGACAGGCACGATTTGGGGGCGCAGGAGGTGCTCGTAGTGGTGGAGCGGGCAGCTTTACTGCTGGTGATATCATTTCTAATGATGGGAAGAGCATTACCGTAAAGCTTCGTGATGGTGGATCAAAGATTGTATTTCTAGGTGATAAGACCGAGGTGTTAAAATCGGTGAATGGTGCATCATCAGATCTTACGGTGGGAAGTCAAGTGACAGTAAGTGGAAAGCCAAATTCAGATGGGAGCTTAAATGCTGATACGGTCCAGATTCGTCTCGTAAGTCCTGCAACCAATGCATCAGATAATACTCAAAAGTAGATACTTGAAAAGGGGTTTCTAGATTTGAGCCCCTTTTCTTTTTGTCTAGATAGACTACAATGGGTTTTATCCTTACTTATAATTTTGAACAGTATGAAAAATATTGTAGAGGCAATGAATTGGCGCTATGCAACAAAAAAATTCGATGTCACAAAAAAATTAAGTAAAGAACAACTTGCTGATCTATTGGACGCAACTCGGTTATCTCCTTCATCTTTTGGTCTACCAACGTGGAAGATCGTTGTCGTAGAGAATCCTGAAACACGTATGGCTTTACAAAGTGCTGCGTATGGACAGACACAAGTGGTGGATGCATCAAACGTTCTTGTTTTTGCAATTGAAAAAAATATTGATGAAGCGCTTGTTGATCAATATATTGTGAACGTCTCTGAAACTCGCGGAGTCCCCGCAGAACAACTGGCCGGGTATGCTAACATGATGAAAGGATCCATCGCGGGGAAAAACCAGGAAGCTCGCAAAGAGTGGGCAAAAAAACAAGCATATATCGGTTTGGGTGTTTTGTTGGCTGCTGCAGCGTGTGAAGAAATTGATACCTGTCCTATGGAAGGCTTTGATTCAATAAAATTTGATGAGATTCTCGAGCTTAATGAAAAAGGGCTTGAGTCGTGTGTAATGGTGACTCTAGGGTTTCGCGCGGAAGACGATGTTGTTGTGAAGAAAGTGAGGCCTATGATGGAAGCCTTTATTGTACGCAATTAAAAGCTGTATTAGTAGTTATAACTTTCTCACTAAAAAACCGAGAGCTGATATGCTCTCGGTTTTAAAATCCCATGCTTGTCGGCGCTACGGCAGTTTAACGAATCGCCGTAGGGGCTCTTGGGGCACCTTTAGGTAATCCCTCTCGCTCTCCAAATGCGTTCTTTTCAAATCCTTGGTGACCATGTCCCATGCGTGGGCCACCTGATAAAGGAAAGAACTTTTGAGGGATTTTATTATCCGTTGCCCATTTTTTGAGCGATTCTATTTGTGTCTTCATGGCGACCTGGCGTTCTGCCGGGGTTTTCCCCTTAAGACTTTCCATCGCCGCCTTCATTTCCGCCTGTTTTGCGGTTATTGCATCTGCTTGAGCTTGTGTGAGCTTACCGTCTTTTACTGCCTGTGTGAGTCTGTCTGCTTCTTGTTGCTCTCGCGCTGCTTGCATCTGTGTATGCTGGTCATTAAAGACCTGTTGCACGTCGCTCTCTTTTAGGTTAAAGCGTTGGGCGATAGCGGTAATCAGTTTACTTCCTGGATTGGCACTTCCAGGCGTGCTGGCTGCATAAGTACTCGCGGCAATACCTGGACCCGCAATACCTACTATCACCGCTGCGGTGACTGCTGCTGATGTGGCGAACTTCGAATTTTTCATAGTTCCCCGTGTTAAGAGTAAGAACGGTGACTTTGCGTGTATTCCAGATCTCCGTACGTATAGATCCAGCATATCGTTCGTTCACCAGATCTCAGGACATTTCCCTCGATCATGCATGTACTATATCAGTACCCCCATGAAGAAAATATGAAGAGTGTTAGAGAGGTAATTCTAACGTTACAGTAGTACCCTTTTCTAATGTACTTTTTATGTATACTTCACCGCCTAGTTGCTCGAGAGATGAACGAACGATTGGTAGGCCAAGGCCACTTCCTCCAGTTGATCGTGATCTGCTTTTGTCCGTTCGATAAAATCTTTCGAAGATATGAGAAAAATCTTTTGGAGCGATGCCGATTCCACTGTCAATTATTTCTATTGTTGCTTTGTTAATATCAAGAGAGGTATTGATTTGTACTGTACCGTGGGGTTTGTTGTATAAAATTGCATTCTTTATGACGTTCTCTAGGCTGCTTGAAAGCAGCTGTTCGTCCGAGAAGAGCATAATATCATTCTTCTCCTCGGTTAAACTCATAACAACGTTATGCTCTTTTGCCAGGGGTTGAAGACGCTCGGAAACCTCGCGTACTACAGCGGATAGGTTGGTGGACTTGAAGTCACTATGGGTGATGGTACGTTCGTCGTGTATACGGGATAGTGTTAAAAGATTTGATACAAGTGTGCTCATTCTGTCTACTTCTTCGAGATATCCTCTTGCTACTGTCCTGGCAGCGGATGAAATCTCAGTATCGGCAATTTCATTTTCCAGGTCAATTTTTAGAATACTGAGCGGAGTTCGGAGTTCGTGTGATGCGTCAGCAAAAAAACGCCGTTGGCGATCGTATGAGTCCTTGATTGGCTTGAGAGTAATATGAGCGAGGCCGTAACTTGCCGCACCCGCAACGAGAAGCAATACACCATTTACCAAGATTAATGAATATATCAATTCTTCTTGAACTTCTTGTTGGGAAATGGGGGGAGTCTGTATAAGCGCTACTCCCGGTCGATCAGTAGGAATAATGCGAAAGTCACCATATCGTCGCCCCAGTTTTTGGGAAAATGCACCGTAGATGACTCCGCTGGATATTAAAAGAATCGTGGCCAAAACCACGGTATATAAGAGAGTTAGTTTCCAGAGGGAATTGTGGAAATGCTCATCAAAAGAGCCGGTATCCTTTACCCCAAACCGTTTTAATACGTTTTGCATATTTTGTAGGTAATTTTTTTCGTAGATTTTTGAGGTGGACGTCCACTACATTGCTAAAAGAGTCGTAGTTGCGGTCCCATACATGTTCAAGGAGATCGTCTCTTGTCAGCACCGCGCCTTTGTTTCTTAGTAGATATTCAAGGAGGCCATATTCGCGCAAGGTAAGGTCAATTGTCTTGCCTTCTATACTGAGTATTTGAGAGCGGGTGTCAAGTACCATTTCGTCAAGACGCAATAGATCAGCGCTTTGAAGTGGAGGGCGTCGCAGCAAGGTTCGTATTCTTGCGGCAAGCTCATCAAGGGAAAATGGTTTAATGAGATAATCATCTGCGCCGATATCAAGACCTGTGATTTTGTCGCGTATCGTATCTTTAGCGGTTAACATCAAGATAGGCGTAGTATTTCCTTCGCGACGTAAATTTCGACAAACTTCAAGCCCATCGCGTTTGGGCATCATAATATCAAGCACAACAAGATCATAGTTGTTGAGTAGCGCCAAATTCTGCCCCGATTCACCGTCAAAAGCTTGATCTACTGCATATCCACGGTCTTGAAGGCTTTTGGTGATTCCTTTGTTTATCTTAGGTTCGTCTTCGACGACAAGGATTTTCATGTGACTACAATAAGGAAAAGATGATGAAGAAAGTGTGAAGTATTGCTTAATATCATACTCTTCTTGAAACAATGATGGAAGTCGGGCGGGAGAGATGGATGGTTGAAATTAAAAGGACAGAGGCCGATATTTACTATGGTCACCCCTTTACAGCTCCCATTTTGTATGGTACGTTGATGGCCTACAATGCTTGTTAAGAGAAAGGAGAGTACCTTTATGGAAAGGAGAGATGGAAAGAACATTATTTTTTTAGTAACAGCACCAAGCGGTGCAGGAAAGACGCATCTCGTGACTTGTGCTGTGCAGGAATTGAATGCAGAAAAAACGATTATTCAGCGAGTCCGGTCATTTACAACCAGAAATAAAAGGATTGGCGAGACGGACGATGCGTACGACTTCCAGTCAATCGGATGGTTGATCGCACAAAAAGAAGCTGACAATATCTTTGAGATGAATCAGCTCGGTGATAATTTTTATGGCCATACAAAATCACAGCTAAATGAGACATTGAGAATGACGCATGCAATCAATGATGTGTCGGAACATGCGCATCAAACTTTCAAAGATGCTGGCTATGAGGTAAGATCAATTCTCATAGTTCCAAAGGATACAGTACTTGCCAGAGACATCGAACCTGCGCGTGCTCGTGATGACGATGCACGCAGAGAGATACACGTTCCGTACGATCTAATTGTTGAAAATCATTTTAGAATAGGCGGCGCAGAGCAGGCTGTAAAAACATTGGTCGAATATATTCGCCAGTTTACTCTCATAGAATAGATGCCCTATACAAGGGAGAATTTTACCGACAAAAAATGCAGGATACTCCATATACTGGTATCCTTTTTTATTTTCTGTTATACTCGTAGGTATTATTTTTTTCTGGACTTGTTATGAAGCACAGTGTAATTACAAATCTTTCCAAGACACAGATTACGACATATGTATTGCCGCTATTTACCGATGAACGAGCAGTAAAAGATAGTGTATTAGTTGATACATTTTCTCAGAGCATTAAAGATTTTATTCAAAAAGTTGCAAAAGATGCGATTGTGGCGGTGGGTAGTATTGAGAAAATTATTCTTCCTGGTGATGAAATTGGCGTTGTAATCCTACTTGGAATGGGGGAACGTGAAAAATATAATCGTAGAAAATATGTTAAGGTAGTAAGAGCTCTCATTCAAGGTATGCGTAATATGCATATCGTGTCTGCAGTCTTGGAGCCTTCTTTGTTTATTCCATCAGGTACTGCGTTTGTAGAGTCGGTAAATATGTTTGCAACCAATGCTGAGATGGCAAATTATGAATTTGTTGCTCATAAAGAAACCCCAAAAGAGGGATGGTATTTTGTACAGGAACTCGCATACTATACTGACCAATCACAGAAAGATTTGGTAGTAACATCCCTTGGAGAGGGTATGGTTGTAGGAGAATATATGACCCATGCTCGTGAACTTTCAAATATGCCAGGTGGAGATATGACCCCTACCGTGCTTGCAGATAGTGCACGGCGTATGGCGAAAGACGTAGGAATTTCTTGTCTCATTATTGACGAGAAAGAAATGGCAACGATGGGTATGGGAGGTATTTTGGGTGTATCAAAGGGTAGCGTTGAAGATGCTCAGTTGATTGTTCTTGAATATAATGGGGCTGAAAAGTCTGAAAAACCCTTAGTATTCCTAGGAAAAGGAATCACCTTTGATAGTGGGGGGCTTGACTTAAAACCCTCAGGTGCTATGAATGAGATGCATATGGATATGGCAGGTGCTGCGTCAGTCATATCTGCCATATGTGCTATCGCAAAGCTGGGATTGAAGGTCAATGTGGTTGGTGTGTGTCCTGCTGTTGAAAACATGCCTTCAGGACAAAGCTATCGCCCTGGTGATCTGTTGAAATCAATGTCAGGTAAAACGATCGAAGTTGTATCGCCGGATGCGGAAGGAAGAGTTGTATTAGCAGACGCATTAACCTATACTGAAAAGCATTATGATCCAGCGTTGGTAGTTGATTTGGCTACTCTCACAGGGGCATCAATTGTCGCGTTAGGGACTAATGCATCGGCTGTCCTTTCACCCAATGAAGAGTTTTCAAAGGAAGTGTGTAGTATTGGAGAAAAAAGTGGTGATTACATGTGGCCTCTTCCAATGTGGGAGGAATATGAAGGAGACGTAAAAGGAGTGTTTGGAGACGTTGCGAATGCGGAACGTCAGCGAAGGCAAGCAGGGACTATCAACGGCGGTATGTTTCTTTATCAGTTTGCCAAATCATTTACAAAATGGGCACACATTGATATTGCCCCTACTATGACAACGACCGATGGCCAGTTCCTCAGCAAAGGGGCAAGTGGTACGGGGGTACGTTTTCTAGTAGAGCTTGCACGATCAATGTCATTATAATTATTAAGAGTTATCGAGAGTATGCCAAGATACATGTGCGAACAGTGCTGCGATGATTATCTCGCGCCTGGGGTGTGTGAATTGTGTGGTCAACCATTTGTAAAAATGGAGGAGGGGGAAAAAGAAGATCAGGAAATGTTCGGTGATGAAGAATATAATTAAATGAATTACCCCGCCCCCTTGGCGGGGTTTTACGTTATGAATGAACTATTCGATGTCGTTATTTTAGGTGGCGGAGCAGCGGGACTCTCAGCGGGCATATTTGCGGGGAGGCGCGGTCTAAAAACGCTTATTATTACCAAAGAAGTCGGTGGACAAACCGCCTCGACACTTGAAATTGAAAATTATCCCGGGGTTGTACAGATTGAAGGACCCACATTAATGACTAACATGAAAGAACAAGCTACAAGATTTGGTTGTAATTTTGCATATGGTAACATTGATTCGATACAAAAAATAGGTGATCAGTTCGTCATATCAGCAAACGAGCAGATATTTCAAGCGGAAACTTTGATTGCAGCATGTGGTAAAAGACCTCGATTATTAGGTTTGCCTAATGAAAATGAATGGTTAGGAAAAGGGCTATATTACAGCAGTATTGATATTCCACAGGAACAAATAAATGATAAAAATGTTGTTGTTGTGGGTGGGGGGAGTGCGGCTCTAGAGGAAGCGATTTTGCATAGCCGTACCGCAGGGAAAGTATTTATTGTGCATCGGCGTGGGAGTTTTCGGGCAGAGGATATTTTAATACAGCGAACAAAAGAAATTCAAAATATAGAATATATATATCATGCAGAAGTTTCGTCAATTAGCGGTCATGACAAAATAGAATCTATAACGTATACCAAAGACGCCTCATTTCACGTGTTGTTTGTTGACGTAGTATGTATCAAGATCGGTTATGATTCAGATATAAGTCTTTTCCAGTCATTACTGCAGACCGATAGTCAAGGAAGAATCCCAATAGATCACAACGCACATACGGTTGTTGAAGGTTTATTTGCCGCAGGAGATATAACAAATGTCGATTTCCAGCAGATTGTTATATCAGCAGGAGATGGCGCGAAAGCAGCGTTGAGTGCCTATTTTTACATTATGAATAAAAAGGGTGTTAAAGGAACGAAAGCCGATTGGGGGTACATACAGGAGCATAAAAAATGATATAATTGCTATATATTTGTTTTTAAGGCAAATGAACAATCAATTTATTATGATGCAGTCAAAAAAACAGCGACCATCGTTCCTTGTTTGGTTTCTTTTGTTGGTGATTATTTTTGGGAATAACATCCTCACTCCTGCGTTTGCTGCACTGACTGTTTCTACTATTTACACCACATCGTTCGAAAATAATATATCTCTTGCCTTGGATTCATCAAATAAGGCGCACATAGTCAGTGAAGGTGATTTTTCTTTACCCCTTCGCCCTGTATATACTACAAATGCTTCCGGATCCTGGGTTACCACTAATGTTGGTACCGATGATTGGATCATCGGTGGCAGTTCTATTGCGATTGATGCAAGTGGCAAAGCTCATATAACTTACACAGATCAGTCTCCTTTGGAACTTCGATATGCAACAAATGCTTCCGGATCTTGGGTAGTAAGTACAGCAGACTCTGGATACTTTGATCACGCAACTTCAATAGCTCTCGATTCTGCAGGAAAAGTACATGTAAGTTATTATGATGCCGGGAGTCAAGATCTGAAATACGCAACAAACGCTTCAGGATCATGGGTGGCAATTACTCTTGACTCGAGTGGGGATGTCGGACAGTATTCTTCTATAGCAATAGATTCGCGGGATAGGGTGCGTATTAGTTATTATGATGCCACTAATGGTAATTTGAAATATGCGGACAATACTTCTTCGGGTATTTGGTCGGTCACTACGGTTGACTCGACGGGCGACGTAGGACAACACACTTCTGTTGCTGTCGGGTCAGGAGGCTATTCGGTGATCAGCTACTATGACGTAACAAATGGTAATTTGAAATATGCCCAACAGTCAGTGGGAAGTGTGTGGCTTGCCGGAAATATGTCCGCAATTGACTCAACCGGCAACGTAGGACAATACACCTCACTGAAAACCGATTCTTCTGGTAAAGCATACATCAGCTACTACGACGTAACCAATGGTGATCTGAAATATGCCACCAATCAATCCGGATCGTGGGTCACCTCAACTCTTGACTCCACTGGTAATGTCGGTAAATACACTTCCCTTGCATTGGATAGCAGTAATATACCAAAAGTCGCTTATTACGATGTAACCAACACTGACCTTAAATATACTGAATGCAGTGATGTTTCATGTTCAAGCACCCCTCCTCCTCCCTCCACCCCCTCCACTCTCCGCAAAGACACTCTCTCCCGTGCTCAAATCAGTACTCTCTCTAACCACACCATAGAGTTCACCACCGGAGGTGGTGTCGCCGCAGGCGAAACAATGACCGTTACCTTCCCTGCAGGTTTCTCTATCCCTGGTGCTCCTAACCCTCTTGATTACACAGACATTGATCTTTCTTATGGTCCTACACTAGGCTCAGAGAATGACCTTACTCTTGGTGCGAGTGCCTCTGGTGCCACCTGGGGTGCTTCTGTTTCAGGACAAGTCCTTACCATCACCTCAGGAAGTGGTACTATCTCTCCATCTTCTCGGGTGGTCATCAAAGTAGGTACCAACGCAAGTGTTGGTACCACGGGTGATCAGCAGATCACCAATCCTTCTAGTGTGAGTACCTACATCATGAGTATCGGAGGCACCTTCAATGAAAACGGAGACATTGCTCTGGGGATCACCCAAGATGACCAAGCAACCATCAATGCCACCGTCAGTCCTTCCATCACCTTTGATATCGACACCGCTATCACCGATAGTGAAACCGGTGCTCCCCACAGTGTCACGTTAGGAACGCTGTCTCCTTCAATTCTTTCAACCTCCCGTACCGACAACGCCGGTACCATCAATGCCATCTTCTTTGATGTCACCACTAACGCCATCGCCGGAGCGACCGTCAGCATGCAAGGAGCAAACACCGGTCTTTCCTCGGTTGCTACTAGTACCACGATTACTCTTCCTACTGACGAAGCTACCATCACGGCGGGTCAGCAGCGCATAGGCGCCTGTTTGTCATCCCTTACCGCCACCACTGGTACTCTTCTTGCTAATGCCAACTACGATGCAGATGGTACCTCAAACTGTACCTCCACTAACACCGGTACTCCTACGGTCGGTAAGATACAAACATCCGCATCACCTCTCTTCACGACCAGTGGAGCACCCGTCAGTGCCGGAAGAGCTGCTCTTCTCCTCAAAGCCTCGGTTGCTACCACGACTCCTGCGGCAAGTGACTATGGTAATACCTTGACGTTTATTGCGGTGGGGACGTTTTGAGTGTTATGATGTCATCATAAATCATAATATAATTGCTATGAGCAAACCATTTTTGAAAGGTGCGGCATTTGGAGCACTAATTGCCTCTGTGGCTACATTGTTTTTGGCACCACAGACGGGGAAGAAAACACAGGCGTCTGTCAAAAAGTTGGTTGATTCGCTTTCTGATGAGATGCTCAAACGAACAAAGAATCTAAAGAAAATGTCTCGCAGTGGTTATGAAGAAATGGTGGTATCAGCAGTGAAGAATTTTTCAAAGAGTTCAAAAGTTGGAAAGGAGTATTTAGATGATGTCGCGCTTGCGTTGAAAGATAGATGGGATGATTTCAGACAGGATTTAGAGTTGGAAGAAATTGTTGAAAAAAAACCTGCTACTCCGGCAACTAAGACAATTAAAAAGACTACGAACACTAAGAAGGTAAACAAAAAAACCATTAAAGTCTAATGTATGCCGTACACGGTTAAAAACGATAAGAATATATCTACCGTGATAGCCTTCGGGCGTGATATTAAAGAAGTGTTTAATGATGGAGCACGTGGTGTTTTGAGTATTCCTTATGATATTGAACACATATCGGGGGTTGATACGGCCCCAATTACCGTTCACGCATCAGGTGCTAACGCTTTATTCCAAGATTGGATTAAGGAATTGTTTGCTTTTGCAACTTTGCGCGAGGTCGCTGTCGTCGAAGTAGAAGTTCATTCGATTCAACAGATAAACAATACAGATATGCTTTTGACGGCAACAGTATGGACTACTTCACTAAAGGATGCTAAAAAAAACGCCACAGGGATTGAATTTCGCGATGTTCGTAAGGGAAGTGCTCTCTGTAAAGAAAAGAGTGGTCTGTGGCAGTGCGAAGTAATCGTGAACACAACAGCATGAAAAAACGTACGCGCGTATACCGTCTTCTTGAGATAATTCCGGGCTTTCTTTTGTGTATCACGTTTGTGCTTGCACTTGTTTTGTCATACTTCAAGCCTTTATGGGTGATATATTTTATTATCTTGTTTGATCTTTTGTGGTTGTATCGTGTAGTATATTTCATAATTTTTTTGTTATACGGATGGCGAAAATTCATGGCCGCTTTGCGTGTTGATTGGTTTGATCGCCTCACTCATCAACACAAAAATTGGAAGCAGATGTATCATCTTCTCTTTTTACCAATGTATAAAGAAGGGGAGGAGATTGTTGAACAGACACTTCAGTCTATTGTCAAAAGTCATTACCCGATGGATCGGTTTATTGTTGTATTGGCGGGAGAGGAGCGAGCAAAAGAAAGTTTTGAACCCATAGCGGCTGCTATGAAAAAAAAATATGGGAAGACGTTTTTTAAATTCATTACAACCTTGCATCCAGATAATGTACCGGGTGAAATGAAGTCTAAGGGTGCAAACATTAATTATGCAGGAAAACAAGTTCAGAAAGTGATTGACGCTCTTCAGATACCGTATGAGCGCATCATTGTATCGACGTTTGATATTGATACGAATCCTCACCCAGACTATTTTGCGGCTTTGACACAAGAATATCTTAGCCATCCGAATCCTACTCATGCCAGCTACCAGCCTGTCGTTTTGTACAATAACAACATATGGGAATCATCTGCACCGATGCGTCTTGCCGCGTTTGGAACTACGTTTTGGTTATTGTCAGAGCTTTCACGGCCAGATCGATTGTTTACATTTTCTTCTCATAGTATGAGTTTTCGGGCTTTGGTGGATGTAGGATTCTGGCAGAACGACATCGTCAGTGAAGATTCAAGAATATTTTTGCAGTGTTTTCTCCACTATCATGGCGATTACTCAGTTACACCGATCTATGTGCCGGTAAATATGGATACTGTGCAGGCACGAACTCAATGGATAAGTCTCGTCAATTTATATAAACAACAGCGTCGTTGGGCATGGGGTGTGGAGCATTTTCCCTTTATGTTGACATCATTTGCTAAGGACCCACTGATTCCTCGTTGGAAAAAACTTAAATATTCATGGATCCAGGCAGAGGGTATGTATACGTGGGCGACCGCACCGATTCTTATATTTCTTCTTGGTCGTCTGCCGCTGTATTTTGCACAAGGGGATGTATCTCGTACGGTATTAGCTCAAAATGCGCCTTACATTTTAGAAACGTTATTGAACTTTACATTGGTCGGCATCATAGTAACGGCGATATTGGCGCTCATTGCATTGCCACCCCGTCCTTCCACTCAACGGGCATATAAAATGATTTATATGTTAATGCAGTGGATACTATTGCCAATTACGCTTATTGTGTTAAGCTCTATCCCTGCTATTGACGCCCAGATACGTCTTATGCTAGGACGATATTTAGGGTTTTGGGTGACAGAAAAGACTCGAAAATAATATCATTATGTCAAAAGTTATCATAAGCATGGTCACCTATAATGCGACTGGCTACTTGCCGTTTGCTTTACCGTCGCTTGTTGCATTACACAATTATGACGGGGAACTTGTTGTCCTTGATAATGCGTCTACAGACAGCTCTCGCGAATTTGTTAAAGAATTAACTCCTCAAGTGCAATTAATTGAGTCAGGGGCCAATAAGGGATTTGGCGGAGGCCATAATGAAGTGATTCGAAATACATCGTCTGAATATGTCCTTGTATTTAATCAGGACATGGTTATTGAACCTGATTATGTTAAGGAGTGTGTGTCGTTTATGGATGCTCATCCGGAAGTAGGATCGGTGACGGGTGTCTTACAGCGTGCTCGATGGGATGAACAAGGAGAGCTCGAAAAAACAGAGGCAATTGACACATGTGGTATTCGTATAAAGAAAAGCCACAATGTAAAAGATATCACTGTTGTTCCTTTTGAACATACACCATTTGAAATTTTTGGTCCTTCCGGTGCCTGTGCCTTATATCGGCGTAGCGCACTTGAGGATGTAGCATTTCATGAAGGGGGCAAAATTGAATACTTTGATGAAGATTTTTTTATGTATAAGGAGGACGTCGATCTTGCCTATCGTTTGCGTTGGCGGGGATGGTCGTCCTACGCCATACCTACAGCACGTGCGTATCATTTTCGGACCAAGGGTGAAAAATTAGTACGCAAAAGTCCACAAGTAAATTACTGGTCTTATCGTAATCATCTTTTTTTACTTACAAAAAATGTTAGTAATGGTATGTTGTCATCCTGTTTTCCGAAAATGATGGGGTATGAAATTGCGAAGGCGGGCTATATTTTTTTAGCAGAATGGTCGACTATAAAGGGTGTCAAACACGCTTGGAACATACGTTCCCGCATGCTGTGTAAACGAGAAGCAATTATGACAACTCGGCGCATCACGGATGCGAAGATGTGCTCTCTGTTACAATAATATATGGATATATCAATCATAATCGTAAATTTTCGATCTGAAGGCCTTACTCGTGAATGTGTCAAAGAATTTACCCATCTTGATACACATCTTTCTAAAGAAATCATTGTCGTCGATAGTTCCCCTGGTCGTGGAATGGAGACGGTACTTGCAGAACGTTTCCCTCATGTCCAATATATATCAATGGGGGGAAACAAGGGCTTATCAAAAGCGAATAACGTAGGCGCACGCAACGCGACTGGTAAATATATTCTTATTTGTAATCCTGATGTGACTCCGCGTGCAGGTTCACTGCAAACAATGGTACAATACCTGGAGGATCATCCCGAGGTGGGTCTTGTGGGTCCACAATTACACAACCCGGATGGAAGCGTACAGCAATCTTATTATCGTTTTTTAAGACCACTTACGCCACTATACCGTCGCACGATATTTTCGCGCACATGGATGGGAAAACGTCACCTTCAACACTATCTTATGCGTGATATACAAGGGAAAGGACCAATGCCCGTTGACTGGCTTTTGGGTGCATCTCTGTGTATGAGGAAAGTCGATTATGAAGCGGTTGGCATGATGGATGAATCTTTTTTTCTTTATTTCGAGGACGTTGATTTGTGCCGGTCATTTTGGAAGGCGGGCAAAGCGGTTCATTATGTTCCCGATGCGAAGATGGTGCATCTGCATCGTCGTGAGTCCGCGGGCTTGGGTGCTGCTGATATATTTAAAAATATTACTCGAGTCCATATCGCGAGCTGTGTAAAATATTTTGTTAAACACGGCGTTTCTCATTATGAACCTACTTCATTTACATAAAAAACCCCGCCGTATCAGATGGTCGCCAAAACGGATTATTGTTATGATTGCGTCTGTGGTTTTGGCTGTCTGTTTGTTTTATATAGGATATTTGGGGTTGTATGGCTATCGGGCATACCAGGCCGCACGAGCATTGAAGGCTTCTGTTGATCGTGTTCAAATATATGCTCGTGATGCTGATGTGAATAATCTTGCAAAGGAGTTGGAATATACTCAAAAAGGTGTTTTTAATCTTCAGTGGGCGTTAGGTCATCTTACTGTTTTTTCACATGTACCATACGTTGGCACACAATTTAACGCGGCAAATCAATTATTGGATATTTCTGGGGTACTTGTCAACGATGCACAGAAAGGGATGGCCATCGTCCAGTCGGTTTCCCAGGTATTGGGTACTAATAAAATGGAGTCGTTTAAGGATGTTTCTGAAGCTCAAAAAGGTCTCATGTTTGAAATTTTACAAAAAAATAATACTACAATCACCGATATCGAAAAGGATCTTCTTACTCAGACTAAGGCTCTCGACTCTTTTGACACAACCGCTCTCAGTCCGGTATTAGCAGACGCAGTTATTAAAATAAAAGAGCCAACTGGGAAATTCTCGGATTTTCTCAGCGCGTTTACTCCTTTTCTGCAAAAAGGTCCCTCGATTCTTGGCTATCCTGGTCAAAAAACATATTTATTTTTGTTGCAAAATAATGCTGAGGTACGTGCAACAGGGGGATTTATTGGAAATTACGGCATCTTGAAATTGCATAATGGTGAGATAAATGAATTCCATACTGACAATATATATAATCTAGATGATCCAGCATCCCGTTATCTTCACGTAGATCCACCTGCACCATTTTACCAATTTTTCACTACTAATCGATGGTGGTTTTTACGTGACTCAAACTGGTCGCCTGATTTTAGTGAAAGCGCCAAAAAAGCAATTTGGTTTTATCATCAAGAAGGAGGTCAGGAACATATAGATGGAGTTATTGCCATTACTCAGGAATTTATTGTTCCGTTATTGCGTTTTACGGGCCCCATTGATGTAGAAGGAATCGTATTTACAGCCGATAACTTTGAAGAGGAATTACAGTATCAAGTTGAAAAAGGCTACTATCAAAAGGGGATTGCTGAATCTGCTCGCAAAGAAATTATTGGGGAACTGTCCGATAAGATCCTTGAGCGACTCTATAAACTTCCTCCTTCACGATTTTCCGATGTTTTTTCGACTGTTCAGAGGTTAGTACAAGAGCGTCAATTGTTGATGTATTTTGACGATCCGGCTCTGCAATCGTATGCACGTAATCAAAATTGGACGGGTGAATTTCGTAAAACGAACAGTGATTTTGTTATGGTGGTGGACAGTAACATGGGGGCACTTAAGACTGATTTGGTTATGGATAAGTCCATTGATTATTCAATACGTCAAGGTGCTGATGGAGATCTCTATGGAAAAGTAGATCTCTATTATACTAACAACGGTTCATTTACTTGGTTTACGACTCGGTATAAGGACTGGGTAAGAATATATGTTCCTGCTGGGAGTACGTTGGTACATTCTGAGGGTGCATTGGAAAATGATTTTACTGACAAAGTGGGACAAGTGGAGGCGGGTACTGAACTTGACAAAACGTACTTTGGTGCGTACATTGTCGTTGACCCCAAATCAACGAAACACTTTAGTATAGAGTATAAATTGCCATCTCGTATTGCTGAGCAAATCCGTGCAGGACGCTATGAACTTACCGCACAAAAACAATCAGGCGTGTCGAGTCAGAGGTTCAAGGGAACATTGAGGTTCCCCCGTCCTGTTGTCTCATACGAACCATCAGGGTTTTTTAACACTAAGATTGACGCCAATAGTATACAGTTTCAATCTGACCTTCGAGTCGATCGCTTTTTCTCCGTGACGTTCTGATCTTATGTTTCACAAAAAAATAGGCATTGATCTAGGGACAACCAATGTCCTCGTCCATACTCCCAAAAAAGGTATTGTTATCAACGAACCCTCTGTTGTTGCTATTTCTGTCGCCGATAAAAAAGTTTTAGCGGTAGGGAATGAAGCAAAAGAAATGTTGGGGCGCACGCCAGATACCATCATTGCTTCTCGTCCTCTCAAGGACGGCGTGATCGCTGACTATCGCACAACAGAAGCTATGCTTCGCTATTTTATTAATAAAGCTCTTGGGGGTGTACGCATTTTTCGCCCTGAAGTGATGGTGGCAGTGCCAGCAGGAATTACTTCTACTGAGCGACGCGCGGTGATCGATGCTACGTTGGCTGCAGGAGCACGGGCGGCGTACATCATTAAAGAACCTGTTGCTGCAGCGATTGGTGCAAATATTCCTATTGGCAACGCATCCGGTCACATGATTATCGACATCGGTGGAGGTACCTCTGAAATCGCAGTTATTTCCTTGGGAGGCGTGGTTGCATGCAACTCGGTACGTATAGGAGGCAATAAATTTGATGCAGCGATTATGGAGGATATTCGAAAAAAATACGGACTTGCGATAGGGGAACGTACAGCGGAAGAAATCAAGATTACGATCGGTTCTGCATTGTATTTGGAAGAAAAATTGATCATGCAGGTGCGCGGTCGTGATATTATCTCTGGTCTTCCGAAAACGATCACGGTTACTTCTGATGATGTGACCAATGCGATTTCTCACGAATTGGACGGAATCGTTTCAGCGGTTAAATCTGTATTACAGGACACACCACCAGAGTTGGCGGCTGATGTTATTGACCGGGGTATTATCATGTCAGGGGGGACGTCTCTTTTGCGTAATTTTGACCAACTTATCACTCGCGCGACTGGTATAACTGCCTATATTGCTGATGAAGCGTTGTTGTGCGTGGCAAAAGGTACGGGAATTGTTTTGGAAAATCTTGATGCGTACAAGCGCAGTATTTTAGCGACAAAGTAACTATGATTATTGGCATTGACGCGTCACCGGCAGCACGACGGGAAAAAACGGGGGTGGAATGGTATACCTATCACCTTTTGCATGAGTTCATGAAGCAGGATACGAGCAATGAATATATTTTATATACCTCACAACCATTTTCTGATGAAGAAAAAGCAACGTGGCCACCGCATTTTACAGAAAAAGTTTTAAAATCGCCGACAAAGTGGTTTTGGCCACAGACAAGATTGACGATGGAGTTGTTAAAAAAGAAACCCGATACGTTATTTATACCTGCTGATGCGCTGCCGTTGGTTCAATCGAAACGAATCATAACAACGATCCACGACATTGCGTTTATTCCCTATAAAGATATTTATGAGTGGAAACGCCAGCAGTACTTATATTGGACGACCTGGCATGCAACAAAACGAGCTCATACGATTTTGACGGTATCAGAGTTTACTAAACAAGAAATTGTGAAATATTACAATGTCGATCCTGCACGAATCGTTGTAACTCATTTGGGTTATGACAAAGAAACGTATGTTCCAGCATCCATGGCAACGACCATTCCTGATGCGCTGATTTTGAAACAATGGGATTTGATGCCAACGAATTATTTGTTTACTATTGCGCCGTTAGAAAAAAAGAAAAATCTTCCGACGCTTATTGACGCATTTGCGATTGTGAAGCAATCATTTCCTGATCTCCAACTCGTTATCGCGGGTAAAGCTCGATTGGCGGAGCAGGAAGTGTTGGGAAAAATAGGGGAGAGTAAATATAAAGATGATATAAAATATCTAGGATGGATTCATGAAGAACAAAAGGTGGCGTTATTACGAAATGCGCGATTATTTGCGTTCCCTAGTTTTTATGAGGGGTTTGGGATACCCGTCATCGAGGCACAAAGCTGTCACATACCGGTTGTAGCTTCGCAGGCGGCGAGTTTACCTGAAGTAGGCGGCGAAGGAGCTCTTTATCACGAAGCCGCGTCTCCGGAGGATTTGGCAACTAAAATTGCACAAGTATTAAGCGATTATAATCTCGAACGAGAGTTGATAACAAAAGGTCTTGAAAATATCAAAAGGTTTAGCTGGGAAGAGTGTGCTCGTAAGACTTTGGGAGTGTTGTCTCAATAGGCTGTCCTTGTTTTGTTTTAGAATTTTTGCATGATTTCCCGATTATATCGGGATAAAATGGAAATGTCCCATTGACAATCCTGAGCACCCATGCTAGTTTGCGATCAGTATTTTTACAATGTGTATCTCTTGAAAGGAGCCACTAAATGAACGAAAACAAAAGAGTTGAAAAAAGGGTGAATAAAAGCGTAGGTAATAAGATAGTGATAACACTGTGCGCTATAGCAGTAATAATCATTTTAGTTTACAGTAAACAGCCTCAGGCAAAGTACGTCGAAGTGCAGCCGGAACCTGTAGCTACGCCGACAATAATACCTTCCAGTTCGCCATTATTGTGGCCTAGTGAGAAAATAACGAAATCAATTGAAAATATAAAATGCTTTGTCGAAGCGCGGCTTAGCTATATTGCCGATAATTTAGGCCCATCCGGGAGTATTTTGACAGGGAAACTCTCAACAAAAGAATATCTAAAGGACTTTTTGGCTTCTAAAGAGCTTGATCGAGCAGTCGATGTCATCCACAAAGGTCAAAAAGCTGCGTTGGTAGGTCCACCAATTTCATTGATTCTGATTCCGGATATTCATAGCGATGTGATGTCTCAAGCAGAAGAGTCAAAGCAACGACAGGCCCAGATTGAAAAATATGTAAAAAGGGTCAAACCAGCACTCGTCTTTATTGAGGGTGTGGAAGGTGAGATAAACTGGCAAACCACCTATTCCGATCTCGTTAAAGAGGCAGGAAAGCTCGGTACTGATCCTCCTGCTTCGATTGATGAGTTCAAGACATACGTCAGAACTCAAGCAAGTGACTTAGCCTGGTGGCAACCATTTCTTGATCAACCGGCACTAAAACTTTTTGGTTTTGACAGAACGTTGATTAACCGAGTGGTATTAATCCTTTTTTCCCTTGATGATTCACTTGTACCAATGGAGGCGTATGAGAATACTTCACAATGGTTGAATTTCGATTTTCGGGAACCGCTCATTCTGGCTAATATCGTCCTGAAAATGAGATCGATCAAAGCCACAAAAGCGTACATAGCGATAGGAGAGATGCATGCAGGAACGCTGCCACACTACTATAAGGACTGGCACGTCAAGGTTGAAGTCGCAAATCTTAAAAAATAATATTATTAAAAACCGCATATGAAAGGATATGTGGTTTTTTATTTGCTCAAAAACCTGCTACACTATTCTCATATCCTAAAGGGTACCCAGAGGGCATCTACGGGTTTACCCCCTACGATATCTACGATATGAAAGACTGGAATTCCATCATTGGGCATACTGACGCTATAACGTATTTGCAGCATGTTTTGACTAACGATATTGTGCCGCAATGCATGATATTTTCAGGTCCCGAGCATGTGGGGAAGCGAACGGTTGCGGATGTGTTTATTCATGACATGAAACAGAGATTCCCTTCATCAGAGGTACATCATATTGATGCCTGGAATCCTGAAAAGAATGAATACGGAATTATCAGTATCGATGAAATACGATCCAGTGTTTCTAGTTCGCTGTATACGCAGCAATCCAATGTCTGGAATATCATACTGATTGATGGGGCGGACTATTTATCCGAGCAAGCGTCAAATGCCCTTTTGAAAGCAATGGAAGAGCCGTCAGAACGCGTTCTATTTCTGTTGCTTGCACACAGGATTCAGAGAATATTACCAACCATACGTTCACGCGCATCACTTGTTCGATTCAGACTGGTGCCCTCAGTGTTGAGAACTGCATCGGGACTTCCTGGACTTACATCGTCGGAACATAAGAAGTTACCCAAATTCGACCCGCATATATTCACCGCACCAATACATGAACAGCTCCTTGTTGTTTCGACTATCAATTCTCAAGATTTTATTTCAGTAGAAATGGCGTTAGAACAAATGGCGCACTCGTCTGACGTGGCCGTTCAATCAGCGTTTGTCCACTCAAGTACTCGTTATGTGCAAGTACATACTATGAATCGTATCGGTACCCTTTCTAACGCATTTGAACATCTTTTTTTCTAAGCTTATTATGCATCGTATTTTCTTGTCACTTTTTGCACTTTCTGCTTTACTACTCCTCGGCGCGGGGTGTACGTTAAAGCTTGGTGGGGCATCTCAGGGGGGTATTTTTAAAACACTTGATAGTGGTGAAAATTGGGTACCAAAACAGGTTATCATGGTAGAAGGTAAGAAAAAAAGCATGGGAAATGACCAGATTACTAAACTTAAAATCGACGCGCGCAATGGTAAGAGAGTATTCGCTGGCACTGTTTCAAATGGCCTATACGTCACCGAAGACGCAGGAGAAACATGGAATAATGTTTTGACTAAAGTGTATGTACAAGATGTTGCGCTCGATTCCGTTTCACGCTGCGTCGTGTATGTGCTTACACAAGGTCAGTTACTCAAGACCACCGATTGTGCAAAAAGCTGGACGGTGACATATAATGAAACTCGACCCAACACTGCTTTGACGAGTGTGGAGTCTGACCCACTTCAACCTGAAATCGTATATCTCACGTCATCTGATGGGGATGTTTTAAAAAGTCTCGATCGAGGAACTACATGGACGGCCATTTATCGTCTGTCTAACACGTCAATTTCTGATCTGGTTATTGATCGTTGGGACTCGAATCTCATTTACGTCGCGACCAAAGATAACGGAGTATTTCGCAGTATGAATAAGGGGGTGTCATGGGAAGATGTATCGATAAAAAATACGGAATGGTTCTCGCATTATCCGTTTCGATGGATCGGTCCATTATCGCAGAAAGGGGGCCTGCTCTATGTGAATTCGCAAGGAATGTACAAGTCACAGTCAATGGGATCCTCATGGGAAAGCGTGCCTCTACTAACTCCCGAAGGTGAGGCAGTGATATTGGCGGTCGCGGTTAATCCACAAGATGATGATGAAATATTTTACGCAACGCAATCGACGTTTTATCGGACGACTGATGGGGGAGCGCACTGGGTTTCACGACATTTGCCAAGCGATCGTGCGGCCGAAGTAATGTTGATTGATCCTTATAATATCGCAACAGTATATTTAGGAACTTCGGTTTATAAAGCGGCCTCACCTTTTTTTAGATAATAATATTAACTTTACCCTAAAGGGCATTAATGATATGCATCCATTAATTTCAGAACACGAGCAGGAATTTGTTGGTATTATTGACCATCTCAAACAGGAATTGACGGGTCTTCGGACAGGTCGTGCTCACGCAGCACTCGTTGATCACATAATGGTTGATGTGTATGGCACAATGACCCCATTGAAGGGGGTAGCATCGGTCAGTGTGCCGGATGCGCGTTCTTTGCTTATTTCGCCTTGGGATACATCTATTTCTAAAAATATCGAAACGGCAATTACCAATGCAAACCTTGGGGTAAATCCAGTTAATGAAGGAACCACGATCCGTATCGTTTTACCGGAGATGACAGAAGAAAATCGCAAAGCAATGGCAAAAGTGCTCAATACAAAAATTGAAGCAGCTCGCGTGAGTCTCCGCTCTGTCCGTGACACAATCAGAGATGGAATACAAAAAGCTGAGAAAAGCAAGGATATTACGGAAGATGATCGATATGATTTACTCGAGAAAACAGACCAATTAACAAAAGATTACACACGCACTATTCAGGAAATGGGGGATACAAAAGAAGCTGAAATTTTGACTATATAAATCGCCTATGATGATTATTGTTACCATTGTTGTTTTTCTCCTCATTTTGACCATCCTGGTGGTGGCGCACGAGTGGGGTCATTTTATTACTGCGCGACTTTTCGGGGTACACGTTGATGAGTTTGCTATTGGGTTTCCTCCTCGGGCATTCAAGATACAGCTGAAAAAAATGATACTTACCATCAATTGGCTTCCGTTGGGTGGGTTTGTGCGCTTAAAAGGTGAGCAGGGAGAAGATGCAAAGGACGCTGACAGTTTTGCCGCAAAACCCATTTGGCAGCGATTGATCATTTTGGCTGCAGGAGTAGGAATGAACTTTATATTAGCGGTAGTATTGTTTTGTATAGGATTTAATGTCGGTATGCCAGTTGATCTGTCAGATTATACAGGAGATGGTATGATCCGTGATCGTGGAGTGATTATCACCCAAGTCATGAAAGACACCCCCGCCTCAAAGGCAGAAGTGAAACCAGGAGATCGCATTACCAGCATTGATGGAAAGAATTTTTCAACATATAAGGAGGTTACCCCGTACCTTGAGTCACAATCGGGAAAAACGATCTCGATAGTTGTTCACAGAGGTGGAAGAGACATTACTCTTTCTCCTACAATACAAACAATAACATTTACTTCTAGAGACGAATCGGGTAAAGAAATCACCGTACAAAAGCCAGGTCTTGGAGTCGCCCTAACGGATAGCGGTATTGTTTCATATCCTTTTTTTGAATCAATCCTTGTTGCCTTCTCTGCTACGGGAATCATGATATATACTATCGTTGCCTTCTTGCTGCATGCATTTCAGACATTGGTATTTAGTGATTTTTCGGGTCCCGTGGGTATTGCAGCATATACGGGTGTCGCGATTCAAGAAGGGTTTTCTCATGTACTGCTATTGATGATTCAACTTTCTTTAAGCCTTGCTATCCTTAACATACTACCATTACCAGCTCTGGATGGTGGACGTGCGCTATTTGCAATCATTGAAAAATTCCGAGGTAAGCCACTACCTAGAAATGCTGAGAATATTGCACATATTATCGGTTTTGCGGCGTTGATGATTGTAGCGTTACTAGCAACTATTAAAGACGTTCGCGCATTATTTTAATATCTATGGATTACATTATATTTCGGGCTATCAATGACCTTGCAGGTATTTCACCTTTTTTGGATGTTGTGGGTGAATTCCTTGCAGTAATGGGTATATTTGTTCTTGCATTAATGGTATTGTTGGCACATGGACATCGTATTCGAGGAATTTTAGAAGGTGCTTGTGCAGCAATATTAGCATTGTCGGTGAATAAGATTATAGGATTGGCCTGGTTTCGATATCGTCCCTTCGTCGCCCATGAACAAGTACATCTTCTTATAGAAAAATCAGGTCTTGATAAGTCATTCCCTTCGGATCATACTGCTATTGCTTTTGCTTTGGCAACAATCTTGTACATGAATAATAGACGTTGGGGAATTGTAGCATATGTTCTTGCTTTGTTTATTGGAATCGGCAGGGTGTATGTCGGTGTACACTATCCTACTGATATATTGGGTGGTATAGTAGTGGGTACTCTTGCGGGGATATTGGTTTGGGGGGCTGGTAGGCGCTTGATTTCGCATCATAGATAATTTTTAGTGCTAGTAATTATTTTCTCGTCATGTTTCGTTTTATTGCCCGAAGAATTGCTGTATTCCTTGGTGTTGCTCTCTTGTTTTATTTTGTTTACACACTATATGTATGGTTTGCCCCAATCACCCTTACTGAAAAGGTAAAAGTAGAAATTCCGGCTGGCCAGAGAGGATTCCAGACATTGGAAATGCTTGCTCAGAAAAAGATCATTCATAATTCATTTTTAGCAGGCGTGTATTTATCTATCACCGGGAAAGAGGGGTTAATACAATCTGGTGATTATGCGTTTGAAGGGACGGTAACCTTGTCTTCAGTCATGGGGATTCTTACAAAAACACGACAATACGCACCCGATGTGGCACTGACATTCCGTGAAGGAATTACCAGAGAGGAGATGGCTCGATATTTGTATGATCAAGGTCACCCTGCAGCCTCATCGTTTGTATCTGCAAGCCGAGTGATTCCTGAAGGGCAGTATTCGTTTCTTTCAGATATACCCAAAGGAGCAAGCCTTGAGGGTTTCCTGTTTCCAGACACATATCGTGTTTTCCCCAACGCATCTGCTTCTGACATTATAAAGGCGATGCTTGAAAATTTTGATCACAAATTAACTCAAGAAATGAGAGATGAAATTATTGTTCATCAGAAGCGAACTGTCTTCGATGTTATTACTCTTGCAAGTATCGTCGAAAAAGAAGTACCTAATGACGATGACCGAGCTATTGTTGCAGGAATATTTTATAAACGAATTTCCGAAGGAATGCGCCTCCAATCGGATGCGACAGTTAACTATGTTACGGGCAAAGGACTAACCCAGCCGACACTTGACGACACCGGTGTAGAATCTTTATATAATACGTATCAACACAACGGTCTTCCTCCAGGCCCCATTGGTAATCCTGGGCTTTCAGCAATAAGGGCTGTTATTTACTATAAAAAAACACCATATCTCTATTTTCTCACGACAAAAGATGGTCAGGCAATATTTAGTAAGACGTATGAAGAACATTTAGCGAATAAGCGTAAATACTTATCTAATCCAATGCCCTGAGGTTGATCGTTTGACACTTTTTTTAATCTAGTATATAGTATTCAAACGATCCAAAGACCTATAGACGTCTTGTCCGAAGCAAGATTATCTTGTCTGTAGCAGGGTACTACTTTCTCTATTTTAGGAGATATTCCTGTGGATCGTACCACAGTTTTTTTAATTATTTTTTATGGCAACAACTCGAGCAAAAAAGGAGGCCGTCCTGACTCGCGTCGGAGAGTACATTCCTAACAGCAAGTCGATTGTGTTTATCGACATGAAGGGATTGACGGTCAAAGATGCCGACGACTTGCGCGTGCAATGTGATGCAGCCCAGATTCACTGTCTTGTGGCAAAAAAAACATTGTTTGCAAAAGCCTTTGAGAATGCCGGTATTACTGAACTGACCCCCCGAACTCTTGAGGGGGAGCTTGCAGCGGCATTCAGTATGACTGACGAAGTAGCGCCTGCTCGACTCTTTGCAAAGTTTGGCAAAGAACATGACGGATTTAGTATGAAGGCAGGGTTGCTTATGTCAGAGAAAGCAGGTTCACGATATATGGACGCTGCCGCACTTACACAGCTGTCACTATTGCCATCAAAAGATGAGCTTCGTGCCAAGTTGGTGGGAACAATACAACGACCCATTTCTGGTATGGTTACTGTTCTCGCGGGTAATCTGCGTGGCCTGGTGACCGTATTTAAAGCAATGAGTGAAAAGGGAGCATAGAGGATTTTAATTTAAATTAATCAAACATAGTATGGACGAAGAAAAAAAAGCAGTTGAAGTTCCAGAGAAGTTCAAAGATCTTGTTTCTAAAATCGAACAACTTTCTGTTCTTGATTTGGCTGAACTCGTTAAAGTTCTTGAAGAAAAGTTTGGCGTATCAGCTTCAGCTCCTATGGGAATGATGATGGCAGGACCAGCAGCAGGACCAGCAGAGGCAGCAGAAGAGAAAACAGCATTTGATGTTGAGATTACTGATTCAGGTGCAACGAAAATTGCTGTTATTAAGGTGGTACGTGAAATTACCGCACTTGGACTTAAGGAAGCAAAAGATCTTGTTGACGCTGCTCCAAAGGTAGTGAAGGAAGGTGTATCTAAAGCAGAAAGTGAAGAAATCAAGAAAAAGCTTGAAGAAGCAGGTGCAAAGGTAACAATCAAGTAAAGTTACTATAATAAAAAAGCCTTCTCGGTTAAGCGGAGGCTTTTTTATTATGACAATGTTTTTACTTACTATTTGAGAATCACGGTAATCATTAAAATGATAGCAAGCGCCTCTTGAAATGTAAGTTGTCGCAATTTGAACATACTTACCATGAAGAAATTCCAAAACATTCTAAGTAATTCCGCACCCCACAACACAATTGCGAGCGCAACTACGATCATTGCAAGGAATCCAATGGTAGGATAGCTTGAGAGTAATAAGTTGAGGTACGTATTGGTTATGTCTGTAGCTGGCTGAGAGAGCATTGATAGAGTACCGCGGACGACTAGATAAAGGAGCAAAACAGCATTGAACAGCGATGTAATCGGCTGTTGTTTCGATTTTCGACTAAGCATGGTTTTGTGAACTTAAATAATTAGACAAGCATAATTACAATATAGTATACCATAAGCATCTATGAATAATAATTCGTACACTGTGCATAACACTATTTAAGAAACGGGAGTGGAATGCTTACGATAGCGGTAGGGGTGAGTACAAGGATCTCTTTCTTTTTCTCAATGACACTGAAAGATCGTGCCTGTGCAAAAATGTCAGAAGTTAATTGCGCCACTAGTTTAGTTGTTGATTTGTCCACGACGAGGATACGTTTGTTTGGTGTGTCGAGAAGGTAAAGATAATTTGATTCTTCCGCCACCCAGAATGATTGAGCTGTGTCAATTTTTGGCTCAATTTTTGCAAACGACAGTGTAGACGTTCTATTTGAAGCTATTCGCATCAATTCTGCTCCATTTTTCAAAACGAAGGCAGTCCCATCGATAATTATTTGTCGACCATCCGTTAAGGACGCAGTCGATGTTCCAGCGAACCACTGAATGGGAGTCCCAAATCCGTCTTTTGATTTACTGTGACGGAATATAGTATTTGTTGTCGTGTCAAGAACATAGAGTCTGTTATTAAAGAAAGTGATAGCCTTTAAGGTTTCCTTTGGGAAAAGTTTTATTGAAATCTGTTTGGTTTCTTTGGTCTTTATGTTGACTTCATATAACCGATCACCTTCCTTACTGCAAAAGTAAAATAAATCATCGGAGAGAGCGGCTGAGCATCCAATGCTAGGAATTTTTGCTTGAGTATTTAATTGGGTCACTGTCCCATTTTGGCGAGATAGCACATAAATGCTCTCGTTGTTGTAAACAAGCACAGTGTTTGGGGATGCCACAAAGTTGATTGAGTCGAGTGTTGGAATCTGGTTGCTCAAATTAGTAATCTCCGTCTGTGTGACAGGATATACTTTATGTATCTTTTGGTTTGATTGGTTGATACGCAGGCTTAACGCATCTGAAGCAGCAATATGGTCAGCTGAATCACGAGGAAGCGATGACAATGATGTTTGGGCCTCAGATAATAATGCTATGGCGCGTGCCTCGTCTTCAAAAATCATACTAGATTCAGCTTGGTTGATTTTTTGTTCCACCGCGTTGAATTGTGCTGTATATACTTGATCCTCTGTCTGTTGACCGTGTTTTTTGTTGAGAGTAATGATACTGCTTGCAAATAAGAAGATAAATATAACAGCGAGAGCAAAGAGACCCTTCGATAACATTGAAAGTCCTTTAAACCAATCTATAAAATATGTGGGCCCTTGTTCGCGTAGTTTTGCATAGAAGTGTGTAATTTTTTTGATTGAGGGTAAAATTATTTTTTTGATGCTAGATACGTCAAATCGTTTTGGGATGTTGATTCGCTTAACCGCTGGGAGTGGATTTTTATAGTTTTTTTTGACAACGCCGACGCTCTTTTTCGCTGTTATCGACATGTGTTTACTCCAACCTTTTAATGTCTTGGCATGTTTTTGATAATCAACTTTTTTTAGGCTGTTTCGAAGTGATTGAGCTGGTTTTATAATGCTGTGTACAACAAAGTGCTCCACCTGTTCTTTCATGTGACTGACAACTGCAGGGGATAAAATACTCTGAGTATTTTTTTGTTGCTCAACTAATTCATTGATTGAATCATCGGAACGGGTTTGACGATGGGATCCTTTAAGTTCCGAAAAATCTGACTCTTGAAGAGAAAGAAATAAGGCATTGAAGTCAGTGTTTTCATTTGCCTTTCCTAATAAGTTATACAGGTATTTAGTGACATGATCGAAAGGGTAACTTGATATGATCTGCTTTATCTGGTCAATAGGAATATAGTCATTGAATCGTGCATTGCATACTACTAATGTGCTTCCAGGAATAGAAAATGTTCCTGCGATAACGTTAGTAAATAACTTTTTTGCATCGGGTGATCGTTCTTGGTTTTGTTCATCGGTCACTGATATAGCCGAGTAGTGGGAAAATGTTCCGTTACGTGAAACAGGATACAGCATATAGGCCTTCACAGCGTTGCCGGTGCTTGTTAGGAAGAGATCTTCTCCTGAAATTACACCAATCAACAAGGAAATGCGTGTACGATCGATGAGCGTACGACCTGTAAGTGCGTCTTGCATTTCTTCAATCATGCTTACAACATGGTCGTTCGCGTATTGCAGAGCATTTTCAAAAAGAAATTCTGAGGCACCAACGGCATTCTCCGAGTTAGCATTCGAATTATTTTCTTGCGCACGATAATAGAAGTCAAGAATATGTTTGACGATACGTTCTATTATCGTTTGGTATGCTTCGCTTGATGAGCGGATTTGAAAAATACCGAACACTGTATCCGACTGCGGATTACGTTCGTCGAGCCGCTCTGCAAATACGTAGCAGAGTTCATCGCTTTGTGTTCCTGGTATCGATATTTTCGCGATCGAAGGTCTGGTTTTCTTAGTCATACCGCGGGTACTATTTACGGATTTCAAGAATCAGTATACTATAGGAACGATTAATTGCAATAAAGACCCGCTTCATACATTTACTCAAGAGATGATTGACCCTAAAGACATATGAACATGCTTGAACAAATATTTGGATCACGTACGAGAACAAAGCTTTTAAAGCTTTTTTTGACTAATCCGCGCCAAGCATTTTATATCCGCGAGTTGACCCGCGTGATAGATACTCAGATTAACTCGGTGCGACGCGAACTTACCAATCTGGAAGATTGTGGACTAATTGTGACTGTTACGGAAGAGGAGGCGAAAAAGACCAAAGAACAAGATGATCCGGCGCGTACGTCGAGAATGTTGTTTGGCGGAAAAGAACCCATTGAAGACGTAGTAGAAGATAAAAGTGATAAGCAGATAAAAAAGTATTATCGTGCGGACTCTGATTTTGTGCTTTTTAAAGAACTCAAATCATTGTTTGATAAAAGTCCATTGATCGTAGAGAGGGACCTTTCTCGGGTTATTCACCAAATGGGAACCATCGAATACGCACTTTTATCAGGTTTTTTTGTTGGCGTCACTGATTCGCCTATTGACATTCTTCTTATTGGTCAGGTCGATAAAGCACTATGGGAGACTACTCTCAAGAGAGTGGAAAACGAACTCGAGCGAGAATTGAAATATACATCAATGACAATCGAAGAGTTCAAATTACGCAAAAGCGTGACAGATCGTTTCTTGTTTACTGTCCTTGAAGGACCGAAAAAAGTGTTGATAAACAAACTCAACGGCATATAAGGAAATAGGGATTTTGGCGTGCTATACTATGGTATATGCCTTCATTGTTGGAAAATCTGACGTTTGACGACCACGAGGATGTTGTGGAAATCTTTCGAATGAGCAATAGCCCGATGGTTCGTACGTTATTCATTGCTGTGCCGGGAATACTGGTACTCTTTTTTTTCATTACACCGTTATTTAGGGCTGGACCATGGGGAGTCGGGGTGTTTTTTTTATTTTTTATTTTTTGTGTCATTTTGGGCTGGCGAGCAGTTATTAAATGGATGGGCAGTATCTGTGTTGCAAGCACTGCCCGTATTATAATTATTGAACGTACCGGTTTCTGGACAAAAAAAGTGCGAGAAATTGCTTATAAGGAGATCCTTCATGGTCAATATCAAAAAAAGGGATTAATGAACACCGCCCGGGATATCGGAAGTGTCGAATGTATGCTAAAATCTTCAGTGAGTCCGTTTGTAATTGAGCATATAATTCATCCCCAGCATTTGTTAGAAGTCATTGCATCTCGGACAACGTTTGCATCTTCTGAACCAACTTCTGGCATATCTCAGCGAGAGAGTAATACGTCATTTACGCGGCAACAAATCCCAATTCCTGATCAGGCGAAACCGAAAGAGTCACCACCGTCCTTGGATGAATATTGGGATCGTATGCGATCATAATGTATGAAATATATTCCCTCCATAATCGGTCGTGTAATACAATACGTAAAACATCCGCGAAATTTGATATCTTCAAAAATTGCAATGTATAGTATTGGTGTACTTGTGCTCTTTTTTGCATATCAAACAGCGCAAGTGGCCATAAAACGACATCAAACTGAACAGGATATCCAGACATTCGAAAAACAAGTTGCGGATTTGCAACATACTCAAGGCAGTTTACAAGAATTAAATCAGTTTTTGGAAACGGATTTTTTCGCTGAAAAAGAAGCTCGCCTAAAATTGGGCATGCAACGTCCAGGGGAAGAAGTTGTCGTTTTGACAGGAAAGGATGCGGAAGGTCAGCCTGTGGGTTCGGGCGATGTAAACAGTGAAAATCAACCATCTACCAAGACATCTTCGAATACTGTTGCATCAAATGGCTCGTCTTTAGGTACACCCGCGGAAAAATCAAAAGAAAAAAGTAATCCCGAAAAGTGGTGGGATTACTTTTTTGTGACAGACTCAAAAAAATGATATGCTGATTATCGGATAAGCCGATGGTGGGAGTCGAACCCACGACCTTTGCTTTACGAAAGCACTGCTCTACCAACTGAGCTACATCGGCATATATGGAGCGGGATACGGGAATCGGACCCGTGCCTCAACCTTGGGAAGGTCGCGTTGTACCATTCAACTAATCCCGCACGGAACGAACGGTAACACGCATTATATTAGCTCAAAGCAACAAAATGATCAACAGTCGCTGGAACTTAGGATTAATTGTAGGGGTGCTATTTTTTCTTGCGCCTGCAGTCCATGCAAAAGAGCAGAAGATTCCTGAAAAGCCTACTTACTCCGCAGTAAAGAGCTCAGATTGCGGATTAGATATTTCACTGCCTACCTCGCTGTCCGATCGTGTACATGTCAGCGTCATATCCACTGTTAATGAAGGGATCTTGAATAATTTTTCTGAACTGACACTAGTCAGTCCTATATGTCAATTCGATATTGATGATGATGCTTTGTATGATTCTAGTGTCCCCATTCATATTTTGGCGCATTATTCTGATGATAGGGGATATCGCCCGCGGCTCTATTTTTGGAATGGGAAACAGGAGAAGTGGACTGCATTACCAGGTACTATGAATAGGATTAGCAAGACAGTTGAAACCGATATCCATCTCGCGTACGCACGCATTGGGGTATTTGTTGAAGAGAACGCGATGCACGAGGGGGTAGCTAGTTGGTATGCTGATAAACGATTTCCTGAGGGTGCTGCAACGGATTTATATCCTGTCGGTACGCGTCTGAAAGTTACCAACACCTTAAATGACACATCTACTGTTGTTGTTACGACATCCACATGGGTGAACCCAAACAAAAAGCGAGTGATCGACCTGGTAAAAAATTCATTTTTGAAGATTGCAAAGCTCGAGGATGGTCTTGCAAATGTACGTATTGAAAAACTTTTTTAAATCGATATTCCTATGATTCGTTTCGAAAATGTAACAAAAATCTATCCCCCAAATGCTCCTGCTCTGAAAGAGATAGATATTAATATTAGTCAAGGGGAATTTGTTTTCATTGTCGGACAAAGTGGGGCAGGGAAGACCACTCTTGCAAAAATGCTCACTGCCGAAGAACGTCCTACTAAAGGGAGAATTATTATTGGTGATTGGGATATTACAAAAATACATCGAAGAGACATTCCTCTTTTGCGTCGTCAAATCGGTGTTATTTTTCAGGATTTTAAACTTCTTCCTAAGAAAACAGTATTTGAAAACGTAGCGTTTGCATTGGAAGTTTGTGGAGCACCGATGTCGCGTATCAAGACGGTTGTCCCACAAGTTCTGAAGATCGTTGGTCTTGAGGAAAAAAATCATCGTTACCCGCGTCAACTTTCGGGAGGAGAGCAACAGCGTGTTGCGATTGCAAGAGCTTTAGTCCATCGTCCAAAAATTTTGATAGCCGATGAACCAACGGGCGATTTGGATGCTATTACTGCAAAAAGTATTGTCGATCTACTGACCAAGATCAATGAATTTGGAACTACGCTCTTATTTGTCACGCATAATCGTGATATAGTAAATATGTTGAAAAAACGAGTGATCACCGTAGAGGGGGGGGCGATCGTTGCAGATAAAGAAGGAGGAAAATACATTTTGTAAATTATGTTTGTTAATATCATACGCGTCATAAAATTTGCTTTCCAAAACTTTTGGCGAAATTTTTGGCTCTCAATTGTTACTATATCGATTATCACGCTATCGTTTTTGTCGGTGAATTTTTTTATCTTTACAAACGCTTTAGTTGATACCGCGATGCATGCGATTGAGCAGCGCGTCAACATTACGGTTAACTTCAAAACTTCAGCCCCAGAGCCAAGTATTTTGGCGTTAAGAGATGTTGTGGCAAAAAGTGAATATGTCGATAATGTAGAATACATTTCAAAACAAAGCGCGTTTGAGCGTTTTCGTGCGAAAAAGGAAAAAGAGGGTAATGTGATAATTACCGAATCCCTTGATCAATTTGAAGAAAATCCCTTGTTTGCAAGTTTGCTTATTAAAGCAAAGGACATTCACTATTACCCTGCAATCACGCAGCTGCTTAATCAAAGTCAGTACGAAAATATTATTGAGAAAACTAATTTAAATGATAAAAGTATTGTAATTAGTAAACTCAATACTCTGAAGGAACGCGTGAAACAAGTAGGGCTCGTGATCAACCTATTCTTTGGTGCAATTGCGGTATTAATCGTATACAACACTATTCGTATCACTATATACACTCGTAAAGATGAGATTGGGATTATGAAGTTGGTCGGAGGAAGTAATTGGTATATACGTGCGCCATTGGTCTTGGAGAGTGTGATTTATAGTTTTGTGGCCATTGTCCTCACTATTGTCATTATTTATCCACTTTTGGGTGTTTTGCAGCCTTACACGAGTAACTATTTTGATGGTCAGGCATTTGACATTTTAGCGTATTTCAGCAACAATTTCTTTACCATTTTTGGATATCAACTACTTGCGTCTGTTGTATTAAACATGGCAAGCAGTGCTCTCGCGATAGGGCGGTATTTGAAGGTGTAAGAATGTCTTGATGCGAGATCGTCTAATGGTAGGACAGCGGCCTTTGAAGCCGTGAATCATGGTTCGAATCCATGTCTCGCAGCTTAAGTACCAATTCTGTCGGAATGCGCCCTTCGGGCGTATTTTTTGATTCGGTGAATGAATCGCAGGACTATGATTGACGATCTTGAGAATTTTGAAGTAGTATTCTCAGTACAGATCACCCTCGAAATATTTAGCAGGGATTTCACAAAGCGTTTTATTTTTATGGCCAATAAACTAATCCTCATCACCGGCGGTTCAAGCGGTATCGGTATGACCGCCGCATTGTTATTTGCAGAAAAAGGCGCAGATATTGTCATTACCTATCGAAACAATAAACATGCCGCTGAAGGTGTAATAAATAAAATTACCAACTTGGGAAGGAAGGCACTGACGGTTCAAGCAGATTTAATGAACGAGTCTGACGCAAAGAAAGTGGTGGATGAAACAATGGACATGTTTGGCAGGATCGACGTGCTGGTAAATAATGCGGGTGGGTATATCGAAGGCGACGAATGGGATGGTGATTCCGCACTATGGATACAGTCCTTACAACAAAACCTTGTTTCAGTTATGATGATGTCAAAATATGTTACGAAGGTGTTTCAGAAGCAACGCAA
>JAHFJA010000032.1 GCA_023246095.1 bacterium | reverse complement strand
TTTTTTGAGGAGGATTTAATATGTATATCATTGTAATGCTTTGTTTGGTTGGGTGCACATTTTTCTTTATATATAAGAAAAGAAGATCTGTTTCGATACGTAAAGGAGCGACCAACAAAGAGGAAAATCTACCTGCTTTTGCAAAATCAGTTAATGACGGTGATGATTTGACTGATTGGGAAGTTGCTCATTTAAAGATGAATGTGTGTCCTGACTGTCTTGGATCCGATGGGTTCTTTGAAGGACCACATGTGGGAGTGAGCGTAAATTTTAAATGCGCCAACCCGCAATGTGGCAGTAGGTTCAATGGTCTTGAATCCCTTGAATTCGTCGATCGTATTTCAGAGCCGTCACCTGATAGGCAAAAAACAGTAAAATTGTAGGGTCTGCTCGACGTTAAAGGGCGAAAGAAGGAAAAAATGGATCAGACGTTTTATGTTTGCGGATCAAAATCTAATAAGGATGCGATTGTCTTAGTACAGGGCGGTGATTTGGCGGGGACTTATTCACTTTCCGATATGATCGAGAGAATCGTCTTTCTCTCAAGAGTATGGGAACCATATATTGCACAAGCGGTACACTATAGGGATCCGAAGGATGAGACAGATACGTTGAGCGATCGTCTTTTTACACCCCTTAAGGAAGGGGTAAGAGCGAAATTATCAGAGATGAGAGAAGTGCAACAAAAAAAAGGATCATAAAGATCAAACAAAGACACTCATGAAGATACCCTGTAATTGAGGGTATTTTTTGTTTACGTCATGATCTTGACAAAACGCAAAATATGTGCTATTGTGTTTGAAACATATGAATACAACACACACAAAATTCAATGCTATTCAGCCGGTACTCTCCAATATTATGGAGGGCGGTTTACTCTATTTCACTCGAGGTGAGCATGATATTTCTGTATAAATAATACATTTTGATCAATATTGTTCTCGCCTCGACTGAAACACGTCGAGGTTTTTGTTTCATTGAAAATTTATTGTAAAGAGGGGGATTTGTTGTGACAAAGAGGACAATCGCGTGTTATCTCGTGATGCAGTTTTTATTTTCGTTGGGAATGTCGTACATTGGGGCAACCTATGTACTATTTCTCATGCATTTCGGGCTTAACACGCTCGAAGTAAATTTAGTCAACGTCTCATTTTTTTTGACACGTATCATTTGTGAAGTACCTACAGGTGCCCTCGCGGATAGCGTTGGTAGAAAAAAGACAGTAATGTTTGCGTGTATTTTCCTAGCTATCGGAAAGTTTTTTTATGCGCAGTCGAGTACTTTTTGGCAATTTGTTATTGCTGAAGTACTGGCGGGTATAGGCTACACCCTTGTCTCAGGTGCATTTCAAGCATGGCTTGTTGATCGACTGAAGGAACAGAAATACGAGGGAAATATAGCCAAGGTATTCACCGGTGAGCGTATAGTAAACCATGTAGCAATGGGGATCGGCGCAATCATCGGGGCGTATGCTGCGGTGGAAGACATAACGATGCCGTGGATAATGGGAGGGTATACTTTTTTAGTGACTCTGGTGCTCGTGGGGATATTGATGAAGGAAGACCGAACGAAAAAACGGGGAACAGAGATAAAAAGCATCGCTCACGGATTTTGTGTCACAAAAGCCATCGCACTGAAAGGTATGCAGTACGCGCGAAGTACGCCAGCGGTATTGTTTGTCATCATACTTGGGAGTATACAGGGATTTGCATTGCAGTCCCCAAATATGCAATGGCAGCCATTCTTTGATGATATGTTGCATAACCAGCCTGTTTTAGGATATATGAAGATCGGAATCAATGTGTTCATGCTCATTGGAGTATCGCTTGCAGTCCAATTTTCATTGTTAATGCGAAAACAAGAACATGCGATGAACGCGACACAAATGATTATTGGTTTCGGACTTGTAGGAACAGCCGTATTGGTTACAAACCCCGCTCTTTCAATCTCGGCATTCATGCTTCATGAGATAGGGAGGGGATTGTTCATACCTATAAAGGATGCATATCTCAACAAACATATACCTTCAAGTGAACGCGCGACAGTCCTTTCGTGTTATGCGATGGGCAATGAAGTGGGAGGACTATTTGGACTCCTTGTTTCCGGGTATTGTGCACTCATGTGGGGAATTTCTTCAATGTTTGTCATATCCGGTCTCGCCATAATTGTTGGGACAGCGTTTGCAATGAAATATATGAAGAAGTAATCGTACTAATAATGTAATAAAAATACTCTTGAATAAAGGGTATTTTTTGAACTCAAAATTATTCAGAATAAAATATGCGATTCGTGGGTTTTGTAATATAATAAATTGATAATCATGTTATAAAAATCCAACCCATGAAAAAGGAAGCAGACGCCGATTTACTAGAAAACAAAAATACCGCCGTGAAAGTGCAAGGATATCTTTCATATTTACTTGGTCTTGCGTGGGAACAAAAACGCGCAATGATTTTTTTGTTATTGTTGGTTGTGTTGAGTGTCAGTGCTCGATTGGCAGAACCTTATTTGTATAAGGTGGTAGTAGACACGTTAAGCAACGGACTTATTGCCGGTGTGTTTCTTTCCTCCCAAATGCAAACACTTTTGATGGTTATCATTGGGTGGTTCTTTTTGTCTATTTTTCAAAATCTTACCAGCGCCCAAGTATCATTTTTTGTGTGGAAGATCGGTCAAGTCAGCGCTCAAAAAGTTCACATGACGGGATATCGACGGTTATTGAAATTGGATTACGCTGAACACATGGCCGAGCATTCTAGTCGCTATGCCAAAGTAGTAGATGATGCTGACACGAGTACGTGGGAAATGACCAACTGGTGGTTGGGGCGATTTTTGTCGGCGATCTTGGGTTTTTTCGGTATGCTGATAATCGCACTGTCGGTAAGTTGGCAAATGACCCTTATTGCGATTTCTATTATCCCGCCGACATTATGGTTCACGTTGCGCCATATTAAAAAATACGAAGACGAACAGAGAAAAGTGAATAAAATGTGGGAAGAAAAACACGAACACCTGCATGACCAGGTAAGCAATATTGTTACGTATAAACTCAATCCATACGAAGATATTTTTTTGAAGCGCCATGATGTGTATAGCGCCCGTGCGTCAAATGCGCAAATGGCACTTAATCAAAAATGGCGACTAGTCGAAATATTCAATCCAGACGCGTTTGCGCGCTTTCTCGTTTTGGGGATCGGTATATATTTTGTGAAAGACGGATCAATCACTCTCGGAACGCTTTTTATGTTTCTTGGTCTGCTCAATGAAATTCTTACCCCGCTTCATGTCATGAGCGATATTTTGCCCCAATATTCCCGACGCGCGCAACATATTCAACGGTTGTTGGGGTTATTGGCCAAAGAAGACAAAATCACTGTCCCCACGAATCCGACGCGAATTGGCAAGATACAGGGACATATTGAATTCCATAATGTGTCATACGCATATCCGAAAGAAAAAAGCAGTTTTGCTCTGCGCGACCTTTCTTTTTCTATCAAACCGAATCAGACACTGGCTTTGGTTGGATATTCTGGTTCGGGCAAAAGTACTATTATGTCACTGATGGTGCGACTAGTTGATCCAACAAAAGGGACGATTACTATTGATGGGATTGATATTCGCAATTTCCAGCCTGAAAAATTGAAGCGATACATCGGAACAGTGCTTCAAGAAAATTCCATGTATAATGAAACGGTTGCGGAGAATATAGCGTATGGCGATCCGCATGCGTCCAAGAAACGGATTATGGAAGCGGCGAAACAAGCAGGCGCCCACGAGTTTATCAGCAAACTCCCTAAAGGGTATGATACGTTGGTGGGAGAACGCGGTGTTCGTCTTTCGGGTGGGGAAAAACAACGCATTGCCATTGCACGCGCGATACTCAAAGATCCAAAGATCGTGGTATTGGATGAGCCAACCAGTGCACTTGATAGTATCACGGAAAAGAAAGTGCAACATGGCATCAACGCCTTGGTGCATGGCAGGACAACGGTGGTGATTGCACACCGCATCTCAACGGTACGTGATGCAGACACGATTTTGGTGTTGAAAGATGGCAAGATCATTGGGCAAGGGCCACATGAACAGCTCATGCAGACTTGCCCAACTTACAAGACTATGGTAGACCTTCAAACAGAAGGCTTTCTGGCTGATCGCCCAGAGTTGGTGAAGGGGAGGTTGAAGTAAAAAGTGTTTGTTGATAGTGTGAAAATGTAGCTGTTACGGACGCATCTCGTATAGGTTAATAACCAGTAATTGCATGGCAAAAATAGAACGATTTACTTTTCTCGCTGCTGTCTACCTCATACTCATCAAGGATGGGAAAGTTTTATTACTCAGAAGATGTAATACATCTTATCAAGATGGAAATTACGGCTTGGTGTCCGGTCATTTGGAAGGTGGCGAAACAGCGAAGCAAGGAATAATTCGTGAAGCTTATGAAGAAGCCGGGATTATATTGAATCCAGAAGATTTGGAAGTCGTCAATATTATGCAGGTCAGGGAATATTTTAATATATTCCTTCGAGCCGAGAAATGGTCTGGAGATATTATTAATAAAGAGCTTGATAAATGTGACGATCTCGCCTGGTATGATCTTAATGGTTTACCTAAAAATATAGTGCCAGAGATTAAATTTGCTTTAGAAAATGATATCAAGAAATTGCAGTATACTGAGTTTGGTTGGGCCGATTAAATTTCTATGAACCATTTAAGATACGATTAAAGGATAACTATGCCGTTTGAACTATCCATCTTCAAAAAGCACACTAACCTGATCCGTACCCCGCTTAGCGGACACGTATTAAAAAACCTAGGTGGTGGCGGAGACTAACAAAAGATGATTCCTGTATTGCACAGGTGTCATCTTTTTTAATCCCCATTGATATCGTTCG
>JAHFJA010000031.1 GCA_023246095.1 bacterium | reverse complement strand
GCCTGGGACCCCGACAAAAGTGAATACCCAATTTCCAGTTGTCAAAGAGCGTTTTTGATCCTTGTTGGGCTCATTCAGAGATTGGATGAATTACGGCTATAAAAACTATTGTACGAGGAGGTGTAAATGATAAAAGTAGAGAGAAACACCATCGAATTTCTTGTGAATGGTGGCAGGGCGTTGTTTTCCGATCCGGTCACCCGCGTCGGAGGTGAAAAGACAAGTTATTATGTACCGACTTATGAGGCATTGAAAGGCATACTGGCTTCAGTTTACTGGAAGCCTACGCTTATCTGGATTATTGATGCGGTTCGCGTGATGAATGTGATTCAAACAGCTTCAGAAGGTATCCGCACTAAGAACTACGACGGTGGGAACGATTTGTCGATCTATACTTACCTTAAAGACGTTTGTTATCAAGTTCGCGCACATTTTGTATGGAACGAAAACCGACCTGAGCTTATTGACGATCGGAATGAGCACAAACATCACAACATTGCCCGCCGGATGATAGAGCGTGGAGGGCGGCGTGACGTTTTTCTTGGTGCAAGGGAATGTCAAGGGCAGGTTGAGCCTTGTGTATTTGGAGAAGGGCAGGGAGCTTATGATAATGTTAGTGAACTGAGTCTCGGCTATATGTTTCACGGCTTCACCTATGCAGACGAGGCCGTCAGTGATGCTGAAAAAGGGCATATGAGTGTACGCTTTCATCATGTCGTTATGAAAAAAGGTATCATTGAATTCCCGCATCCGGAAGAGATACCAGATAAGGATAGACGTATTTTACACAAGATGGCCATCAAGCCCTTCGGAGGAGATCTAGAAAATTTTTGGGGAATTAAAGAATTTGACTTAGAGGATGTGGATCAATGAGTTGGGTATCGTCGCTTTGTGCACTTTATGACGCTAACGCATATCGCGCCGGTGAAGTGGAAATGTGGAGACGAGGAAGCAAAACGTCCCCACTCATGCTGCTTCCACTCAGTCACACAACCGTTCAAGCGCGAATAGAAATCATGCTGAGCCAGTACGGCAGTTTTCTTGATGCGCGTTCGCTTGAAAAGGATGAGCCATCTGAAACGATTGCGCCAGCGACAGAGAACTCAATGTCGCGAACCAGTACTATGGTAGCACCCCATCCACTGTTTGACGGATTAAAATATTGTGCGGGAGATTTTCTTGATCATGTTAAAATCGAACTTGCCACTCAAAAGAAGATAGACGACGCACGAAAGCATATTTCTGATTGTTTTCCCCAATACATTGATTTTCTTGGCAAATGGTGTACATCTGATTTCGCACACCCAAAGGTTTGCGCCGTTTATCGATACTTATCACAGAAGATGGTTATTCGAGACTTGGCAAAAGTTGGTATATTTTCACTTGATGAAAAAGAATTTATCTCAAGCAAGCAAAAAATAAATGGAGAAGAACTGGCAAAAGCGACCGTCCGGTTTCGTGTTATGATGAATAACGAGATCGCACCATCTGATATTTTATGTGATTCTTACAATTCTTTTGACAGTGCAATATGGCTGGACAAAAACGTTCATCAAAGTTTTATTGATTTTTATGCATCGTTGCCATCTACCAAAGATTTATGTTATATGAGCGGAAAGATAATACGAACATCATTTCTTCATCCCAAAAAAATACGTTATGATGGTGATGGTGCCAAGTTAATGTCTGCCAATGACGACAGCAATTTCTCATATCGCGGAAGATTCAACACCAAAGACAAGAAAACCGGTTACAACGAAGCATTATCTATTGGCTATGATACTTCGCAAAAGGCGCATAACGCCTTAAAATGGATTATCCGACGGCAAGGTTTCAGGAGTGGCGTCTGTGTGGTGACATGGGAAGATGCGCTGAATGATTTGCCGAACTTTTATGACCGTGCCGCCGACATCATAAACAGATTATCAGATGATACGGACGAGCTTGGATTAGCTGAAGATACTCTTTTTTATGATAGTGAGGTTATTCTTCCTGAGACAAATTATGTGAGCGCGGCGGAATTCAATGCGGCGCTGGATGGATACACTTCGAAATTAAGTGAAACATCCAGAATGGTGGTTCTTGCGCTTGATAGTGCGACACCCGGAAGACTGGCAATGACTTATTACAAAGAACTTAATTCTTCTCGTTACCTTGAAAATATCCGCATATGGCACGATAGTTGCTGTTGGAGGCACGAATACTTCAAAGATAAGAAATATTATATGTATGAGGGGATGGCGTCCATCCGCGAAATCGCTCAAGCCATATACGGCACGGAACAAGGCAAAAATGAAAACAATAAGCATATTGAATTACGCAAAAACAGCGATGGAAAATGCCCTATGTTAATATCCGCTTTTGACCGTTTACGTGCCTGCATCATTGAAGGCGCGGCAATCCCGAGAGATATAGTTCGCGTGGCAGTCATTAAAGCGTCCAACCCATCAGCGTATACAGTAAAGTTCAATTATAACAAAGTCCTTCATATTACGTGCTCCTTGGTTAAGCGACTGTATTGGGAAAAGAAGCAAAGAAACGAAGCTGGAGGAGTGATTATTGAAATGGAACTCGACAGGAATAACATAGACAGAAGCTATCTTTACGGTCGGTTGCTGGCAGTAGCGGAAAAAGTCGAACGCATCACGTATGAACAAGGCGAAGCGCGGACCACTAATGCGGAACGATATATGCAAGCATTTTCGCGTACGCCATTCCGTACATGGACGCTTATTTGGAATAATATTCAGCCTTATATGAGACAATTGAAACCCGGCAATAGAGAATATTACAAGAATCTATTCGGCGAAATTACGGCTTTATTTCAATATGATGACCGCATATCCAACACGGCTTTGAACGGAAAATATCTACTTGGATACGATTGTCAGCGAACTGTGTTGCAGGCATATAAACCGAAAGCCAAGCCTGATTTAAAAGAAAATAAAGCAGACGATATTGGAATGGAGGAGAATAATAAATGAGTACCCTGAAAAATAAAATCGATTTTACCGCAATTGCCTCGGTGATACGCGCAAACATTAATGGAGATCCTCTAAACGGCAATCGCCCCCGTGAAGATTACGAAGGGTATGGTATTTTCTCTGATGTGGCAATCAAGCGTAAAATTCGCAATCGACTTCAGGATGTGGGCGAGCGCATTTTTGTCCAATCGGATGATCGTTCAGATGATGGTAACAAGAGTTTAAAAGATCGGGCAGACAGTTGCCCTGAATTGAAAACCGAAACCAGTAAAGGCAAAAAAGCTGATAAAGACAAATGCGCTCAGATTGCCTGTCGCGAATGGTTGGATGTACGCGCTTTTGGGCAAGTATTTGCCTTTAAGGGTGATGACGTATCTATTGGTATTCGTGGCCCCATATCCGTTCAGCAAGCAATCAGTATTTCACCCATTGAAATAATAGATATGCAGATCACCAAAAGTGTAAACAGCGAATCCGGAAAGGATAGCAAAGCATCTGATACGATGGGTATGAAGCACTATGTGAATTTCGGACTATATGTTATCCGCGGCAGTATCAATTGCCAGCTTGCTGAGAAGACAGGTTTTACAGACGAGGATGCAGAAAAAATTAAAAAAGCACTCTGCACATTGTTTGAGAACGACGCATCATCTGCGCGACCGGAAGGTTCTTGTGAGGTATGCAGAGTTTATTGGTGGAAACACACCGAAAAAACACCAAAAGAAACCTCTGCAATGGTACAGCGTGCTTTACATATTACTGCGAAAACAGACACAGCACGCTCGTTTGATGATTATGAGATTATCCTTGATCCAACGGAATGCGTTCCAGAAATAATCAATTTGGTCTGATATGCAAAGCATTTGCAAGGTGACGTGCTGCTTAATTGTTCAATTTATACGATAGAGACTCCATTGCGTAGGGGCGTCTACATCCTTGTGTAAAAACATCTGGACAACGGGCGAGGGCTACGTTTTTAAATTCGTGACCGATCCGAAGGATATTTCTGATTACGAAATCGAACTTAAGGCGTTACCGGATTTAATACCAGAGATTATAGACAGTCTCTAGGCGGGAGTGTTCCTTGATGTATAACTCGGAAGATGACCTGCTATCATTGTCCGGCATACAGCATTTTGCTTTCTGTGAAAGACAGTGGGGGCTGATCCATGTTGAAAATCAGTGGCTTGAAAATGTTCGCACTGTAGAAGGGAAACTTTTGCATCAGAGAGCGGATGATCCCTACTTTACTGAAACTCGTGGAGATGTCAAGGTCATACGTTCAGTACCGCTTATATCCAAAACCCTTGGACTTTACGGCGTGGCGGACGTGATTGAGTTGCACAAAGAGTCGGATAGCTCTGGTACCGGTTACAGTATAGTTGAATATAAACGGGGGAAACCGAAACCTGATGACAGGGATGAGGTTCAATTATGTGCCCAGGCTATATGCCTGGAAGAAATGCTCTCTATCACACTCGATTATGGTTATCTATTCTATGGTGAGACGAAACACAGGCACCGCATAGATTTTAATGAGACCTTAAGGGATAGGGTTCGGGTGCTTGCAGAAAGAATGCATACACTGTTCGTCCAGGGAGAAACCCCACAGCCAATAAAGAGTAGTAAGTGCAAGAACTGTTCCCTGTTTGATATTTGTGTCCCTAAACTTGCAAATAGTAAAAAAAAGACAGAGCAATATCTAGGGGATATAATTAAAGAAATGGAGAACGGCTGAGTGGGTGATAACCTGTATGAGAAGAATGCTGAATGTTCTTTATGTGACCAATCCTGAGGCCTACCTGGCAAAAGACGGGGAAAACCTAGTGGTGAGAGTTAAAGACGAAGAGGTTTTTCGGACGCCTATCCATTATCTAGAGGGGATAATTACCTTCGGTTATATGGGTGCAAGCCCGGCTTTACTGGGTATGTGCATTGAAAAAGGGATT
>JAHFJA010000019.1 GCA_023246095.1 bacterium | reverse complement strand
GCTAATTGCGTAGCAATCAGTCGATCGACACCCAGTCGTTCATTGTTGGTATTTGATTGTGCCAAACCTAGTACGCCAAGCATACCGATAAACATCACACCGATGGCAATCAACACCTCGATAAGAGTTTGCCCTTTTTGATTGGGTACACGCATGGAATATATTGAAAAAACTAGGGAGCAGAGACAACACTGATATCGTGCTGTCCTGATTCTTGTGTAATAATCGCTAAATGTTGTTTTACCAGTTCCAAGATCGCGAGAAATTGTACAATTACTTCCGTCTTTGACCGAGCATGTTTTATAATATCCTGAAATTGAAACGAAGTGCGCTTTGATAACCGTTCTTTAAGCCGACTAATCGTTTCCTGCAAATTTACCTGTGGATCAACCACGATACGCCGAACAGGTGGCTTTGCTTCGATCCGAGCGATGACCGCTTCGCATGTTGTTGCAAGTGTTTGTGCGGTCACGCCAGGTGGTGGTATAAAAGCGGCGACACGAGTAGCCTTACGAATCACCGGTCGTAAAAACGAAATGCGCCCTTGTCCCAGAATACCCCCAAGGAGTTTGGCAGCATCCGCAAACTCTTTGTAAATCTTGAGCTGTCGAGCCAAATGGTCGATATCCTCCTCTTCTTCGGGGGTCAAAAACGGCAATAACGCCCGCGATTTTATAAGAACCAAACGACTCGCAATTACCAAAAAATCCGCCAACTCGTCAACATGAATCTCTTCAGCCAACCCCTTGATATGCAGAAGATACTGCTCGGTCACGTTCGACAGCGATATCTCAGTAATATCAAGATCTTTGTCGGTAATCAGCTGTAGCAACAAATCCAGAGGCCCTTCAAATTGTTCCACTTTTACAGAAAGCATAGCGTGGGTACCCCTTGAATTACAGTTCATCAAATCCTCTACAGTATAGCATTTTCACGAAATGTGTGATATAACGGTGATATGTTATTTTAAGATACCTAGGGGGGACACAATGGAATCAGACGAATTTGATCGATTACTGGATAAAATAAAGGAAAGATTAGCTCAAAAACCGCTCAATCATTTCCATGATAGTTATCGAGAGGGTCTCATATGTTCAAACACCTCTGGTAACTACATTACCATTACACGATGGAGAAATGAACATGTTTCGATGTTTTACATGACCTCGAGGGAACAGTTTTACATGACGGAGATAATTGAAGAAACCATTCAATATATTTTTGAATCAGACTTGGCTATATCGCTCCACTTCATTGTCGATAAACATGGCTGGAAGGTAAACATCAAAAAAGAGGCATACAATCTACCACTTCCTCCTCAATCATTCACGAAGGAGATAGAGAGAAAATGCAAAGAACTCATCATTTTCGCACAAAAAGAAGCAAAAAAGGTTCTTCAATAACAAACGCTCTGGGAATATCAATAACCCCCATATAGAGCGTTTTTTTATTAGTAATACTTGACAAAATAGCTATTTTATGCTATAAGACGGGTATAAAGGATGACATTGGATGTTCTGAATAGTATCAAAATAACAATGTGCCTTTACAATATATTTAAAGTTTCCTAAAGGAGGAAAAAATGAGAACAATCGTATTTGTTATTCTTTTTGCATGGTTTAGTCTACAACCCGCTTTTGCAGTGAGCAAAGAGAATTTGGTGAAAAATAACCTTAAATCAATCTTTCTGCTTCTAAAACACAGAATGCCAAAGGGAGTAGTCGTAGAGGGTACCATCAAAAGAGAACTATTGTTCACCGTCGAAGGTAAACCTTATCTATTAAGAACTCACGCTAACGGACAACATCAATTATTTGATGACTTACAAGTACTGAGTACCCTAGAGATAACGGGAAGAAACTTCTACCTCGAAGCATTAGGTGATGGTGTGACATGTGCGCTTCAATCCGGGCCGTGTTCAGAATATAGCATCGCCATGAATGGTTTTCTCGAAAAGGTTGTCAATGAGTTGATGAATGATCATTACAACAAAAAAACTGCAGACGTCAAAAAATTTGAAACCAATTTGCAAAAAGAAATATTCGACTTTTTTATAAAAAAGGCGGAAACTTTACAAAAAACAGGCAAGCAATCTTTTATCTATCCCAGTGATATTCCGTCTGGGGTAAATAGAAAAATTGTACGAATTGGTAAAATGTACAAGAAAGCGCAGTTTTCCTATATGGATTTTGGAAAGTGGAAATTCGCATACGAGGACCAGTGGACCAGATCACCCTCAACTCCCAATAATGAAGGTATTTCTTATACCGAAAAAATGATTGGAACCTCAGGAAAAGATCTTTTCAATGGTATAGGTGATGGTGATATTCTAAGGAGAGACATGCCCATAGAACACGCAGCGAGCGAAGCATGCCCCTGTGTTCCACAAGTAGTAATCCATATAAACAAAAACGGCGTTACTATTCCAGGATACGAGACACCCTATAAACTACAAAAACTGCTGGACGAAAAATTTCAGTGGGAAAAATTACAATAAAAAAATATACAAAAGACCCCTCAACTAAGGAATCAGGGGTCTTTTTAATTTCTTGGGATAATTATGAAACCTACCCCCTCTTCACAATTGTAATCCCCAACTCTTTGAGCTGTTTTGCATCAACTTCAGATGGTGACCCAAGCATGAGATCTTGACCATTGCCATTTTTTGGAAAGGCATATATATCGCGAATATTTGGCAGGTCAAGAAGCACCATCAATAAGCGGTCAAGCCCGGGAGCAATTCCTCCATGAGGAGGCGCGCCATATTCAAACGCTTTGATCATGTGCCCAAACTTTTTGTCCACGACTTCTTTGGAGTACCCCACTAATTCAAACGCCTTATACATGATCTCGGGCTTATGATTTCTGATAGCACCTGAACTAATTTCGTAGCCATTACAAACCAAGTCGTATTGGTTCGCGCTGATATCAAGAGGATCCATTGTTTCCAAGGCTTCCATTCCCCCACCCGGCATCGAAAAAGGATTATGTTCAAAATCGAGCTTCCCTTCATCATTCATTCCATACATAGGGAAATCAATCACCCAGAGCCATGCAGCTTTGTTTGGATCTTTCAAACCCAATTTTTCACCACATGCGCTTCGCACGGAACCTAACGATTTGCTTGCCGTCATGAGTGTATCTGCTCCAAAAAATACAATATCACCCTTCTTGGCACCTACCGCGTTAGTTATTCCTGCAATCTCTTCTGGTTTCAAGAATTTCAAAATAGGTGAGCGCGGCTCATCTTCGTAAATAATATAGGCAAGTCCTTTCGCACCATGAATGCGTGCTGTCTCAGTCAAATCATCAATCTCACTGCGAGAAAAAGTCCCTGCACCATCAATCTTAAGGGCGTTCACAATACCGTCTTTCATCGCGAGTGCATCACCAAATACTTTGAATTCTGATTTTGCTACAATCTCACTCACATCAACGATCTCAAACCCAAACCGCAGATCAGGCTTGTCGCTCCCATATCGTTTGATCGCATCTCGATACGTAATACGAGGAAATGGATCCTGTATAATTTCTTTCTTTGAAAATTTCTTCGTCAATTCAATCATCAATGGTTCTACCATATTCCACACATCTTCTTGCGTCACGAACGACATTTCCAGATCAATTTGGTAAAAATCTCCCGGTGATCGATCAGCACGGGGGTCTTCGTCGCGGAAACACGGCGCGATCTGAAAATATCGGTCCAGGCCGGCTACCATCAAAAGTTGTTTAAATTGCTGTGGGGCTTGAGGAAGAGCGTAAAACTTTCCTGGATGGACACGAGATGGTACCAGATAATCACGAGCACCCTCTGGTGACGAGTTTGCAAGAATCGGCGTCTGTACTTCCACAAAATCATTGCGATGAAAATAGTCACGCACATGAGTACACATAGCATCGCGGTCAGCCATGATTTTTTGTAAACGAGGATCACGCAAGTCAAGATAGCGATAGGTTAAACGTAGCTCTTCGTGCACGAGTGTGTTACCGATTTCAAATGGAGGAGTTTTTGCCCGACTCAAAATCTCAAGCTTAGCCGCCATAACTTCAATTTCTCCGGTCGCCATTTTGCTGTTTATCATGTCAGCAGGACGAGCACTGACTTTACCGGTTACTTGTATCACAAACTCACCGCGAAGCTCTTCTGCAAGCTTCCAGCTATCCGGATTTTGTTCAGGATTAAAAGTAATCTGAGTAATACCATATCGATCACGCAGGTCGATAAAAATGACGCCACCATGGTCTCGACGGGAATTCACCCACCCCGCAAGGGTTATTTCGCTTCCGCCATCTTGTTTCGTGAGTTGGCCACAAGTGTGAGTCCTATACATAACAGAAAGATTATCGTTTATATGTCCGTATTATAAGCAAAACGAGGAATTTTGGCAACCCTAAAAGAAAAAACAGACCTTTGGGGTCTGCAACGCCTTTTAACATTATGTAATGGCGTTTAAACTATTCCTCCAGGGCCCGCAGTCACACCAAACCTACGAGCGTCCTGCGGGTCAGCAACGTCTTCTTTTCCTTCCAACAGTTTTTCCAACCTCTTGACCTCCTGCTGTTGGTCATACTGATGTTTTTCACATTCTTCATCATTCTTTGATCCAAAAACCCTGTTACCATAATCGCCCAAACCTGGCTTGATAAACTTCTCTTCAGTGAGTTCCGGATCAATTGCACAAGTGACCACGGTGACGAAGTCATCAAATTCCTTATCGAGAGTATCCAAACCTTCTTGTGCAGCAATTGCACAAAGCAATACAACAGCCAATGCTCCCGCATTTCTCAAAGCACGGATAACCTTCGCTGCAGACCCTGCTGTCGCAAGTACAGATTCTGGAATAAGGACTATCCTTCCCTTAACATCTTTCGGGGGCTTATAATAATCAAACTTTTGTACTGTCGGATTATCTTCATGGCGTTCTGCCCCTGCAAAACCTGACGGAACTTTTATAACACCTTCTTTAATATCCTCTACAAAAATTACATCACCCAAGTCGAGAACTATATCACCATACGTGTCATCGACGTACTGTAGCTGCGATGCCCATGGCAGCAAGCCCGATCTCATGATAGGAACAAAACAAAACAGTTTGAACTTTGATTCTACGCCGATACACAGCGAAACCGGGGTTTGGATTTCTATCGCCTGAGCAAGCATAACACTTCCGTCGCTATCGAAATACGCTTTAATTGACTCGACTGCCAGTATTCGGCAAGCCCTCCTCACCGCATAACTTTGAGTTTTCGCATTTCGTACAATCGTAGTTTGTACGTCAATCGATTTCTTTCCTTCCAGGGAGATAATCTTCATTTTTCCCATCTACAACTCCTTTATATGACTTTAAATTATTAATATACATTGCGCCCTACGATACCTTACCGAGAACCTTGCGTCAAGTGCTCAAAATATACCTGGCTTTTTGGCAACGAATTAAGATGGGGAAATAAATGTTCTTGCAGTGAAAATTCCTCCTGGGAAACCCCATACCCTAAAAGATTACAGAGATTATATAAATATGCCCGTGCCAGTTGTGTTGAGGGGATAGATCCACTCGACACTTCCCTGATGAAATTCAAGAGTAACTCAAAAAGATCATGATCGGCCTGATCGTTGCGTATCATTTGATCCGTGCACTCCAAGCAATATAATGCTGCAATAAGGCGATCTGACTTTTCTAATGATGGCGTATGATGCTTAATAACATCCACGGTAGCGATGTGATCCCCTACTCTTCCACGGGCAATCGTAAACGTCGCGTACGTAAATAACTCCAAATGCCCCGCAAGCTTGCTAGTAATTTTTTTTGCACTTTTTGCCAAAGCAGAAATCTTTCCGTGTTCTTTGGTGTAAATAGTAAAAATGCGATCAGCGTCGCGCCCATCACGTTTGGCAATAATAATACCGATGGTGCGAAATGTCATCGTCGTTGTGAATCAAAAAAACTTTGTAAAATCAGCATTGCCGCCACCGCATGATCTTTTTTTTGCCCCGTATCCTTTAGTCGCTGTTGCGCTTCCTGAGAAGTGAAGCTTTCATCATATGTATGAATAGGAATCGATATGTGTTCCTTGAGGATAGTCACAAACTGTTCCACCTCCGCCCGCTGGCGCATATCCGCAGTCCCTAAAAGTGGCATCCCTACCACGACTGATGCTATTACTTCTTCTTTTATAAGATTTTTTAACTGTGTAAACAATTGATCCGCCCCTTTATTTTCAATAATACGAAACGGCGATGCGATTCCAATCTCATCATCCCCCAACGCAAAACCAATATGTTTTGAACCGTAATCGATAGCAAGATAGGTCATAGTGCTCTCACACTAGCAGAAATAAAGAGAAAACTCAATACAAAAAGATGTCTGTCCGGTCTTGACAAAGCCCCCATTCTCATGTTTAATTACATCCTGACAAGGGAATTTCCTTAAACTAAGGAACATAAAAAATAGTGAACATTAAAAGGAGATAAGCAGTGGCACAGTATACCGGGAAACAGGCCAGAAAAAGATCAAAAAACCATCAGACCTATATAACAGAAGCGGATGAAGTAAGTCGATTCCTTCGTAAAAGTGAAGATGTCTCAAAAGTAGCGTGCGCGAGAATAGTCGGCAATAAAGCAACACGTACTCGCGGGCTCGAGATACGAGACGAAAGAGTAGGCTTAGAAGTACGAGTGTTCGGAAGTGCCGGATGTCAAACACTTTATGTTCACACAAAAGAACCAGATACTGTGCGTTCACGCCTCATAAATAAATTTGGCGAACGAACAAAATAAAACATTCATAGCAGGTATATACCTGCTACTTTTTTTAAAAAAATCTCAAGTACATGATATGCGCTATATAATAGCGAAATTTATCGTAGATCATCAACACCCAAAGTCAACACCTCGTAGCCGTCTTTTGTTACCGCAATAGTATGTTCAAAATGTGCCGCTAACGAATGATCTGCCATACGAATCGTCCATTCATCATGGTCAGTCGTAACATGCCAATCCCCCATCGCGACCATCGGTTCAATGCAAATCACCATACCTTCCTTAAGTTTCACTACGGGCATTCGAGAATCATAAAAATTGGGAATCGCGGGATCCTCATGAACCGCATACCCTACCCCGTGCCCCGTTAAATCGCGAATCAGCGAATATCCTTTTCCTTCACAATATCCTTGGACTTCTTTTGAAATATCATGCACATATGCACCAGGGCGTACCAACGCGATAGCCCGATCACGCGCCTCACGAGTGACGTCAATAAGCTTCTGCGCTTCTTTGGAAATCGTACCTACGCCAACTGTCACCGCCATATCAGTATACAAACCATTTTTTGCCGGATACTGTATATCAATATCAAGTCCAACGATATCGCCTTCTTTGAGCACGATATCTCGCGTCCCTATACCATGTACCACTTCATCATTGATTGAGATACACATCGTAGCAGGAAATCCTGAAACTCCTCGCGACGCACCATATCCCACCAGCGGACATGAACCACCGTGATTCTCGATATATTCTTGAGCAATACGATCTAACTCACTAATACGCACCCCGGGTTTCACCGCCTTTTGCACTTCAAAAAGAGCAGCTGCGAGAATCGCGCCGCCTTTTCGCAATATGGATATTTCTTCAGGTGTCTTAAGGGTAATCATAATACGATACCAATGTCATGAAGTTTTTCTTTGAGTATTTGAAAATCTGTCTCTGGACTATCTTTACCGGTTACATATGTTACAACAGGGTATTTTTTACGGCCATAATACTCCAAAAGTGAACGAATACGTTGTTCATATTCCTTATACCGCGCTCGAACAATTTCCTCGCGATCATCTTCACGTTGAATCAAGGCATTACCGCAAGCGTCACAGACATTATTTTCATATGGCACAGTACCGGGAGTAAATGTACGCCCACAATGACTGCAAATTTTGCGAAGAGTAATACGCCTTACCGCCGTCTCTTCGTCACAATCAATATGTATTACTATCGGCTGGTCTAATCCAAATTCATCGAGTATTGCCGGAACTGTTTCAGCTTCGCCTACCGATAAAGGAAATGCGTCAAAAATAACTCCTTTTGAGGTATCAATAGTTCCCAGATAATCGCGCAAAATTTTAAATACTAAAACATCACTTTGAGGAATCCCCGCCTTGTAGTTTTGTTCAATCACTTCACAAATATTGCCTTCACGAGGTATGTCACAATAATGCCGTATCAACGACCCCATAGCCACATGCGTCATGCCCGATACCGAAGCAATACGCTTGGCCTGCTCCCCCTTTCCCGCACCCGGGGGACCCATAAGAAGCAAAGTTCTATTCATCATAGGCTGCGAGCCGTGAACGTTTTATTTAAATAAATTCATCGTAATCGCGCATCGTCATCTGTGCTTTGATCTGTTTGAAAATTTCGATAACCACACCAACTACGATCAGAACGCTCGCCCCACTAAATGAGAGACTCGTAACCCCCGTTGCGGCCTGCACTACTTGAGGTAACGTAGCAATGATGGCAAGAAACAATGCACCAGGAAGAACAATCTTGTTCATCGTCGTTTCCAAATATTGTGCGGTGGGCGCACCTGGGCGAATACCTGGAATAAAGCCTCCTTGTTTTTGGACATTTTCAGCTATCTCGGTCGGCTTGAAGATGATCGAGGTATAGAAATAGGTAAACGCCATAACAAGTATAAAGAACACAATCCCGTTATAAAGATGATTACTAAAAAATCGAATCACGTATTCAGATGCATGCACCACCAAGGGTGTTTTTGCTTTCAGAAAAAATTGCGCAATCGTTGGTGGAAATAAGACGATTGACACCGCGAAGATAATCGGAATCATACCCGCTTGGTTTACCTTCAACGGTAGATGGGTGTCCGACCCCCCAGAAAGACGTCCACCACGCATCTGCTTGGCGTATTGGACCGGAATATTGCGTTGTGCGTCTGATACAAACACGATGAATGCCACAAATACCAATAGAGCAATACCAAAGATGACTGCACCGACAATCTGTGAGGAATCAAGCGCCTGTAAAGAAGACAATAGTGACGGTAATCCCGCCACGATACCCGCGAAAATCAAAAGAGAAACACCATTACCGATTTTCTTTTCAGAAATCAATTCACCAAGCCACATCATAAAAATGGTTCCTGCGGTGAGAACTACAATCATAATTGCAATCGCGAGCGCATCAGTATGACTGAAAATCTGTTGACTAGATTGACGCAAAAGAGCAATCACTCCATATCCTTGAATAGCAGCCAATGGTACGGTGAGATAACGAGTATACTGAGTAATTTTTCCACGACCATATTCACCTTCCTTTGATAATCGTTCCAACGCAGGAACGATCATAGTAAGGAGCTGTAAGATAATAGATGAAGTGATGTACGGTGCAATACCCAAAGCAAGAATTGAAAAACGCTTAAGGCCACCACCTGAAAATAAACTCACGAGCCCCAACAAAGGGTTTTGCTGTAAAAAGTTTTTGAGTGCAAGTACATCAATACCAGGCAACGGGATAGATGCAACTAATCGAAATATCACTAACATCGCGATGACAAAGAGTACAGCGTTACGAAGCTCTGGAAGTTTCCAAATTTGTCGAAGCGTATTCATGGGGGTAATTTTAGAATTGAAACGGCAAACCTATACTGCTGCCATGACGGTTCCTCCTGCTTTTTCAACTTTTACCTGAGCTGCTGCTGATAATACACACTGTTCGATAGTGAGTGACTTTGTCAGCGTACCAGTTCCGAGAATCTTGACGCGATGAGGAGTACCTTTTGTTGGTTTAATAAGACCCTTGATTTTAAGAGTAGATGAATTTACTGTTTCACCTGTCTTAAAATGTTTTTCAAGATCGCGAACATTCACCTCGTACGTATTAATATCGGCAGCTCTAAAGAATCCTCGTGTCTTTGGAATACGAAGAAGCATCTGCTTCATTCCTTTGAGCTTGAGTTTGTTGCGGCCGCCACTACGCGCGCGTTGGCCTTTTGTACCGCGAGTTGCCGTCGTACCGTGCGCACTTCCGTGACCACGTCCAACACGCTTCGCTTTTTTTGTTGATCCTTTGAAAGGTTTTAGAGTATGAAGTTGCATATTACTTGACTGATGTAGTCGTGATCGGCTTTGTTGCACTTACCATCTTCACAGAAGGAAGTGAAAGTTCTTTGATGGCTGCAAAGAATGCATGAATATTATTAATCTTATTTTTTGAACCATAGATCTTGGCAACGATATTGCTGATTCCAGAAATCTCAAGCGCCAAACGAATAGGACCCCCTGCCATAACCCCTGTACCTTCAGGAGCAGACTTAAGCATGAGACGTGCTGCCTTATATTTTATACGAACCTCATGAGGAATAGTACCATGAGTAATTGGAATAGTAACTAATGCCTTTTTTGCATGGTTAGCTGCTTTGTTTACTGCGAGCGTCACGTCAGCACCCTTTGCAATACCATAACCCACCTGACCTTTTTTGTCACCGATTACTACGCACGCTCGAAAACGCATACGTTTTCCTCCTGCTGTGACGCGAGTTACGCGAGCAAGATCAATAATACGCTGATCAAATTCAGATTCAGCTCGTGGGGTATTCCGTTTTGTTCGTTTATTTTGTGCCATAGTATAAAAACTATTTAAAACTCCAGTCCTCCTTCACGTGCGCCCTCCGCTAATGCCTGTACGCGTCCGTGATAGCGATACCCTCCTCGATCAAATACTACCGTAGTGATATTTTTTTCTTTTGCTTTTTTTGCAATGAGCTGACCTACTTGTGCAGCGCGCTCTGTCTTCGTTCCTTTAGCTGCATCACCTGACAACTCTTTTTCCCGTGCACTTGCTAATGTTACACCAGCAACATCATCAATGAGTTGAGCATAGCATGCTTGCAGTGATCGATACACTGCCAAGCGGGGCCGCATCGGGGTACCGCTAACACGAGCGCGGATACGGCGCTTGCGGTGAAGACGTGAATTGTTATGTGATGTCGTCATATAATATTATGCTTTTGCGGCCTTTCCTGCCTTTCGGCGGATAACCTCATCTATATATTTGATTCCTTTACCTTTATATACTTCTGGTTGTTTGAGACGGCGAAGCTGTGCTGCAGTCTCTCCTACTAATTGCTTATCAATACCGCCAATAGTAATAACGTTCTTTTCAACCTGTGCTTGAACACCGGTAGGAATTTTAAATGTCACCGGATGTGAAAATCCCAAACTCAACGCGAGATCACTTCCTGACAAAGCAACTTTGAATCCCACCCCGTTCAATTCAAGCTTTTTCTCATATCCTGCTGTCACTCCGTGTACCATATTACTAATCAGCCGCTGTGACAAGCCCCAGAGGGAACGATCAAACTTTTCCGTTTCATCAAGGACAGTAATAGAGATACTATTATCCTCCATCGTCGCTCTAACGCGAGGATGCAAAGCATGTGAAAGCTGACCCTTTGGGCCTTTAACAGTCACCAACTGGCCGTCCATCGTTACAATGACGCCTGCGGGAATCGTGATAATTTGTTTTCCAATACGTGACATATTTAGTGTATTTCACACAATATTTCGCCTCCCACCCCTGCGCGTTTTGCTTGTGAATTAGTCATGATGCCGTGGGACGTGGAAAGTATAGCAACACCAGTGTTATTTCGAACAACAGGTAGTGCGTCCGCTTTTGCGTACACACGACAACCAGGGGTACTAACGCGCTGTATAGAACGAATAGCAGGTACGCGGTCGCCGAGATATCGTAATGTAACAACCAACGCGCGTTGCACACCCTCAGCTTCAATGCGGACATCCTCAAGATACCCTTCGTCTTTTAAGACGCGAGCAATTTCTTTTTTGAGATTAGAGAAAGGAATCCTTACGATGCTTTTATTCACCGCACCGGCGTTCCGTATTCTCGTTAACATGTCAGCGATTGGATCTGTCATAGAAATATAGTAATGGAATGTTACCAACTTGAGCGTGTTATCCCAGGAATGCTTCCTTGAGACGCAAGCTCCCTAAAGCAAATACGACACAACTGAAAGTCTCGCATATATGCGTGACCTCGTCCACAACGAAAACATCGTCTCACAATACGTGTTGAGTACTTTGGTTTCGTTAGTGATCGTCGTGATTTTACGACTTGTGCTTCAGTTGCCATAGGAGTAGTTATTGCTTAAATGGAAAGCCTAATTCTGTAAATAGTGCCAGACCCTCTTCCCTGTTACGAGCCGTGGTGGTCACGTTAATTTCCAAACCGTGAAGACGTTCCAATTCGTCTGACTTCACTTCAGGAAATGCTGCATTTTCACGAAACCCGATATTCAGATTACCATGCTGATCAACAAGCTTCTTGTCAATCCCGTGAAAATCTCGAACGCGAGGAAGAGTCATACTTACCAATTTTTCTAAAAAGTCGAACATTCGTTGTTTTCGAAGGGTAACTGACATGCCAACTACCTGACCTTGACGAATCTTGAAACCTGCAATCGATTTCTTCGCCTTATTACGCACAGGCTTTTGCCCGCTTATCGCCGTAAGGTTTGCCTCTGCTACTTCAATAAAAGCAGGATCCTTAGAAACACGCCCTAAACCAATGTTAAGGGTTACTTTCGTGATTTTTGGTACTTCATGAATGTTTGAAAATTCAAACTGCTTCATAAGCGCCGGAACCACGGTCTCTTTATATTGTTGGGTGATCCTAGTCATATCGTTTAAGCAAACGCTGTTTTACATTTCTTACAGGTACGCTCTTTGTGTGTTCGTCCGCCCTCATTGTGAGAAACCTGATACCCGACGCGAGTAGGCTTTGCACAAGAAGGGCATACCAACATTATATTGCTAATAGCCATGCGTGCAGGAAAATATACTTTTTGTCCTTGTTCCCCTTTTTTTCGAGGACGTACATGTTTTGCAAGGACGTTAACTCCTTCAACAACAATCTTTTCTTGTTCAGGAAATACACGAAGAACCTTACCGGTTTTTCCGCGGTCCTTACCTGCTAATACTTTGATTGTGTCGTTTCGTTTAATCTTCATATATTACAGCACTTCAGGTGCCAGAGAAATAATCTTTGAAAAACCTTTACCACGAAGCTCGCGAGCAATTGGTCCAAATATACGAGTGCCTTTAGGTTCCTTCGACTTCTTATCAATAATGACTACTGCATTTTCATCGAAACGAACATAGGTACCATCTTTCCGACCATATTCTTTACGCGTTCGAACGATAACAGCATGACATACTTCACCTTTTTTTACCCCACTGCGAGGTAAAGCATCTTTGATCGACACGGTGATTACATCACCAATATGACCATATCGTTTTTGAAAACCACCCAGCACACGAATACACTGGATGCGTCGCGCGCCAGAGTTATCCGCAGAATTGAGTATTGTTCGATGTTGGATCATATGGGTTTTGCTCGTTAGATTGCCTTGGGCGTAGTCGAAGTAGACGCCGTTAATACACGCCACTTCTTATGCCGACTCAAAGGTCTCGTTTCGATAAAGCGAACTTTATCTCCTGCTTTGTGTGTATTTTCCTCATCGTGAACAGAGAATCTCTTTGAAACAGTATAACGCTTACGATACTTTGGGTGCACCACAACACTGTCGACACGTACGACAATGGTTTTATCCATTTTGTCGCTGACGACGACCCCCTGAAATGTTCGTTTGTGTGAAGTGGTATTCATATTATTTCTTTTCTGCCTTTCGTTTCTGAGTCAAAAGCGTTAATGCCTGCGCAATAATTTTGCGCTTTTTGCGTACATCCCGGACATTTTTTGCCTGACGGGTAACAAAAGCAAAACGAATCTCACGCACCTCATCACGGCTCGTGGCAAGGACGCGTTCGATATCCTGGATAGATTGTTCTTTTAACTCAGTAAACTTCATATAACACGATTAGACTTTTTTTACAAATGTGGTCTTCACACAAAGCTTGTGTGCAGCCAAACGAAGGGCTTCACGCGCGACACTTTCTTCGACTCCTGACATTTCGAACATCATGGTTCCGGGGCGTACCACGGTCACATAATGATCAACAGCACCCTTTCCCCCACCCATGGTGTTTTCGTTACCATGAAAGGTTACCGGGCGATCAGGGAAAATGCGTACCCAAATCTTACCTCCACGCTTTATACAACGTGCTACCGCGCGTCGGGCCGCCTCTATTTGACGCGCTGTAATCCAAGATTCGCCCAAAGACTTGAGCCCGAAGTCACCAAAATCAACCTCGTTGCGTGTTTGTGCAACGCGACCCTTATTGCGGCCTCGGCCCCTATTCCATTTGCGATGTTTTACTTTCTTGGGAAATAGCATATGTTATTCTTCAAAAACTTCACCTTTATAAATCCAGACCTTTATACCAATCGTACCGAAAATAGTGTGTGCAACTCCACGGCTGTAATCAATATCAGCGCGCAAGGTATGAAGAGGAATTTTCCCCCATGCCAAGGTTTCTGCACGTGCAATTTCAGCACCATTGAGTCGCCCCGTAACATATACTTTTACTCCCTGAGCGCCTGCTTTTTGTGCACGATCTTGTGCAGATTTAAGCACACGTCGGAATGGCATACGCTTTTCTATTGCGACAATCATCTCTTGCAACACCAATGTTGCATTCAATCCTGGTTTTGTGACTTCCATGATGTTGAGGTTGATAGCAATTTTCTTCGAACCGAAGAAATGTTTTTTGATATGTTGCTTCAACACCTCAGCCCCAGAACCCTGACGACCAATGATCATACCAGGAGTTGCGGAGTGCAATATGATGGTAATGGCATTATGAGTTCGCTCAATTTCAATCTGAGCGACGCTCGCACTCTTGAGTTCCTTTTTCAAATATTTTCTAATCGCAAGGTCTTCACGCAAGGAACGCGCGAATTCTTCTGGTCGTCGAGCAAACCACTTGGAATCCCATCCGTGTAGTACGCCGACTCGAAATCCTTTTGGATTGACTTTGTTTCCCATACTAGCCTGCTTTGCGATTAAAAATTTTCTTCATAGTTGCTCCACTCTTTGCTCCTTTTGCGCTGTGCTGTTCATGTGGATGCCCATCATGACGACGGATATCAAACTGCTCAGGCTCGTGTGACTCTTTTGCGCGCTCTGGTGTTGGCACATCAATTACCTGGGTAACTGTCTTGGAAGGAATACCTTCCTTAGTCGTTCCCGTTACGAGGGTTGCTTCCACTGGCTTTGACGCCTTTGGAGTCTTGATCCCCGTTTCCTGGATCGGTGCCAATGCCACGCTAATGTGACATGAGTGCTTTGCAATAGGAGCCGCACGCCCAAACGCTCGTGCTCGCCAGCGTTTAAGCATAGGGCCCTGATTTACCTCAATGGACTTAACATACAAATTGTCCTTTGTGATATTAAAATTGTGCTCAGCATTTGCTACCGCTGACTCGATAAGCTTGCGTACCGGAATGCTTGCAGCTTTTGGTAATACTAAAAGCTGAGCAATCGCACGAGGTGCTGTTTTTCCGCGCACTGAATCAACCACCAAGCGAACTTTGCGGGATGACATGCGGATCTTATTTGAGTGAGCGAGTACTTCCATATATTATTTCTTTGTAGCTTCTTTAGCTAGTTTACCACTATGGCGGACAAACTTACGTGTCGGTGAAAATTCACCCAATTTGTGACCAACCATATTTTCAATAACTGTCACCGGAGTGTGAACCTTACCATTATGTACGCCAAAGGTAAAGCCTACCATTTCCGGGGTAATCGACGCATCGCGTGCCCAGGTTTTGACGACGGTTTTATCGTTAGCAGAAAGCTTGCTGATCTTGGCCAACAATCTGTGCTCAATAAATGGTCCTTTTTTTAGACTTCGTGACATATGATTTATTCGAAATGATGTGATTCAGTAGAATCATACTTGGTACATGCGTAACATCCCTTGAGACGCGGCACGTATGGTTACTTACGACACTGCAAAATAAATTTATTAGAGGCTTTCTTCTTTCGACGTGTTCGTACACCCAATGCAGGTTTCCCTTGAGCGGTCTTAGGATGCTTCAACCCAATTGGGTTAACGCCTTCTCCTCCACCGTGTGGGTGATCAACTGGGTTCATTGCTTTACCGCGAACAGTTGGCTTGATCCCCCTCAATCTACTTCGACCTGCTTTTCCCCATCGAATCAACCGATGATCTGAGTTACCGACTTCTCCAATAGTAGCAAGACATGCGGCCGCAAATTTTCGTATTTCACCAGAGGGCATCTTCATCATGACCCATTGATCTTCAACAGACATGACTTTGGCACCTACTCCAGCGGATCGAGCAGCAACACCACGACCGCCTGGCTGAAGTTCAATGGTATTAACCATCATACCAGATGGAATAAATCCAAGAGGCATGCGATTACCTACTTTTATTTCAGCTTTGTTTCGAGTAGCAATAATCATGTCACCGATCGCAATGCCGTTTGGAGCAATCATATATGCTTTGACTCCATCAGCATATTCGAGAAGTACGATTCGCGCTGAGCGGTTTGGATCATACTCAAGTGCAATCACTTTTGCTTCTTGATCCAAACGATTCATTCGAGTGAAATCAATCATTCGATAATATTTTCTTGTTCCACCACCACGATGTCGAACGGTAATTTTACCTTCGTTATTGCGTCCTGAATGCTTCTTTTTTATTTCAACCAAAGATCGCTCTGGTCGTTTTTTGGTCAGCATTGAGAAGTCAGCGACACTTGAATGTCGGCGACCAGGAGAAGTGGGTTTGTGGACGATAACTGCCATAAATTTAGGCGTAATTCAATTCAGTAATCAATTGACCTTTTACCAAAGTAACCGTTGCTTTTTTCCATGCTGCCCTTGTTCCCGTCGTGCGACCGGAACGCACCGTTTTTCCGAGCTGATTGGCAATCGTTACTTTTGAAGGCATTTGACCATACATATTAAAAAATGCGAGCTTTACCTGAATCTTGTTTGCATCAGGGTGTATCTGAAAGGTATAAACGCCCTTTTGGCCCAAAGCAATGGTTTTTTCAGAAATATGAGGACGAAGCATGATTTCGTACTCTTTCACTGTATATTTTTTCTTTAATTCAGCCATATATTATTCTTTGGTAGGGAAATAGAGCGACACCATTTCATTGATACTATCCTTTGATAACACTAAATATTCAGCGCGCAATACATCTTTGATATTCAAACTCTGTGAACCCATTGCCTGAACATATTCTAAATTACGCATCGTGCGATTCATCGTTGTTGCCAATTTCGGTGTCACAACACCAATGCGAGGGGTTCGCTCCTTATTAATTGCCAATGGCAATGCTTTTAATACTTCAAATGCACGCTTTGTTTTAATAGGAGTCACATCAAAATTATCGATCAATACCAAATGACCTTGACGTACCTTGTCTGACAAAACGCCAAACAATGCTTTACGTTTTACTTTTTTGTTAACCTT
>JAHFJA010000018.1 GCA_023246095.1 bacterium | reverse complement strand
TTTCCCTCCGCGTTGTTGCTGTTTGAAGGTATCAGGGGGAAGACGCTTGATATATCCGTCTTGGGTAAGCATGACGATCGTTGATTCATTGGGAATCAAATCTTCGGCAGCGAGTTTATCAACGGCATTTTTTACAATCTCAGTACGACGATCATCGCCATACTTATCGCGGATTTCCAACAACTCTGTTTTGACTACACCCATGAGTTTCTTTGGTGATGCAAGAAGCGCTTCCATTGCTTTAATAAACGCCATTTTTTCTTTGAGTTCCTGTTCAATGCGCATGCTCTCAAGATTAGCGAGAGTTGCAAGACGCATTTCCAAAATCGCAATTGCTTGTCGCTCTGAAAGTTTGAATTTTTTCATCAAATTATCTTTTGCTACCTCTTTGTCTTTTGATGCTTTGATAAGTTTGATTACTGCATCAATATTTGCGATGGCAATCATCAAACCTTCCAAAATATGAGCGCGTTCGCGAGCACGGGCAAGTTCAAACTCAGTACGGCGCACAATGACTTCACGACGGTGTTTTATAAACTCTTCCAAAATCCCTTTGAGGGTCAATGTTTTTGGCTGGATACCATCAACGATCGCAAGCATGTTGAAGTGGAACGTATCTTGAAGCTGCGTAAATTTAAATAGCTGATTGAGAATCTTTTTTGGATATGTATCTTTTTTGAGCTCTATCACAACACGCACCCCTTCTTTGTTTGATTCATCGCGCAGATCTTTGATACCTTCAACTTTTTTCTCACGTACCAAATCTGCAATTTTTTCAATCAATGTTGCTTTGTTTACCTGATAGGGAACTTCTGTAATAAGAATGCGCCACAGACCCGATTTTGTTTCTTCAATCTCTGTGCGAGCTCTCATCACAATACCACCACGTCCCGTCGCATACGCTTGGCGAATATCTTCTACATTGTATATAATGCCGCCGGTTGGGAAATCAGGACCTTTAATAAATTCCATGAGCGCTTCAAGATCGCAATCAGGATTATCAATCAAATGTTCAATACCATTACAAAGCTCAGTAAGATTGTGGGGGGCAATATTGGTTGCCATACCCACCGCGATACCAACCGTACCATTGAGAAGCAAGTTTGGTAAACGAGATGGAAGGACTACGGGTTCTTTCTGTGAACCATCATAGTTGGCGATAAAATTGACCGTATCTTTATCAATATCATATAACATCTCCTCTGCAGCTCGGGTCAGCTTCGCTTCAGTGTAACGCATAGCAGCAGGGGAATCACCATCCATGGAACCAAAGTTTCCTTGACCATTGACGAGCGGATAACGGATTGCGAAATCCTGGGCTAAACGAACCATTGCATCATAAATTGCCGAGTCACCGTGTGGGTGATATTTTGCCATCACTTCACCGACTACATTTGCGGATTTACGATATTTCCCCCCTGCACGTAAACCAATATCCCACATCGCGTAAAGAATACGACGATGAACTGGCTTTAAACCATCACGTACATCAGGAAGCGCACGCGAAATAATGACTGACATTGCGTAGTCAATATAGCAATCCTGCATTTCGTTTACGATACTTCGTGATGTTACTCGTCCAAGCGCGAAATCTTTAGGTTCTTCTTTATTTGCCATAAATTACTTCGGAAAGGTATAGACGTTATTTTCTTCATTAAATTCAGCGACGTTATTCTTTGCATCGACAACGATAACCGCCTGATTATTCACTTTTGCTTTCAAAAAAGGAAAGTGGTCAGAGAACGTATATGACTCTCCTGCCGTCAATGCCGGTACGTCATAATATTTTCCTGCTGTTCGGATAACACTTGCTTTTGCATCACCCCAACCAATATTTTTAATTGTCACACCTTGTAAACAAATATAGCTTGCACTCTCGTCATCAGTCCATAGGATAGGAGTGGTGCGCGTAGTGCAATAGCCCGCTTTTTCTACTTCCAGTACGAGATCGGGGACTATTTTTATTCCATCTTCTGCGTTTCGGTATTGACCCTGTCGACATGATTCGTCAATAAATGCGCTTAGTTCGCACTCAGATCCATCACGAAAGATACAAACACTATAATCATGCTTGTTTGTATTTCGTTCTACATAGCGACCACCAATTCGCGTGCATGATGCATGATCAGGGTTCGTGTCGGGTGCAACCTGTACAGCGGCATCCTCGTGGACAGGAAATTCAGTGAGTTCTTTCGGTGTATTTACGTGTGTGTCAATTTCTTTTGCAAACGCCTCCATCTGTGTTTTGGAAAGCGGTTCTGTGTTCTCTTTCGCAGCAGCAATGGTATCAGTCAACAACTTAATATCTTTTTGAGTACTGCTCCATTCCTGTGAAAATTGAGCAGTGGAGCTACTTGTACTTTTACTAATCTCCCCAGTAAGAGCACGAACAGTACTCGTTAGCGAAGGAATCCAGAACACCACCAGTGCAGCAAACACCCCTGTGACAAGAAACCAAATTATTCCCTTTCGGGTACGTGATGCAGTATGAATCATACTTATGCAATATTTAACACAATACATTTAGTGTCTTCACCGGGGAGTTCTTTTTTTGTGATTTTCAATTTATCAACCGCTTCATCGGTTTTCATACCGCTTTCCTTAAGGAAACTTTGCAATGTTCCCAATTCAAGCTTACTTTCCTTCATGGCGTAATGACAGGGAATTACCATACGGGGCTCAATCTGAGCGATAATTTCTATAGCTGCTTTTGGTGAAAGTACGTGACCGCCACCAACCGGGAGCAATAATACATCTATACGACCCAAGGCTTCTAATTCCGCTTCTTTCAAACTACGATTGAGTGCCCCTAGATGACCTACAAAGACTCCTTCGATACCCATAGAATAGAGTGTAACGTATTCAGATCCACTTTTTCCGTCAACCATGTCTTGTTTTACTTCAACAGCCTGGATACTGATACCTTTCACATCATATTCGCCGGGATTGTTGATTATAAAGGGCAACACCGGGCTCGTACGCTTTACAATATCCACGTAACTATGATCAGAGCGATCGCTGCTACTCAAAATTACTTCAGCAGTCTGCTTTGATAGATTGCCGGCAGTACCGTCAAACGGGTCAAGCAAAAGGGTAGTTTCTTTATCGTTCGTCTGGATTTTAAAACACGAATTTCCTAAAAAATATAAGTACATACAAAAGTAACGATTATAGAGATAGTATAAAGAAAAAACGGGATATTGGCAAGCTACATGATATAAGTCCACAGGTGTCCTTTTTTCTTGGTGATTAATGCGTGACACGGTACAATATAGGGTATCTAAAAAGCCATGTTCAATATGAAAAAAACAATTGCATTTATCGTACTTGGGCTGTTGGGGGTAGGGTTGTTTACCAGTATGATCCTTTCATCAAATATACATTCTCTTTGGGATTCACTACATCACATATCTATCCCCGCGCTCATCGTTTTTACTACCATTTCAATAATAAATTTTCTTGTGTTTACCGTGAAATGGGATGTAATATTGCGCACCAACAATAACAACATTCCACCCATTCATGAGTTGGCACTTTTCCGCCTTGTAACGTTTGCGTTGAGCTACCTCATTCCTTCCGCACAAGTTGGTGGCGAGCCGGCACGAATTTATTTACTGGAACAAAAAGGAGTCAAACGAAACGTCGCTGTTTCAAGTGTGGTTATTGATAAAGTATTTGAGCTTTCGATCAATGTATTATTTTCAGTAGGCGCATTAGCAGTTCTTTTTTTGCATCGCTCAACATTTGAGAATACCGGCGTCTTCTTTATCGCTCTTGCAATCATTGTTCTCGTATTTTTTTTCTATCAAACAGTAAAAGGAAACGGTTTCTTCACGTCTATTTTTGATGGACTACGCCTTAATCGTATTCATTTCTTCGCGCAATATAGGAGCACTATCAGCAACACTGAAAAAACAATGAAAACTTTTTTCCATCATCATCTTCTTGCGCTATTCACGACAATCATTCTCTCAATAATTTGTTTTCTTTTGATGATTCTCGAATATTTTGTCATTTTTTACTTTCTCGACGTAACACCCACTTTTTCACAACTTCTCATTGTAACCGTCGTGCCGTTAATGGGGTATCTCATCCCCGTTCCTGGTGCGGTAGGCACCCTCGAAATGGCGCAGATCACTGCCTTTACATTGGCAGGTCTGGATCCTATCCTTGCGCTTCCTACTGTTATTATCCTGCGTGTACGTGACATCATATTTGTCCTCGGGGGCTTATTGTATACCTATAAAAAAGGGTTTTCGTTGGTAATGAGTGGGGGAGTTTCGAAAAATAAAAAAGTAAATAAAAATGCACCGTAGGATGGTGCGATTATTGAATATATTCAATAACAAGATCGTAAACTTGTACTCGCACTTCTTTTTTTAAGTGACGAGTACTTTTCAAAATACACACTAAAATTTTGAAGAGTGTATCGGAGACCGGAATGAAGTGGGTGTGGAAGACTATCAAGAGTGAACCATCCTAATTCGTCAATTTTCGCTGGCTCATTATTTTTTACCTCTCCCGGATCAACCTTAATAAAGTAGGGTATCACCACCCAATGAGTTTTTATGCCATCCTGTTCCCGAAAAATGTCATGAGCATGGAGTCGTTCTTGTATTACACCCCTACATCCATATTCTTTCTTTACTTCCCGTAAAACATTATCATCAAGACTGACAAAAGAAGACAATCGACCACCTCCCATCTCCCACGAGCCTTGTTCGTCTTTACGATTCTGACTTCTTTTTTGAAGCACAAAATTACCTCTCCCATCATTACAGTAAAATGGGGTTACGATTCCCGGGTAATTTATTCCTGCCATGATTCCCCCTTTTAAAGAACTATAATAGTATCATCACGATCAAGAAATAATATCAAAACTTTACGTAAAACACAATATGATAACCCTTTAAAAATCTCTTCCTCACCTGTTTTAAACGGTAATCGTATTCTGCTTTCGAACGTTCATGATATTTTTGCTCCCAACTATTTATACCTTCACCAAAACTTTTTTTGTTTCAAATAATCCTGGTGGACCCAAGGGGGCTCGAACCCCTCACCTCCGCCATGCCATGGCGGCGCTCTACCAAATGAGCTATGGGCCCTTGTACGAACGAGTATAAAAATATCAAACATATGCCTGGTGCGCGTGCACGGACTCGAACCGTGGACCCCCACAATGTCAATGTGGTACTCTAACCAACTGAGCTACACGCGCATACATTGGAAACAAACACAGCAATAGCATAGCGTCCGAACGACAAAATGGCAAGAGATGCTAAGCGCTCGACAAAAAGGGCGTATTTTGATAGTATGAAGCTAATTAATCGTATGACTTCTCTTCACAAAAAACACCTTCTTGCTCTTTCCGATCTTCTTTCCAAGAATTCAAATTTTTCTTTTATCAAAAAACTGTACAAAGCGTTTCCCGAGGCGCAGGTATACCTGGTGGGGGGTGCGGTCCGCGACACACTCCTTGGACGAGAGACTAAAGATTATGATTTTCTTATTCGCAATGTTTCAACAGCAAAACTTGAAACATTTCTTAAACCGTTAGGAAAAGTCAATCTTGTTGGACGAAAATTTGGTGTACTAAAATTTGTTCCAACGTCACAAAAAAAGAACCAAGCACTTGAACCTTTTGACATCGCATTACCTCGTGAAGAATATAGTATTGATCACACAGGTCATTATCGAGATTTTTCCATCAAGACTGACCCAACCTTGGGAATTGACGTAGACCTCGCACGACGTGATTTCACGATCAACGCGATGGCGTGGGAGGTTAAAACGCAAACATTACATGATCCATATGGAGGTTATAATGATCTGCGCAATAAAATGATTCGCGCAGTCGGTCAGGCAGATCGCCGTTTTGCTGAGGATTATTCTCGCATGGTTCGCGCGTTGCGTTTTGCGTGTTCGCTTAATTTTGATATTGAATTACACACCGCCAAAGCTTTGAAAAAAAACACACCTCATCTCAATGATGTATTAACGGCGACAAAGGAAATAAGTGCTGAACATGCGGAAGAAGAAATCCGCGCCGTCCCCCACGAAGTTATTGCAAAAGAATTTCTTGGCGCATTCAAGTACAACCCAGTGAGAGCACTTGATCTCTATGATAATTACGGCATTATAGGTATTTTGATTCCTGAGCTTCTCAGTATGAAACAGTGTCCTCAGCCTAAAAACTGGCACGCGGAAGGGGATGTTTGGGAACACACACGATTATCGCTCGAAGTATTACAGAGCAAATCATTTAAAAAAGAGTTTAGTGAAGATGCTGATACTGAATTGATCATCACAACTCTATTCCACGACATTGGGAAACCATACACACTCAAAACACCAAAAAAGCATGGCGTCGATCGAATTCGATTTGATGGTCATGATCGAGTAGGCGCACAAATGACTCACCAAATATGCGAACGAATGCGTCTTTCCAGTGTAAATATTTATAAAGTGGACATCGAAAATATTCGATGGTTAGTAAATTATCATCTCCTCCTTCTCAACAGCGTTATTGATGGCATGAACAACACAACGATTGAAAAGTATTTTTTCAAAAATCCTGAACTCGGCAAAAAACTCCTCATGCTTTGTTATGCCGATGCAAAAGGATGCAAGCGCGCCGATGGAGGTAGTACTCTAACCGCTTACAAAGCAATGAAAAAACGTTTAGCATTATTTCAAAAAACTGCACGCGTTAAAAAAGTACTTCCACCACCCATTCTTGATGGCAACAAGATTATGAAAATTCTCAACATCACCCCCAGTGCAAAAGTTGGAGAGATACTTACCGCGCTCCGAGAAGAACAACTTTCCGGACGCATACGCACAAAAGTACAAGCAGAGAAATTTATCCGAACTTTATCTTTACGTCGCGTCTAAAAGAACACTACGCGACCTGACTTTGCCAAATCATATGAATAACGAAATTATTGTCGATACAGTACTTGCAGGACAACGTTTTGATAAAGTAATGACTCAACTTCTTGATACTCACACTCGATCGCAATTGCAGATGCTTATCAAGCAGGGTCAAATTACCATCAACAAAAAAATCAGCACGCCTCACTATGCACTCAAAGTGGGAGATCGTATCCAAGTCCATGATGAGCCCATCGTTCCTGAAACGGTACATACAATGGCACCATTAGAAATCATCGCACAAACATCCGACTATATTGTCGTAAACAAACCGTCGGGCTTAATTGTTCATCCTTCAAAAATTCACCCTCAACATGACACACTCGTAGATGCAGTCATTGCACAATTTCCAGAGGTAAAAAAAGTAGGAGATGATCCATCTCGTCCTGGTATAATTCATCGCCTCGATAAAGATGCATCGGGTGTAATGGTGATTGCACGAAACCAAGATAGTTTTGAAGATCTAAAACGCCAATTTAAAACGCGTATCGTCTATAAAGAGTATCTTATCCTTGCATATGGCGCCCCACAGCCTCTTGAAGGCACTATACACACTCCTATTGCACGTTCAGTACGACACCACACCAAGTTTGCCGCCAAAAGCAATGACAGCGGTAAAGAGGCAATCACAGAATATTGGACTATTGCATCATCGCCACAATTTTCGCTCATTCGCGTGCACCCATGGACTGGTCGCACACACCAAATCCGAGTCCACTTTCACTCAAAAGGTAACTCTTTGGTCGGCGACGCCATTTACCGCCTAAAAAAAGGAAAGTTGGTCGCTTCAGCCAGACTTATGCTTCATGCGCGACAACTCTCTTTTACCGACCTAAAGGGCGTCAAACAAGACTATACATGCAACCCAGATGCGTTGTTTTTGTCTATTTTATACGGTTGTTTACCGACAGCAAAGGCACTTGACATTGGAAGCTCCTTGAGCTAGTATATCTCTATCATTTACGTCGTAATATTATTCGTATGGTCGTTACTGACTTAGTAAATAAATTTGAAGGGGTCCGCGTCGGCATGACCGTACGTGTGCACCAGCGTATCAAAGATGTCAACCCAAAAGGCGAAGAAAAGGAGCGTATCCAGATTTTCGAGGGTATGGTCATCAAACAAAAAGGAGGCACCGCCCATAATGCTACTTTAACGGTACGTAAAATATCGAACGGTGTGGGAGTTGAGAAAATCTACCCTATTCATCTTCCTTCAATAGAGAAGGTCGAACCCGTCAAACAGTTGGAGGTAAAACGCGCAAAACTCTATTATTTGCGTACTTCAAAGAAGAAACTGAAGGAAACGCCGATAAAAAAATAAGGTTTTCATAGCTAAAAGGCGCTTTCGGGCGCCTTTTAGCGTCATAGCCCTCTGACCCCTTGAATTTCCCCGCACATTTGTTTATACTACTCATATTGTCGGCGGGGTATGGTGAAAAGTATGCGCGGGTGGTGAAATTGGTAGACACGTCAGCTTGAGGGGCTGATCCTAGCAATAGGGTGGAGGTTCGAGTCCTCTCTCGCGCACCATGCACGATTAGCTCAGCTGGTTAGAGCACCTCGTTTACACCGAGGGGGTCGCAGGTTCGAATCCTGCATCGTGCACCACCGACACACCTCATTACAACACAAGAAGCATGGGCCCTTAGCTCATTTGGTAGAGCGCTGCGTTTGCATCGCAGAGGCGGCCGGTTCGAACCCGGCAGGGTCCAAAAGAAAAACTCTCATCGAAAGACGAGAGTTTTTCTTTTTAGAAACATCGATGATGCCATAGTGGAATTTGATCGACCGCACCCTTCTTTCCATCAGGAAGCGTAATTTGTCTAACATAGATGATATCAAAAGAGGCCAATAAACGCTCGGAATCTTTTCCAGTATTCCACTGACGACACAAGTATCGACCATAATATAAACGATACTGACCATATCGTATATCAACCAGATTCATTAGGTATTTTCTCCATCGATAATTTTTATACGTCCGTGATGCCAGAACAGGTGGTTCAAAAGAAATCAAACCACCTGTATAGACATCAACTTTTTGACCGCTCACTAACATCCCCGGTATAACAAACCATCCTGTTTCTTTAAGTGGATAAGGAGAAAACATATCCCATTTTTGATCAAACCGAAATGCTTGCGCAACCCATTGCAATGAGGCAGGGATACGAATAGTTGATGCGGGAAGAGTGCTAATATTCCATATCACCACATAAAGAAAACAAACACAGACAACAATTTGAGCAAAAATACCAACAATGCGAGTTCTTCGACTCACTGGAAAAATAATAGTTTTATTTAAGCACATTTTCTTTCGCCTCCCCGATATCCAATCATATACTCGATCACTTATGGATCGCAACCACGCTCGATCAAGTAACCACGCAGCCAATCCAAAAAGAGGGGAATGTTTCGCTAGCATGAAAAACGCTTTTGATTTTGAATATTTTATTCCATTACAAACAAACACCCATGAATCCTTTTGCTCCATATATTTCATCACTTCATCATTTTTTTGTGCGGGAAGGACAGGTAATCCAGGAACAAACAAGAAGGTTGAAATCAAGCTGGCGGTATGATTGCAAAAATCGCAATGAGCATCAAAATAAAGAGTACAATCTTTATGGTGTCGTCGCCACACTCTTTCGATGGTATCCCAGACTCCACCAGGAAGGAGACCCAAAAAGGCAACAATCATGACCCACGAAAATAAACCAAGCTCCAATGTTAAACCCATTGCAAAATGCATCCCAATCGCCAATAACAGCAAAATAGTACGAACTGTTTGTATTCGAAAGGGAACAAAGAAGAAAATAGGCATCCATGTTTCAAACAACAACACTCCGCGAGTAAGATAGGGAAGGAGTGCAGAATATTGAGAGAGCCATACACCAATTGGTGTAACGAATCCTCCTGCATTTAGAGCAAAATAAACCGCTGAGCGCTCGGTCAACCATTCAGGTCCCGTCTTAAACATTGCGGAAAAAACATAGATCATCATGATCTGAAAAATAAATGCAAACGTAGCAGGGGTCAGAATCGTTGCACTAAGTTTTGTATATGTGCGGCGATAAAGACTATCAATGGACGCGGATGCTCCTAGTGGTAAAAATAATCCCCAAAAAAGAATCATGCGAAGAACTGTATCACTATTTTGTAATATTAATGGATTGCGTGTCTGAAATGAAATCAATAACAGCCATGATGCAAACGTCGCGATGCGTGTATGCCATCCAACCAACATTGCACATGCAAACAAAAATGACAGGACGACAAGTAGCATTTGCACCTGCCATAATCCACTAATCATATTCAACGATATATGCCATGGATTATTAAACGTATCAATCAAAACAGTACGAGGTAAAATTCCTGCGTCAGAATTGAACACAAATACATCTCCTACACGATGAATACACTCACCAATAATAAGAATCGCCGTTCCAATTCGCAATAATGCGAGCGAGCGAATGTCGAGACCAAACAAAATAAATAATTTTTTTATTAACCACTGCATTATTTTTTTGAAAAGATATTTAAATTATTTTTTCTCCCCTCTATATATGATATACTATTAGTGCATTAATATGTAATTCCTCGAAAGGAAACATAAAGAAAGGAGGTGATACCCATGGCAATCGCAAAAAAGAAAGCTGCTCCTAAAAAGAAAGTTGTGAAGAAAGCAGTAAAGAAAGCTGCTCCTAAAAAAGCAGTAAAGAAGGCCGTCAAGAAAGCTGCTCCTAAAAAAGCTGCAAAGAAACCCGCTGCAAAAAAGAAAAAGTAATATTTCTTCGCAGCAGCGAACAGAAAAGAAATGATCCCGCATGTCTTGTACACGTGGGATCATTTCTTTTTATGTATAAAGGAAAAAGAACATTTCTTCTAGGGAAGAAAATCGCAAATTATATACCAATAAATGATCGTTGAAAAAAATTACACGTTTCATTTGCTATATACACATCACTCCTACAATAATTTTTTTTGTTTTCGTTGCGGTGGAGTACAAACTTTTATAACACCAAATACACCATCATACCCACCGACGATTTCAATTTCTTTTTGTCGCATCTTCATGATCCCATCAACGAGTTCACGAGAAATGTGAATAGGAAAATTATTTTCTTTTGCATCGAGTAAAATAAAAAATTCATCACCGACACTGTTGATAAGTTCGGCGTAAATATTATTTACTGACTTACTATTCACTCCTGTGCCGACAGATTGCGCAATAATTTCTTTAAGAGGAATAATGCTGTAGTAGGGAATATGATTTTTTACTGTGTCGCTTTTTCTATTTGCTAATATGTCGATTCGATTGAGTACGCCGATCGTCAATGATCTTTTGCAAACAGGACAAACGCCATGCAATCGTTTTGTTTCTTCTGGATCGCAAGAAAATGCACACTTTGCATGTCCATCCATGAAATATTTTCCTTCTTCGGGAAAAAATTCGATCGTGGATGTTAACGATAGTTCTTTTGTTCCTTTTTTCCCCGCTTTAATGGCATCAAACAATTGAGTGTATGACTGTATTTCGCCTTCGAACATATTTGCTTCACGCCCTAACTTATCGAGCGAGTGCGCATCGGAGTTTGAAATTAACGTAATAGTATCAAGACTCGAAAGTCGCCAATTCATTGCCGGATCAGAAGAAAGACCTGTTTCAATCGCAAAAATATTCGGCGCGAGTTCTTCGAAACACTCTCCAAGAGAGTCATATCCTGATTTTGAACCAAAAACCGCGAACCATGGAGTCCATGCATGCGCAGGTATCATTATAAATTCAGGAGAGACATCCAACCCTATTTTTAAAATTTCTTTTGCACTGAGCCCTAAAATAGGACGACCATCAGCATTAAGATTGCATCCGCGAGATAGCAATACATCTGTAAATTGTTTTACCGTGTCTAAAGAAGGAAGAAACACCAATAAATGAACTCGACGCACTTTTCCTCCATGCGTATAAATTGCACTTAACTCAGTTCCAAGAACAAACAAAGACTCTTTATAATGACGCATCGAATATTCCTTATATAATTCTTCACTTTCTCTGCGCGCTGAGGCATTCAGTGAAAAAATTCCTGGCTTTCTTTCCTCTAACTTTGCTGATATCTCTTTGAACCATGCAGGGTGAGTAAAATCGCCTGTCGACATTACGTCAATACCTTTGATGTTTGCCCAAGCACCTAAATGCTCGAAATCAAGACTTCGACTGCACGCACGCGAATATTTAGAATGAATATGAAGATCAACAATATGACGGGACATAATAGGTGAGATTAGTACTCATATCCTACCGCGGGTAGGGAAGAGTGGCAATCTCGGAAAATATAATATCGCCCTGTTTTGGGGCGATATATGAAAATATTATTTCTATTTAAAATGAGTTTAACAGAGTGACTTGCGATGTAACCAGTTCCACAGTCGTGGAGAAAGTTGATTTCGATAATTTTTGATTTTTTTCTTCCTCCAATTAAAAGAAGAAAAGGATTCGTGTTCCATTGCTAAATAGATACAAATCTGAAAAAAATCTTTTCCCGATAAAGGACTCAACTTCTCAATTTCGATACCCTCTTCTTCTAAAAGGGTTGTCGCTCTGGTCATTCGCATGATCAAACTCCTTATAAACCATAATATTACTGTAATGACTATACTACTCCACTTATATCCCTTTGTCAACCCTCTTATCTCAAAAACCCTTTCTGTAAAAGAAAAAATCACCCTTTTCAGGATGATTTTCTCATAAACTGGCACTGACCTACTTTCCCCAATAGAGTATCATCGGCCCAGGTGAGCTTAACTGCCGTGTTCGAGATGGGAACGGGTGTTTCCTCACCGGTAGTAGCACCAGAGATTGACGCACTACCACAAGGGTACCGCGCCATTTCTCTGATGAGGTGTTCTTTCGATCACCTAGGGGTAAAAAACCAATATTCTAATTTTGGTCGAGATAACTTCGTACAATTAGTACCGCTCGGCTTAAATTCTTACGAATCTTACACCTGCGGCCTATCAACCTCATAGTCTCTGAGGTGACTTATAACGAAAATTTATCTTGGAGACAGCTTCACGCTTATATGCTTTCAGCGTTTATCATAACCGGACTTGGCTACTCAGCAATGCTCTTGGTAGAACAACTGATGCACCATTGGTCCGTCCCTTCCGGTCCTCTCGTACTAGGAAGGGGACTCCTCAATCTTCGAGCGCCCGTGGTAGATAGGAGACCGAACTGTCTCACGACGTTCTGAACCCAGCTCGCGTACCGTTTTAATTGGCGAACAGCCAAACCCTTGGGGCCTTCTTCAGTCCCAGGATACGATGAGCCGACATCGAGGTGCCGAACCGCGCCGTCGCTGTGGACGCTTGGGCGCGACTAGCCTGTTATCCCCGGAGTAGCTTTTATCCGTTGAGCTTCGACCATCCTATGATGGATCGTCGGATCACTAACTTCTGCTTTCGCAACTGCGCGACTTGTAAGTCTTGCAGTAAAGCTGGCTTTTGCGTTTGCACGTCCAGCTCCGTTTCCATCGGAGCTAAGCCAACCTTTGTAAACGCCTCCGTTACCTTTTAGGAGGCGACCGCCCCAGTCAAACTACCCACCAGGTACTGTCTCCGCGCAGGGTAACTGCGCAAGATCAAGAGTTGCAACCATACAAGGGTGGTGTCTCATTGGCGCCTTTTGGGCTCCCACCTACGCTGAACATGTATAGCCACAACCCAATACCAAGTTGTAGTAAAGCTTCACGGGGTCTTTTCGTCTAACCACGGGTAAAGAGCATCTTCACTCCTCATGCAATTTCGCCGAGTCCCTTGTTAAGACAGTTCTCAAGTTGTTATGCCATTCGTGCAGGTCGGAACTCACCCGACAAGGAATTTCGCTACCTTAGGACGATTATAGTTATCGCCGGCGTTCATCCGCGCTTCGGTTCAGAGCCTTCCCCTTGCGAGGTCAACCCCTCCCCTTAACGTTCGGACACTGGCCAGGCATCAGCTCCTATACGTCAGCTTTCGCTTTCGCAGGAACCTGTGTTTTTGGTAAACAGTCACTTGAGAGTCGTTAGCTGCGGCCCTTCTTGCGAAGGGCAAGGCATATCCCGAAGTTACGCCTAGCTTTTTTGCCGAGTTCCTGAACAAGGGTTCTCTCGTTCACCTTAGTATGCTCAACCCATCCACCTGTGTCGGTTTGCGGTACGAGTACATAATGATTAACTCTTAGAGCTTTTCTTGACGGCTTCGCCCCCCAAATTGCAAGTATTGCTACCCGCTTACACTCCCCGTCTTACAACGGGTTGGACGCATATAACCAAAATGCGCTTGGAGCTTGAAACCGTGTCACCCATCGAAATCATTACGTAGTACAGGAATATTAACCTGTTATCCATCGACTACCCCCCTTTAAACGAGGACTCGCCTTAGGACTCGACTAACCCTGGGGCGATTTGCGTTGCCCAGGAAACCTTGGATTTACGGTGTTAATGGTTTTCACATTAATTTTTGCTACTTATGCCAACATTCGCACTTCCCAACACTCCACGGCAGCTTACGCTAACCGCTTCAACGCCGTTGGGAACGTTCCTCTACCGAGTTGATGTAAACATCAACTCCCGCATCTTCGGTACTATGTTTTAGCCCCGGTATATTTTCGGCGCGAAACAACTTGACCAGTGAGCTGTTACGCTTTCTTTAAAGGATGGCTGCCTCTAAGCCAACCTCCTGGTTGTCAGAGTCGCGACACTGCCTTTTACACTTAACATAGATTTAGGGACCTTAGATGGCGATCTGGGCTGTTTCCCTTTTGACTGATGGAGCTTAGCCCCCATAGTCTAACTCCCCTTGTATAGCAATACCAGCATTCGGAGTTTGGTAAGGAGTGGTAGGATTGCTCCACCCACCCCCTTTCAGTGCTCTACCTCTGGTTGCCACAAGAAGGCCAGTCCAAAAACTGTTTCGAGGAAAACAAGCTATCACCGAGTTCGATTGGAATTTCTCCCCTAACCTCAACTCATCCCCATGTGTTGCACAGCATGTGGGTTCGGGCCTCCTCTCTTATTTCTAAGAGACTCACCCTGGCCAAGGCTAGCTCACCCGGTTTCGTGTCTTGAGTACGCTGCTTTATCTCGCCTATGAGCTTGGCGTTATATACTGCCAAACTCATAAACGAGATTACGCCCTATTAAGACTCGGTTTCCCTGTGCCTACTTCGCAAAAGCGAATTAAACAGGCAACGTACTACAAACTCGTTGGCTCATTCTTCAATAGGAACGCCGTCATCCGTATAAATACGGACTTCGACTCTTTGTAAGCACATGGTTTCAGATACTATTTCATCGCCCTTCCGGGCTACTTTTCACCTTTCCCTCACGGTACTAGTTCACTATCGATCATCACATATATTTAGTCTTACCAGATAGTCCTGGCAGATTCCCACTCGCTTTCACGAGGCGCGTGGTACTTGGGAGCTCATATCTACAATATAAAGGGGTATTTCGCGTACAGGGCTATCACCTTCTTTGGCGTACCTTTCCAGATACTTGTGCTATGGCCCTTTATTATTGTTGGGCGCGAATCAGCGCACCCACGATACGGTCCCACGACCCCACAAAATTCTATAGCCCGATTGCCGTCCATCAAGCGATATATAGGTATTGCTACATATATACCGTATTTGATTTCCGAATTATGTGGTTTAGACTCCTCCCGTTTCGCTCGCCACTACTAAGGGAATACCTATTGGTTTCTTTTCCTCCGGCTACTGAGATGTTTCACTTCACCGGGTAGTCTTCCTTATAAAATAAGGATACTGCATCTTCCATGCAGTGGGTTTACCCATTCGGAGATCCCCGGGTCAAAGGTTGCTTGCCACCTTACCGAGGCTTTTCGCAGGCTGCTACGTCCTTCTTCGTTATGTGATGTCTAGGCATCCACCATGTGCTCTTGGAGTGTTATCTCGACCAAAATTAATTTATTGATCATTTTATTACCCTCAAGAATCGATTTTCAAAGTCCAGTCTTCCATTCGGAAGAGATATTTATCCCCAGAAGGAACCAATATCTATCCCCAACTTCTGATTTTAAAAACAAAAAACCGTGTGTAGACGGCTCTTGTTACTCTTTCCTCAAGAAAGAATATTTCCGTCAAACAATGTCTATTTTTCTTATTGTGATGGGAAAAAATCGCATGTAACGGTATTCTACCGGGTTCTTTTATTTTATACAAGTGTCACCACTGTGAAAAGGCTGTGGAGAACTCAAAAAACTGCTTACTATTATACGGATTACTCACACCCTGTCAAGGACTCCGTTTCCTTATATCTATAATCAAATGCAGGCGGTGGGACTCGAACCCACATCCCTTGCGAGACATGCTCCTAAGGCATGCGCGTATACCAGTTCCGCCACGCCTGCGCATGACCTAAAAAGTCTATCATCGAAGAGATATAAATTCAATCTTTTCTTTTAGGTAACAAAACGAATGAAAATCGACCTCCAAACAAAACACACCCGCATAGTCAACATTGAAATAACCTTATATTTATGGTACTATTAATGCATGGAAAAAATATTCGTTCCTTTCGTAAGATAAGTCGCACCATTCAAACTAGCGGGACTCGAGGTGCTAATCCCATGCTTCTTCGTCATGCACTTAATGACATGGCGGAGTATTTAGCACTTCAAGCTCCTCTGGATTGTCCAAAGGATCGGTAATCGTCCATTTACATCGTATGATCTCTGTTCCCGAACAAAAAAAAATTCTCAGCTTTGTCAATTTGCGGCGTTATTCCTTCGCCGTCGCTTGTGGTATTGCGAGTATAACGGCGATCAGCATTGTATCAATTGCCTTAATAATGACTGAAAACCGCATGAATTCGATCGCTTCAAGTACAGGAACGTCTTTTAAGACAACATCCGAAACGTTTAATTGTGGGAGTAATGATATGAGTGGGAGTGCCTTTCGTATGAATGGATCATTATGTGAGTCATCTGAAACAGCCTCAGGGACAACATTTATCATGCAATCAGGGGCGATAGCTTTGGAAGACACCAGTTTCATATCGATCACTGTAGATCCTCATACCATCGATTTTGGTGTGTTAACCACCGCATCGGTGAGCACGGGCACTGTTACCACCACCTTAAGTACCAACGCACCATTTGGATACGTCGCACAGATTTATACCGATGGAACCTTCCGCAATGCCCATAATGACAGTATTAACCCTGTAAGCGACGGAACAGTAACTGCGGGATCAGAAGAATACGGTATTCGCACATCAGGAACCGACGGACAGTTTAACGGAACTGATCAAGGAATCTCAACCACCCCCATAACATACGCATCAAGTATAGTACCTTCCAATAATCCAACAGTAATTACATTCAAAGCAGCTATCTCAGGTGCCACACCTGCTGGAATGTATCATCAAGTAGCTTATTTAATCGCATCAGGACGATTCTAGATTATGAACATTATAAATACAATTAAAGAACGAGCTCTCAAATACTTACCCGAGGTCATTACTGTCCTCATTCTGGTGGGTATGTTTGGCGTATATGCTACTTCTTTTGCATCCGTTGCCACTCGTCAGCCTATTGTATTTCAAGGGCGATTAACCGATACGTCGTATGTACCGTCAGCCGATGGTATTTACCCAATGAAATTTAAAATTTGGGATGCCGCATCAGGAGGTACCTGTGTCTGGGCTACAGGAACCAGCACAGGAATAGCCAACTGTGGCGGTACTTTTGATAAGATGAGCCCCGATGTAACAGTTTCTCGAGGTGTTTTCACCGTCCGGTTAGGCGATAACTCCTCGGGAAGTGA
>JAHFJA010000017.1 GCA_023246095.1 bacterium | reverse complement strand
GTTTCGGATGGACGATGTGGTAATTGTGAAGGGGATGGTGTAATTAAGATTGAGATGCACTTTCTGCCTGACGTATATATCGCGTGCGAAGTATGTGGGGGAAAGCGTTATAACGAAGAAACGCTTTCGGTGAAATATAAGGATAAAACTATTGCCGATGTGCTCGATATGACCGTCGAAGAAGCACTTGATTTCTTTAGGCCCGTTCCTCGCATTAAAAATAAAATGCAAACGTTGTATGACGTTGGTTTGAGCTATATAAAACTTGGTCAGTCATCAACGACGCTTTCAGGGGGTGAAGCGCAACGGATCAAACTCGCTACCGAACTTTCACGACGTGATACCGGTAGGACTATGTATCATTTGGACGAACCAACGACCGGTCTCCATTTTGAAGATATCCAGAAACTCCTTATTGTCCTCAATCGCCTTGTCGAAAAAGGCAACACTGTCGTTGTGATTGAACATAACCTCGATGTCATTAAAACAGCTGACTATATCATTGATCTTGGGCCTGAAGGTGGCCAAGGTGGGGGACAGATCATCGCTGTCGGTAAACCGGAAGAGGTGGTTAAGGTCAAAGAAAGCTATACTGGGCATTTTTTGAAACATGTTTTGAAGGGGTAATTTGTGACGGCGAGCTCTTGACAAAATGGCATTTTTGTGCTATAAACATTACGTATTTCAGTAATTATAGAAAAGGAGAAGATTGATGAAAAAGTTACGTGCCCATCAGGGTGGAGTTGTTGCGGAGTTGAAGAAGTTTGCTGTGCAGAATGCTAATAGTATTACCGCTCGTGCTTTTGTGGTCATGCCACCGGGTACAGGTAAGACTGTTATTTTTTCAGAGTTTGTTCGTGAGATGAGAGCGCCAGCATTGGTGTTTTCACCTACTACAACCATTCTGAGACAAAATATGCAAACGATGAAGCTCCAGGCACCTGACCTGAAAGTGACCGCATATTATCAGAACGACAAAGACTTGTCGGGCGATGTCGTTTTTACGACGTACGCGTCGGCAATTACGCTCATTGAAAATGGTTTAATATTGAGTGACCAATTTCGTTATCTCATATTTGATGAGGCACATCGCTGTTTATCAGAGTTGCGCCAAGGAATTCTTGAAAAAATGCATGGCACGTGTATCGGTTTTACGGCGACAGACGTTTTTTCCGATATCAAGCAAGTGAAACACATTTTTCATAATCAAATATATAGAATGAAATTGACAGAAGCCACCGAGTTGGGACTTATCACACCCATTCGTGTCATGGTTGTGGACACAGATATTCAAATCAATAACATACGTCTTTCGCATTCTTTGTCTTTAAAAGATGACGAAGCTGAAAAGCGATTTCACATCGCAAAGCGTAATACAATGATTTTGAATTTTTATCGCGATACATTGTTGCCAGCTCAAGTTCCCAGTGTTTTCTTTTGTGTATCAGTTCAGCATTCAGAAGACTTGGCAGCATTGTTTCGTGAACAGGGTATTAAGGCACATGCAGTGCACGGTAGTTTATCAGGTCGGAGGAAAGAGGATTTACTCGATAGTTTTCAACATGGAGCATACGACGTCCTTATGACATGCGATTTACTTATCGAAGGGTGGGATTGCCCTCGTTTGGTGGTGGCCGTCAATGTACGACCCACATACTCGATCGTTGTCGCTCAGCAACGTGCTTTGAGGATATCAAGGCTGTATAAACAGAAAGCATTTGGTTTGGTGGTAGAATTCAGGGATAAATATGACCAAGGTTTTCGTCCTATATTTATTCACGACATCCTTGGTGTACACAAATACCGGCAAGGAGGATATTTGGCAGCACCAGTAACATTGCTTGCTCTTGAGAATGCAACGCTTCAAAAAGGTGAACCCATACGGTTATGGAATGGTCTATATGTATCTCAAGAGGAGTACTATATGCCTACCATCAGAGAAGATCGTCAAGCAGCGCCACTTGCTGACATTAAAAATGTCAGAACAGTAATCATGGATGCAGTGACCGATTATCGCTTTCTTTCCCCGTACTCTTTCCTTGATATGGAATTCGATCACGATCTTTTTTCAGGATCGGGAAGACGGTTGTATGACCTCTATAGGCATTTTACGTTTAGAGCGAAATTGAGCGTTGCTCAATTCTTAATTGAGGTATTGGGAGATTGCTTCGATATACCAGGCAGTGATGATGGTGACGAAGAAGGGGATATTGTTTCGCAATATACAAGTGCTTTACAAAAAGGGAAGAGGTTGACTGGTGATAAATATGCTTACTTCTCAATCTAAGAGAAAACAATAGAGAATGGCCCTCACTACAATGGAGTAGGTGAGGGTATTTTTATATTTCAGTACTGAAGAATGCAATGATGACAATAACAAAATTGACAGGACAAGGTTTAATGTTAGTATTCAAGTATCATAATTATTTGTTCTTTAGGAGAAGCACGATGCCACAAATCGCACAACAACGTCTCTCAACCGGTCCACTATCTCAGTCCCAGTATTCAAATACAGTATTAGGGTTATGGTATTACAATTTTATGTCTGATAAGAATCCTGGAGCAGCGGGAAATTACCGGATCATGGAGAAGCAGATTGCCGCTCATAATGGGGATATTGCTAGTACGTATCGTTCGGCGGCAAAGGAAGGAAACTTGTCTATGTATATGGACAGTATCCAATTAAACAAGGATGTCAAAATAATCTTAGCGTGTCTTCTTCAAGAAAATGGAGACTTGGAAAAGGCTCAAAAGGCTTTATCAGAAGCAAAAAAAGTGAAATAACTGGCTTAGTTGATGTCGCTTTAGGTTTCAAATCATAATATGGTTTGAGACCTTTATTTTTTAGTAAAAAATTATCTAAACTTCCTTATTCTATAAGGAAAAATGACCTATTCTGTTGACGTTATCCACAGTTCGTGCTATAGTGTATCTACATACATTAGTTCGCACGGTGTCAAATACTTAATTTTTCACCCGAGCGAAGCAACAGTCGACTCAATGTAGGATAAAAAATTTAGAATTGTTTTACACTATGGCAAAGAAATTATACGTTGGAGGTATCAACTTCCAAACGACTGACGAAGCCCTTCGTGAAGCATTTTCTCAAGCTGGTACCGTAGAATCCGCTTCGATCATTATGGATCGTGATAGCGGTCGTTCTAAGGGGTTTGGTTTTGTAGAAATGGCAACTGACGAAGAAGCTACTGCAGCTATTGAAATGTTCAATGGCAAAGAACTCGACGGCCGACGTCTTACCGTAAGCGAAGCACGCCCTATGGGTGAACGCCCAGCACGCGGCGGCAATGGCGGTGGATTTGGTGGCGGTCGCAAACCATCTTTCGGTGGTAACGGCGGAAGCCGTGGCGGCAATGGCGGTAGCAGTTTTGGTTCACGTAACCAGTGGTAATTCACTGATACGACCTTGAGCACTCCCTTTCGGGAGTGTTTTTGGTTTGGAAAAATAAGGTGAAGAGGTAGAACTCTCTTTTTATAAAAAAAGTAGCCTTTTTGTGCAACAGACGAGCACAACGCCCTTGACAAGATCAGTGTGCTGTTCTATGTTGCAGATAGTTTTTATTGTGTCTTAAAGAAAGAGGGGAAAAGTAATGAGAAAAAAAGTTACCAGAAGCAGACTATATCAGATACTGTTTGGTAATATTAATGGTAAAGCATTTTTTAAATCTCAAGCAGAGCTGGTAAGGAATCTGTTGGCTCTTGATGTTTATAGCGACATGCATGAAAATACCGCAAAGGTCTTCATAAACCAAGTGGTAACAGGTAAACGTTCTTTACCAGATAAATTAAGAAATGTTCTCGTTGAGATCCTGAAAGATAGAGTAACTGATGAAAAAGTATATTCAACTATTATTGATGAACTACAGAGTTATGGTAAAGAAAAGTATTCTTTACTGAACAACGATGCGATTTTAACATTACGACAGAAGAATAAAGATATCGAGGTTTCGGATCTTCAATTTGATAGTATGGGAGAAGGCCTTATAACTATTAAATTGAAACTCTTTGATAAGCTTCTCCTTGCCCTCCTAGAGGAGGAATACTATCAAAAACTATTATTGTTTGCTTCTAATAAGGGAGTAGATAGAAAAGAAGCCGCTGAAATCTTGTTGAAAAAAGCATTAGATATGATGTTGGACTAAAAGCTGTGAATTATTTTATGTGTTGCGTTAGAAAACGCAACTATTTTTTTACGCGTAAACATGTGTTTTTATCAATATACTCTTGACAAAGAAGTTATGAATTGTTATGATTATTTCATAATGTATGATACATATACCATATGCCCATTTATAGTGTTTCACTCAATACTGACCTTGCAAAGGTCGTAGAAAAAGAAATGAAGGCCAATAAGTATGAAAATAAAAGTGAGTTTTTTAGAGATCTCATTCGAAAGATATATGTTTCTCCTGAACTTACCTACACCAAGGAATCAATTACATCAAATGATCCTGATCTCATCGTGATCAAGCGCCGAAAGAAGGATGCAGAATTCATTCCGCTATCTGCACTATTATCATAACTTGATATGTTCCAGGTTCATATTGAGCGTCGTGCAGTAAAGGAATATGCGCGTATTGATAAGCATCTGCAAAAGACACTCCTTAAAAAAGTATTGGATCTTCTCGCAGAAAATCCTTGGCCAAATGGTTTTAATCCCAAAAAGCTCAAAGGTGATCATGGGTTTCGTTTGAGGATAGGGGATTATCGGGTACTGTATACCATCAATGACAATCACGTTCTTATTTTTGCAATACGTCATCGAAAAGATGCGTATGACGATTTATAATTTTTGCAATGAAAGCTTTCTCGAAAATCCCAATCCCCACCAAACCTGGCTGTTATCTCATGAAAGATAGCAAGGGTGAGGTAATTTATGTGGGGAAAGCAAAGCACTTGCGTAAGCGAGTATCTTCGTATTGGCACGCGACAGATGAGAAAACAGTGGCGCTGGTGGCTGACATTGCGGATATTGAATATATTGTGACTAACAATGAAGTGGAAGCATTAATTTTGGAGGCTCAACTGATAAAGCGATATCACCCGCATTATAATATCGACCTCAAGGACAACCAGCGTTATGCATTTTTAAAACTTACCAAAGAAGAGTATCCGCGTCTTCAAGTCGCGCGCCAAGTAAAAAAAGACGGCAAGTATTTTGGCCCCTATCCTTCAGGCGCCGCGCGCGCTGCTGCCATGAATGCCGCTAACAAGATTTTTGGCCTTTGTAAAAATCGCGGGCAAAAGAAAGTATGCCTCCGATATCATCTCGGGTATTGTCGCGGTGCTTGCGCAGGGCTCATCGGCAAAGAAGAGTACGCCGAAATTGTTAAAGACGTTGAACGGTTTTTAAACGGCGAGTATGAAGTATTAATAAAAAAAATGCGTCTCCAGATGGCGCAAGCCGCTCGTGAACAGCATTTTGAAAAAGCCAAGCTGTATCGCAACCAGCTTGCCGATCTTGAAAAACTGCAAGAGCAAAGCGTTTCCCGACCAAAGTCGTATGACCAAGATGTCGTGAACTATGTCGTGATGGGAGATACCATGGTGGTGCAATTGTTTCATTTTGATAAAGGGATTATTTCGGGACGAAAGGAATATACCTTTGACCTCTATTCCCTCGCTATTGGAACCCCGCAAGAAGTGCTGGCGAGTTTTTTGCGCCAATATTACGCGAGCCACAATGTTCCGCAAGAAATCGTGATACCGGAGACATTGCCGGATGAGGACATCCTCGAAGCATTTTTTACCCATCTCGCCGGACGAAATGTCGTGTTGACGGTTCCTTCGAGAGGTTTGAAGAAAACGCTTCTCGCCATGGTCAAAGATAATCTTGTGGTAAGCCTGGGTACGGGCGGAGGACAGTTGTACGAGCTCAAAACTGCGCTCAAACTTGAGACGCTACCCCGCACGATCAATTGTGTGGATATTTCGCATCTTTCAGGTACGGAAACGGTAGGTTCGTTGGTGCAATTCAGCAACGGCGCGCCGGCAAAAGGGAGTTATCGCAAATTTATCATCCGACACGGAAAGGGGAACAACGATTTTGCATCGATGGAAGAAGTGTTGACGAGATTTCTCGATCGTGTGAAGGAGAAAAAGGAAACGTTACCGGATTTGTTCGTAGTTGATGGAGGAAGGGGCCAGCTCAACATCGCGATCAAAGTATTTGAAAAACAGGGGGTTGATATTCCGCTGGTCGGCCTTGCAAAACGCCTCGAAGAATTGTACGTCTCGTGGTCAAAGACACCATTTCGATTGCCACCCAAAAGTCCGGCTCTACAACTTCTTCGTGCACTACGAGATGAGGCGCATCGATTTGCCATTACATTTCAACGAAAAAGACGGAACAAGTAATAACTGTTTGCTAGTTGCTCAAATCCCCCAAGCGAGGTATTATTGAGCGTGTTATTATATCCATATGCCCACCCTTTACGTCGTTGCGACGCCGATTGGAAACCTTGAAGATATTACCCTGCGCGCGATTCGTATACTCAAAGAGGTGGATTTGATTTTGTGCGAGGATACGCGCCATACGAAGCGGTTACTCAATCATTATGAGATAAAAACGCCGACACAGAGCTATCATCAGCATTCCAGCGAAGCGAAAGTCAAAAAAATTATCGAGATGCTTGGCGAGGGAAAAAATCTCGCAATGGTGTCAGACGCCGGTACTCCCGGTATTAATGATCCCGGAGTGATGTTACTGAAGGAAATTGTTGACCAAGCGGGAGATGTTATTAATATCGTTTCCGTACCCGGCCCATCGGCAGTTATCGCTGCGCTTTCTGTTTCGGGGTTTCCATCTCACGAATTTTTATACCTTGGGTTTTTACCCCATAAAAAAGGTCGACAGACAATTTTTAAATCTATCGATGCGAGTGAGACAACGATTGTGTTGTATGAATCCTCGCACCGTATTTTGAAAACACTCGAAGCGCTGTCACTTATTTTAGAGCCGAATCGTCAGTTTGTGGTGTGTAGAGAATTGACAAAGATGCATGAAACGGTCTATCGTGGCACCAGTCAGATTGTTATCGATGCATTAAAAAATACATCAACCAAGGGAGAGTTTGTTGTTATAATAGCACCCCAATCGTGGGGATAATATCTATACTATGCCACACAATATTCAATTAATACCTCGTTTTCCTACACAAAAAGGGAAAACCAATGCTTCAGCACTGTTTTTTGTTGCTCTTGTAGGTATAGCATCGATTGGTGCTATTTTGATCATTAGTGGAAGTCAAAGAATGACCCAAGAAAATATTTTTGCAACTAAACCGTCGTTAAAAACTATTTTAAAAAAGGAGGCAAAAATTGAAGCACGTTCGCAAGAATATTACGCATTAAAGACCAATAATGTTGCAGAAACGTCAATATACCAATTGAATTTTGACCCATCACAACAGGACGAGCTTATTTTGAAACACAACACCGATCTCCGTTTTTATGACACCGATTATCAAAACCACGCATGGCTTGCGAGCGATGGAGGGACGTTATATGTTATCGATCCTACTCTCAAAAAAATAGACAAACTTGTGGAGGCACCAGAAGGATTTACTATCTCTGATGCAGTGTTTTCACATGACAAATTACATATAGCGTATGCGGTTGATGGTGCAAGTGCCACCACTGAGGCGAACCCCGACGCTACTCAGACAGGTCAGATGTATGTGTATAATGTTGCTACGAAAAAGAGTGTAAAAGTATTGGAACGAAAAGATTTGGGTAGTTATAAGGTTAAAGATGCATCTCGAAGAATTGTTCTTAACATCGATGCATGGTCTGCTGATGATTCTCAGATAATCGGGTCTGTCAACGTGAGTGATTTGACGGGGATTCCGGATGGAGAACGTTTTACTCTCGATTTGAAAAATGGAAATGACGTAAAAAAACTTGGGGTGACTCCTATCTCACAAAATGTTGCATTTGTGACGACTGGGACGGTGAGTCCTGACGGGAGATCTATTGTTTATGTGGACGGCGCCCAGTTGATGTTATTTGATATTGCCAGCAACAAAACAAAGATCTTGCATAAATATAATGCCAATGATTTTGGACCTGACGCAGGTAAAACGCTGAGCGTAATTTTTTCTACTCTTTGGAGCGATGATTCATCGAGGGTATTATTTTCTACACCACATGGGATATTTGCTGTAGATATCGCGACTCGTACGCGAACCCCACTGTACATGTATGACATGGTAGGTAATGAAAAGTCTTCGGTGAGTCTCGACAAATTAGGAGATTATATTATGTTTAATCAGCCAGGCGAATCTATTCCTTCTGACGTATTATTTAATTTAAAGACAGGGAAGTTGCTTGTTGTACCTCATCCTCATTCGCCTAATACCACTTTCTTAACATTTCTTGCAAGTTAATACTGTATGCCAGACAAGACATTTTACATTACAACGCCGATTTATTACGTGAACGATAAACCTCATATTGGTCATGCATATACCTGTATAGCCGCGGATGTGTTGGCGCGCTATCACCGTCTCAAAGGAGATGATGTATTCTTTTTGACTGGTTCTGATGAAAATAGCCAAAAAAATATCACCGCAGCGCAGACTGCTGGTTATACCGACATGGAACAGTATTTGGCTATTCAAGCCGCAGTATGGCAACAAGCGTGGGATGGATTAAATATCAGTAATTCAGATTTTATTCGTACCACTGAAGAACGCCACAAAAAAGGTGTCTATAAGTTTTTTGATTTGGTAAATAAGAAGGGCGATATTTATAAAGGGGTGTATAAAGGATTTTATTGTAATGGTTGTGAAGCGTTTGTGACACAAAGTGATTTAATGGAAGGGAATTTGTGTCCTATTCACAAAAAACCAGTTGAAACGATCGAAGAAGAAAATTATTTTTTCTCTGCATCGAAATATCGCGATGCAGTGCTGGCTCATATTGAAAAGAATCCTGATTTCATCCAACCCACATCTCGTCGAAAGGAAGTGGTGAATTATATAAAAGATCATTTTACTGACATTAGTATCTCGCGCCATTTTAAGACAGCGAAGTGTGGTATTCCGTTGCCTATAGATCCCGAACAAGCAATTTATGTTTGGTTTGACGCGTTGATAAATTATCTGACCGGGATTGGGTACGGCAGTGAAAGTGATGATTTTGCTACCTTTTGGCCTGCTAATATCCAGCTAGTAGGCAAAGATATTATCAAATTTCATTGTGCGCTTTGGCCGGCTATGTTGATGGCAGCCGGTTTGCCATTACCAGAGAAAGTATTTGCTCATGGGTTCTTTACTATCAATGGAGATAAGATTAGTAAATCGTTAGGCAATGCCATTGATCCTGTTGAACTCTGTTTGACGTATGGTGTTGATACGGTGCGATATTTCTTGTTGCGCGAGATACGCTTTGGCGAGGACGGTGATTTTTCCTTTGATCGGTTGAAGGAACGATATGAAAGCGACCTCGCAAAGGGTATTGGAAACTTTACTAGTCGTGTTCTCACTCTTGCAGAGAAAGTTCCTGTAAAAGATTTAGAGCAGGAGGAGTCGCTTGATGATGTCGAGGTGAAGATAATGATTGAGGAAGCCTGGAAAACGTATGCGAGTGCGTTGGACAGTTGCGCTCTCGATGATGAGATTAAAACGGTATGGGAATGTATCAGTTGGGGTGATAAGTACATTGAACAAAATAAACCATGGGAGCTTATAAAAGAGGATCCAACACAATTTGCTAATACAATGGTATTATTATTGGAGGTACTGCGCCACGTTAGCGCTATGGTATATCCATTTATGCCCGATACCGCCGAGAAGTTATGGCGGCAACTTGATATTGAAGCATTTGAACGTACTCATGCCTCAGAGCAATTGATCGAGTGGTTGCCAGGTACTGTGCGTAACCCATCTAAAGGAGAATCATTGTTTCCTCCTCTTATCTCATAATACACACTTATGAATACCGTCGATCTTATTGTCCTGATTTCGTTGGTAATTTTTGGGCTTCTTGGATTCATGCGAGGCTTTATCCAGGAAATAGGATCGATCATTGGATTGTTTGTCGGTTTTTTTATTGCTGGTAAATTTGCTTGGCCGGTTGCGCAATATATACGAGGAGGGTTTGCTCAATATCCGTCCATTGCGGATTCATTGTCGTACGTTGTCGGTTTTTTTCTCATATTTCTTATTGTGACTTTTCTCTTTGGTCTTTTGGTAAAAACTATCGATAAGTTATTCAACTTGTTCGCCATTCTTCCTTTTTTAAAAACATTTAATCGTCTAGGGGGGGCAATAATCGGGGTTTTGGAAGGGATACTTCTTATCGCAACTATTGCATATATGGTTACGTCCCTACCAATCAACATGCTGTTTAGTAAACAAATTAGCGAGTCGACATCGGGCCCCATATTTCTGGGAATTTCGAATGTTGTGAAACCGTTCTTGCCGGATTTTAAAGCTGTTGATTTAAAGCAGCTTCTCGTACCTATCCCTGCACCGATTGAGTTTAAAAAATAACATAGATATGTATGGCAGAATCATGGCTGATTGATACCCATTGTCATTTGAACTTGGGGCAGTATAGTGAGGATTATCCACAAATTTTGAACGATGCATTAGAGAATAACGTCGCGGTAATTATGCCGGGGTGTGATTTGGAGAGCAGTAAAATGGCAGTCGAAATAGCCAGCGCGTATGTCGGTAAACCCGTATGGGCAGCAGTGGGCCAGCACCCGACTGATACCGCGGAAATGTGGGATGAACACGCCTATCGAGAACTTGCACAGTCACGCAGGGTGGTAGCAATAGGGGAAATTGGTCTTGATTATTTCCACGTCCCCAACGAAGAAACTGCATGTGCCGAGATGATTTCTCACCAAAAAGAGGTACTTAAGGCGCAACTTGATCTTGCTCATGAAGTAAACAAACCAGTTATCATTCATTGTCGAGATAGTCACGACGATCTAACTGATATGTTGTTGCACCAATATGGTATATGGGCTGGGGATCGCGAAAGAGGAGTAATCCATTGTTTTACCGGAAGTGCCAATGATGCAAAAAGTTATATCGATCTGGGTTTTCTTATTTCGTTTACCGGTATTATTACGTTTACTGACCAATACAATGAAATTATTCAGAATGTTCCTTTAGGAAAACTCATGATCGAAACCGATGCTCCATTTTTGACCCCTGTTCCGCATCGGGGGAAAAAGAACCATCCTCGTTACGTCGAGTACGTGGCGAAAAAAATTGCGGAGATCAAAGGCGTGTCAGAGGAAGAAGTGGCTGACGTGACACGAGTCAATGCTGAACGATTATTTGGGATAAAGGTGAAGTAGCGGCTTTTATTTTTTCGTTTCAATTTTGTCCATCAGTTTCCGAATAATCTCCGCAGTAACCCGCGCATCAACCAGCGCATCATGGAATCCGCTTGCTTCTATACCAAGTGCGCGCGTGGCATCGGATAAATTAAAACCGACAAACTTTTCAGGCTTAGGAAGCGCGCCTATCGTATTTAAGTACCAATAAACCATGGGGAAAATATCAAATGCATGATAGTCATAGGCGTACGGTAGTTCTTGCGACCAAAATGTTGCTTTGAGGAAGGGCACATCGAAAATTAAGTTGTATCCGGAAAGCAATACGTCCTTGGGAGAAAAGCGGGTTGTCATGACGGACAACATTTCAGCAGCGCTTGGTGCATCTTCCAATTGTTCCCAAGTGATGTGGTTGACTGCGAGAGATTCTGGGTCAGCATTTTCCCAGTGAGTAGGACGAACGTATGACATCCAACTGTCTACTTCTTCAAGGGTATCTCGGTCGAGTCGGACGCAGCCTATTTGAATGATTTCATGTTTGCGAAAATCAAGGCCTGTTGCCTCAAGGTCAAACACTAAAAGATCTTTGTTAAACATAAAGAGTTTAAAATATACGGTTACTATACGCACTGATTGCTTCAAAGTCAAAGTGTTTATCTATGATATGATACAATATAAGCAACCATCGCCCCCTTGACCCATAGGGCATTCGCCTCTACAATAGACCAAACTAGCTATGTCTACCCAAAAGTCGCCAGAATTGCGTCCGCTTATGCTTGCTCTCAATATTGGTTGGCAGATTGCCATACCCTTGGTCGCACTGGCTTTAATTGGGCGATATGTTGATACCGTATTGCGTACATCACCTCTTCTTTTTCTTATTGGCATCATGGTAGCTATTATATTTTCATCGTGGTTGGTCATCCGCACCGTTGCTCGAGTGATTGATACAACAGCCGATACACCACAGACTGTTTCTAAGAATACTGACAAAACCAAATCATAGTTATGCATATATCTATCAAAGCAGAGCCAATATTCCATATTCTCGGATTTCCCGTGACTAACAGTCTTATCGTAATATGGATTGTGATGGCGGTTTTGGTTCTTTTTTCATTTCTTGCAACTCGTCGACTTTCCTCAATGCCTGGTAAGTCACAAAATGCTATCGAAATGGTGTTTGAATTTCTTCTGGGTGTTTTTGACGGTGTTACTGGCGACCGAGCATTAACAAAAAAGATATTTCCGCTCGTGGCTACCATTTTTATCGCAATATTGGCGGTAAACTGGTCGGGACTCTTGCCCGGCGTTGGAACGGTTGGTTTAAAGGAAGTGGGAGAGGAAGGAACTCGCATTATTCCTTTTTTTCGCGCTACATCTGCTGATTTGAATTTCACTCTCGCGCTGTCATTGATCAGCGTCATTGTGGTTCAAGTGTGGGGTATTGGAGCGTTGGGGTTGAATGGGTACAGAAAAAAGTTCATTTCGTTTAAGAACCCCATTGCCTTTTTTGTTGGTTTATTGGAGTTGATTTCTGAGTTTTCCAAGCTGATTTCCTTTTCATTTCGTCTTTTTGGGAATATTTTTGCGGGGGAAGTACTCTTGACTGTTATCTTATCCCTGACATACTACATCGTACCGGTACCCTTTCTTATGCTAGAATTGTTTGTGGGGCTTATCCAGGCACTGGTATTTTCGATGTTAACGGCGGTTTTTGTCACTTTAGCACGCCAAGAAGCTCATTAAATGAATACAGACATAAGGAGAGTGAACCTCTTTTTACGCTTTTATTCATTAAGAAGAACGAATCTATGGACACTCAGCTTCCTCTTATACAAGCATCAGTAGAATGGGCAAAATTTTTAGGACCTGCCTTGGCAATCGGATTGGGAGCAATCGGGCCGGGGATCGGTATTGGTATTGCCGCCGGTAAAGCTGCAGAAGCAATCGGTCGCAATCCAGAAGCAGCAAGCAAGATTCAGACCGCAATGATTTTGGGGTTTGCATTCGCTGAAGCTATCGCGATTTACGCGTTGGTTATCGCGCTCATCATTAAATTCGTATAGTCCATGGACGTATTTTCACAGCTTGGTATTGATAAAGGACTCTTGATCGCACAGGTAGTAAATATTTTGATACTGATTTTTCTTTTGCACCGTTTTTTGTACAAGCCGATATTGAAAGCGTTAGATTCACGACAGACTATGGTAACGGCGAGTGTGAAAAAAGCCGAAGAGATCGAAGTGCGATTCAAGGAAACAGCTCAAGAACAACAACAAATTCTTATCGATGCACGTATTCAAGCACAGGACATTATTGTTCAAGCACGTGCGGTTACTCAGGCACAGCATGAGCAGGCGCTAGAAAAAACTAAAGTTGACGTTGGTGAAGTGGTAAGACAAGCGCGTCTTCAAATTGATGCAGAGCGAACAAAGATGATCAGCGAAGCATCGGGTGAACTTGCCGATCTCGTTTTGACAGCAACAAAAAAGCTTGCGGGTGACATGGCAAGCGAACAGATGGATCGCGCGTTTGTTCAAAAGGCAGTCGATGGATTAAAGAATGTGAAGGTATGAACTATTCGGCTAAACAATATAGCGAGGCGCTCATTGGGCTGTCAAAAGAAGCTAACACGGAAGCGGTTGATGTGGCGATTGCAGAGCTGGAACGTATGCTTGCACGCCAGGGGAAGAAATCATTGATGAAACAGATTGTAAAAGACATTCTAACGGCTCAAGACAAAGAAAAAGGGGTTTCTCATATCGCATTGACATTGCCACGACGAGCAAAAGAATATTCAAAAGACATAGCCGAATCGCTTTCAACCATCAGTAAAACGTCGATCAATATCGAGACACAGTATGACGATACCATCATTGCCGGTGCGCGAGTTCTTGTTGATTCCCAGTGGTATATCGATGCGACAATAAACGGCCGTTTGCAAAAACTTTCCGATCAATTACATACACAATAGCCTATGAGCACCAACTATTTAATTCAAGAGCTTCAAAAACGATTACAAGGTTACACCGATACAACGGAAGTGGCCGAAGTAGGCACTGTCATTTCAGCAGGTGATGGTATCGCGCGTATCGGCGGACTTTCCAATGTTCAGGCAGCAGAGATGATCGAAATTCAGACAGCAAAAGAAGTGATCGTCGGTGTGGTGCTCAACCTCGAAGAAGATTCAGTGGGTGTCATGATTCTGGGAAATGCGAGCGCGGTTCGTGAAGGAGATATGGCAAAGCGTACAAAGCGCATCTTGCAGGTTCCTGTTGGTGACGCCATGATCGGTCGTGTAGTTGGCCCACTCGGTGATGCCCGCGACGGCAAAGGTATCATCAATGCTGCAGGATTTTATCCCGTAGAAAAAGTTGCTCCGGGTGTTATTACTCGTCAAGGTGTTGATCGTCCATTGCAAACGGGTATAAAGGCGATTGATGCGATGATTCCGATTGGACGAGGACAGCGTGAACTTATCATCGGCGATCGTCAGACCGGTAAGACAGCGATTGCAATCGATACGATCATTAACCAAAAAGGAAAAGAGGTGATCTGTATTTATGTCGCGATCGGACAAAAAGACTCCAAAGTTGCAAAAATTAAAGCAAGACTGGAAGCGGAAGGTGCCATGGAATATACCACGTTAGTGATTGCCGGCGCATCAGACCCTGCTGCACTTTCATACATTGCGCCCTATGCGGGATGCGCAATCGGTGAATACTTTATGGATCAAGGAAAAGATGTGCTTATCGTCTATGACGATCTTTCTCGCCATGCGGTAGCGTATCGTGAAATTTCACTTCTTTTACGTCGTCCACCGGGACGCGAAGCATATCCGGGAGATGTGTTTTACCTGCATTCCCGTTTACTTGAACGCGCAGCGCAGCTCAATAAAGAAAGTGGTGGTGGTTCTATGACTGCTCTTCCTATTATTGAAACCCAGGCAGGCGATGTGTCTGCATATATCCCGACCAACGTCATTTCTATTACCGACGGTCAGATCTATTTGGAAGCAGATTTGTTTTACCAAGGTATTCGTCCGGCAGTAAACGTCGGTTTGTCGGTATCCCGTGTGGGTTCTGCTGCACAGACCAAAGCAATGAAAAAGGTTGCGGGTAACATTCGTCTGAACCTTGCACAGTATCGTGAGTTGGCAGCCTTTGCACAGTTTGGTTCTGATCTGGATGAAGATACAAAACAGCGTCTTGAACGCGGAAAGCGCGTAACCGAAGGATTGAAGCAAGGACAGTTTGTCCCTATGTCAGTCGCACAACAAGTCATCGTATTGTATGCGGTGGTGAATGGCTATGCTGACAGCGTTCCTGTCGCACGAGTTCAGGAATTTGAAAAAGGGTTGCTTGAGTATATATCGACCGTGAAAAAAGATATTGAGACGGCAATTACAGAATCAAAAGCAGTAACTCCTGAAACAGAAGAGTTGTTGAAGGCGGCGTTGGAAGAATATAAGGGAATATTTAGCACATAAATATGGCAAAAGGCACTCTCGACCTCAAACGAAAAATGAAATCCGTGGCGAACACCAAAAAGGTGACTAAAGCCATGGAGATGGTGTCAGGTGCCAAAATGCGTAAAGCAACCGTGTCAGTGCTCTCCACACGTCCCTACAGCCATGCTGCATGGCAGGTCTTACAATCATTGCCCGTTGTATCTCATCCTTTTTTTGAAACACGAGCTGAAGGGGAAACCGCGGTCATTGTGATCAGTTCAAATCGCGGTTTGTGTGGTTCGTTCAACAACAACGTCGCCCAACAAGCGCTGAAAAGGTTGAAAAAGAATCCTACGGCTGATGTGTTTACCTTGGGGAAAAAAGCGCGCGAAACATTGTCGTCGGCAGGTATAATAATTACCGGTGATTTCGAGAAGTTCGATATCACCCGATCGATCGAAGATGTCATTCCTCTCGCGTATGTCGTGTTGCAAGGATATCTTGAGAAGAAATATAATCGAGTGGAAATGGTCTACACTGATTTTGTTTCACCGTTGAAACAAATCGTGCGAACCGTACGATTATTGCCCTTTTCTCGCCTTGCTGATGAGAATCTCGGCGAAGTGGGAGAGGCAACGATAGAATCCGCGCTCGCGCGTGATATAGTATTCGAACCTTCTGCGATGGAGGTGCTGGATTTCATCATTCCGCGCATTATCGAGACGAAAATATTTCAAGCAGTTTTGGAATCGGAAGCGTCTGAACATAGCGCCCGCATGTTGGCTATGAAAAATGCTTCTGAGGCCGCAACTGATTTGATGTACGCCCTCAATCGCTCTTACAACCAAGCTCGTCAAGGCGCAATCACGCAAGAAATTGCGGAGATCTCCGCTGGGCGCGCCGCATTAGAATAAACATCTACTTTTATGAATAAAGGCGTTATCAAACAAATTATCGGACCGGTTGTCGACGTGGCATTTGAAAGCGAAGCGTTGCCGGCAATGTACGAGGCACTTGAAGTAAAAAATGGCGACGTACGCCTTGTTCTTGAAGTTCAACAGCACATCGGCGGTAATGTCGTTCGCAGTGTTGCCATGGGGCCTACGGATGGTTTACAGCGCGGGAGCGAAGTGACTGCGACCGGCGCACCAATTTCTGTTCCTGTTGGAAAGCCAACACTCGGTCGTATGTTTAACGTACTCGGTGAAACGATCGACGGGAAAGATAAATTGCCAAAAGATGGTAGTAAAAAATATCCTATTCACCGCGGTGCACCAGCCTTCATCGAACAATCAACAAAAACAGAAGTATTTGAAACTGGTATCAAAGTTATCGACCTTATCTGTCCGTTCGTAAAAGGAGGAAAGGTAGGTTTATTTGGTGGCGCAGGAGTAGGAAAGACCGTTATCATCATGGAACTTATCCGTAACATCGCTGCAGAACACGGTGGTGTGTCGGTATTTGCTGGTGTTGGTGAACGTACGCGTGAAGGTAATGATCTCTATCATGAAATGAAAGACTCCGGTGTGCTTGATAAGACAACACTGGTGTTTGGTCAGATGAGCGAACCACCAGGAGCCCGTGCGCGAGTGGCACTTTCTGGTTTAACAATGGCGGAATATTTCCGAGATGAACAAAATCAGGACGTACTCTTTTTCGTCGATAACATTTTCCGTTTTACCCAGGCTGGTTCTGAAGTATCAGCACTGCTTGGTCGTATCCCTTCCGCAGTAGGATACCAGCCAACCCTTGCGACAGAAATGGGTGCATTGCAGGAACGTATCACTTCAACCACCAAAGGATCAATTACTTCGGTACAGGCAGTGTACGTACCAGCAGACGACCTTACTGACCCTGCACCTGCAACAACGTTTGGTCACCTTGACTCGACCGTGGTGCTTTCAAGAAGTTTTGCAGAGCTCGGTATTTATCCTGCGGTCGATCCGCTTGACTCAAGCTCAACAATTCTTGATCCGCAGATCGTGGGTGAGGAACATTATAAGGTGGCGCGCGATATGCAACGTGTGTTGCAGCGATACAAGGACTTGCAGGATATCATTGCAATTCTTGGTATGGATGAGCTATCTGATGAAGATAAAGTGACCGTTGCCCGTGCTCGTAAAATTCAGCGTTTCTTGTCACAGCCATTCTTCGTAGCAGAACAGTTCACCAGCAATCCAGGAAAATACGTCCCGCTTTCAGAAACAATCCGCGGATTCCGTGAAATCCTTGACGGTAAGCACGACGACAAAGGCGAGAATGCGTTTTATATGAAAGGAAGTATTGATGAGGTAGTGTAGTGTGTGAGAGGGTTGAGGATTGTACTCTTCGGGTCGGGAAAATCCCCTGCGAGGATTTTCCCTTAGTCCTCGCTCACTCTTGCCCTTCGGGCAATCCATGCCCCCTCGCTGCGGAATCCCTCAGAATACAATCCCCAACCCTCTCTAGAATATTTATCCCTCTATGTCGTTACATATTTCCATCGTCAGTCCCGAACGTGAACTTTTCGCCGGTGAAGCTGACCAAATCAGCATGACCACACAAGAAGGCGATATTACGGTTCTCACGGGACACGTTCCACTAGTAACCTTGCTCAAAGCAGGGGAAGTTTTGGTTAAACAAAAAGGAGAGACGATTCCGA
>JAHFJA010000030.1 GCA_023246095.1 bacterium | reverse complement strand
TGATGAGAGATAGAGCTGTGTATTGCAATATATTCGCTACACCGCCAAACAATCCGATCGGTGCAAAAAGGTATATTTTGTTCGGGAATATTATATCTCGAATAGGTATCCCTTTTTGTTTTCCCCACACTATGGTTAAGATGCTGCATCCTCCTAAGTAGCATATTCCCATAATCTCTATGTTACTCATAGCGATAGCTACTCGCTGGAGTGGGCTTGTAATTGACCAACAGATAACAGCCCAAAGCATAAATCGAGATCCTTTATTTAGCCACATCAGTTTAATTGGATCGAATAGTTTCCCATTTGCGGTGAGCATGTGTGTTCGTGCTTGGAGAATATATACCCCTCCCGTGATTACAATGATTCCTGCACATCCTACAACACTCCATCCTTTGAAAAAGATAAAGGATGTCATCATTGGTATGGTAAGCAATGACCCGATAGGAGTAATCAGCGATATCTTTTCGGATTTAATTGCTTGCTGGTAGAAGAATTGTGCAGGTACCTCCAAAAGTACAAGGATCAGTATGATTGTTATAAACCACGGATTGATGACGGGTATGGTTGTCCATCGTATTGCGGCGTATATAACAAGTACGGGAAGTACATAAAAAAAACGAGCAAACAATACCGCGTCGTTGATCGAATTGAACGCCTTGAGACGTGTTTTGGTAAATACTGCCTGTACTGAACCAAGAAGTGGACTTATCAATGAACAAATTATTCCGAATATCATCAGATAACCTCCTTAAAATGGAATGCACGCACCATATGCCAAATAGGTGTTAAGGTCAAGGTGCCCCCATTCCCGATCTTGCCTCAAGGGCATTTGCATGATAGGCTATCCCCATAGTAGTTGCCTATATATGGACATTAAACGAACACTCCACACCGTCTATTCCAAAGCATTTTTACGAGACAAGGGCTATGTTGTACCTCTCGGAATTAATGTTGTCTTGCAGATTTTGCTGTGGGGAATGGTTTGGTATTACTGGGATACAATCTACCAACCCGATAGGGAGTTTTTTGCACTTCACTACAAAGTACAATACGGAATTGATTTTCTTGCACCGTGGTATTACGTGCTTGCTATTCCCGCTATGGGATTTCTTGTTACTGTTATGAACGCACTTCTTGCCCGGTATGGACATCTTCATGAACGTTTTGGTATGCACGTAGCCATGATTGGGGCGTGTTCGGTACAAGTAATTCTTTTGTGGGCGCTGTATCTAATAATTCAGGTCAATATATTTTGAACACGGTGGTATGATAAATTTTGCAATTTTTAAAATTGGACTCCTGAGTACGCTTTCGTTCCTATTTGCATGGGCGGTCACTCCGCTCATGTCTCATTTTTTATATAAGTATAAATTGGGAAAGCAGATTCGCGATGAAACATCGGCTCCTATTTTTGCGCAACTTCACAAACACAAAGCGGGGACTCCTACGATGGGGGGTCTTGTCATTTGGGTGACGACGCTTATTTTTGCTGTGTTCTTTTATTACCTCTCAGTAGTTTTTCCTCTAGGTTATATAAAAAGTTTAAATTTTTTGACTCGTACCGAAGTATGGCTTCCGCTAGCGGCGCTCGTACTTTCAGCGTTAGTTGGCGCTGTTGACGATGTGTTTAATGTTAAAAAGATTGGGCCGTTTGGGGGAGGACTAAAAATGCGTCATCGTCTTTTTTTGTATACCGCAATCGCAGTAATTGGCGCATGGTGGTTTTATTATAAACTTCAGTGGGATACTCTCCATGTTCCTTTTTTTGGTGATGTCACTATGGGGCTTTGGTATATCCCGTTTTTTATATTCATTATCGTTGCGACTGCCTTTTCTGTGAATGAAATCGACGGTTTGGATGGATTGGCAGGAGGAACGCTTCTTGCCGCTTTTGCATCGTTTGGTGTGATTGCATTTATTCAGGGTCGTTATGATCTTGCTACGTTTTGTGGTGTTGTGATCGGCGCGCTGTTGGCATTTCTGTGGTTCAATATTTATCCTGCAAAGTTCATTATGGGAGACACCGGATCAATGTCACTGGGGGTTACGCTGGGTATTGTCGCTATGTTGACAAACACCGCGCTGGTTCTCCCTGTGATAGGATTTTTGTTTGTTCTTGAATCTTTGTCGGTGATTATCCAAATGACTTCCAAAAAGATCCGAAAAAAGAAAGTGTTTCTGTCGGCTCCCATTCATCATCATTTTGAAGCAAAGGGTTGGGCTGAGGCCACTATCGTAATGCGGTTTTGGGTTATTTCTTGGGTGCTTGCGGTGGTGGGAGTCATCATCGTGCTCGTAGATCGGGGTTTGTAGTATGCGAAATGAATTTTATGATAAAAAAGTAGTTGTCATGGGACTAGGACTGCATGGCGGGGGATTATCGGTGGCAAAGTGGTTTTTTTCTCAAGGGTCGCATGTTGTGGTGACCGATCTGAAAACAAATAAGGATTTAGAGACTTCTGTCAAAGCGCTGACGCAATTTTGCGCACGGTATCGATTATCTCATTCGACCCAGCGTCTGCACTCTATTGAATATGCACTCGGAGGGCATCGTGATCAGGATTTCATTGATGCGGATTTGATTGTGCAAAACCCTGATGTAAGGAGTATTTCTCCTTATCTTGAGCTCGCAAGAGAAAATGCAATTCCCATCGAGAACGAAGCGAGTCTTTTTTTTCTGATGACCAAAGGTACACCAAAGATAGGCATTACGGGTACAAAAGGCAAATCCATTACTGCGTCGCTTCTGTACCACATTGCTCGCGCACACGATTTAAAAACGACCATTGCGGGCAATATACGCACGATTGCATTGTTCGATATTATCGACGATATCATTCGGCGAGAGGAAAAAGAAGATTTTCATCCGGTGATACTCGAGCTTTCGAGTTGGCAATTGGAACTTCTTGAAAATAAACGGTTGTCTCCGAACATCGCGATTGTCACCAATGTCTTGGAAGATCACCTCAATCGATATGAGGGAATGGAAGATTATGGCCGAGCGAAACAACACGTGTACAAACATCAAACTGAGAACAATTATGTCATATTGAATTTTGATAATGATATTACTCGAGATTGGGGTAATAAAGGGACGCCTGGTGGTTTGATATGGTTTTCGCGAGAGCGGAAAAATATGGGCGATGGTGTTTTTGTTCGTGACGCGGGTACTGGAGAAAAGGAAGTTGCATTTCGTAAGGGGGAAGATATTGAAACCGTGTGTTTTGTATCAGATTTGGCATTGCCGGGTGTCCATAATATCTATAATAGTTTAGGTGCGATTGCGGCCGCTAAGATTTTAGGTATATCAAATGAGTCGATTCGCGATTCTTTACGAACGTTTCATGGGGTTTCTGATCGACTTGAAAAGATTACCTTCATCAAAGGACGTTCTATTTATAATGATACTACCGCTACTACACCGGACGCTACATTGGCAGCGCTTCGTACTCTTAGCCCGCGAAATGCAAAGAATATTGTTCTTATTGCAGGGGGAGCAGATAAAAAACTAGATTATCATGGACTTGCACCGGTGATAAATAAGGTGGTTCATAGTATTGTTTTGCTGTCAGGGACAGCAACGCCAAAGTTAGGAAGTGAATTGAACGCAATACGATACAAAGGAAAGGTAGAAATGGCAAATAGTATGAATGAAGCAGTGGGAAAGGCGTGGCGGCATACGCGAGAAGGTGATATTATGCTTTTGTCACCAGGTGCGGCGAGCTTTGGTATGTTTCTTCATGAATTTGATCGAGGCGATAAGTTTCGAGAAGCCATCACACACTTGCAAGATGAAATACAATAGCTACTATGCCACGAAAAGGCCTTGCACGAATATTTGATTATCGTATTTTTAAAGGTTCTCAAGGAAAGCCAGATCGCATGTTTGTCGGGCTCTTTTTGCTTATCATCGTATTTGGAATGATTGTGCTATCATCCGCGTCGGCGTTTGTCTCATATCGTTGGTATGGCAATACGACATATTTCGTTATCCATCAACTTCTCTACGGCTTTCTTCCTGGTCTCGGTGTGCTATATATTGGTTCAAAAATTGATTATCATGTATGGAAGAAGTTCGCATTTCCCATATTGGTTGCCACTATTGTTTTATTGATAGCGGTATTCATTCCTGGTTTAGGGCTCGAAAAAAATGGTGCCCACCGATGGATCCACTTGGGTGCCTTTACTGTACAGCCATCTGAAATCGCTAAGCTTACCTTTCTTTTATACTTAGCCACATGGTTCAGCAGTAAAGGAAAGAAACATCTGAAGAACTTTTCGTATGGTTTTTTACCATTTATCGTATTGTTGGGGGTTATGGGTGGGCTCATTATTTTGCAGCCGGATATGGGGACGATGGGAGTGATCGTGATGATGTCCTTTGTGATGTTCTTTAACGCAGGTGCAAAATTATCTCATCTTCTTCTTGCCTTTCTTGGTGGCTTAGGTGCGGTGGCATTATTGGTCAAGCTTGAGCCCTATCGTCTGAATCGTTTAACAACATACTTGCATCCTGAGCTTGATATTCATGGTGTAGGATATCACGTGTATCAGGCTTTGGTGGCGGTGGGATCAGGGGGTTTATTCGGTAGGGGATTTGGCCATTCACGCCAAAAGTTTGATTATCTCCCTGAACCGTTTACCGATTCAATTTTTGCAATTATCTCTGAAGAGATGGGCCTTTTTGGAGCTCTCTGCACCATCAGTCTTCTTCTTGCCTTTGCGTTTCGTGGATTTACTATTGCCCGGCGAGCACCAGATGAATTTGGGAGACTTCTTGTGATAGGAGTAATGTCATGGGTTATTCTGCAGGCTTTTGTGAATATAGGTGCAATGCTTAAATTGATTCCCCTTACAGGGATTCCGTTGCCGTTTATTAGTTATGGAGGATCAGCACTTCTTGTCTCGATGTTTGCGGTAGGGATTGTGATTAATGTGTCACGACAGAGTATGAAAGAAGGGGGAGCAGAGTAGGCCACTATTCTTCCATCAAAACAGAATTCACGCTATACTTAGTATAGCTTTTTTTCTTATATTTATGCGCATTTTGTTTACAGGGGGTGGTACATTGGGTCCGGTCACCCCACTACTTGCCATTGCGCAAGAGTTATTAAATCAAAAAGAAAGTACGCTTTCTCAAATGTATTGGATCGGCACGCCGAACGGACCTGAAAAGGAACTAATTACTCGTTTTGGTATTCAGTTTTCGTCTATCCAGTCAGGGAAATTGCGACGGTATCTTAGCATTAAAAATTTCATTGATCCTATTTTTTTAATGATCGGTCTTCTTCAGTCAATGATTGTAGTCCATCGGTTTAAACCTGACATTGTTATTGGCGCGGGTGGGTATGTACAAGTACCGGTAATTGGGGCTGCATGGTTTATGAAAAAAAAATCTGCCATTTTACAGTCTGATATGGTGCCCG
>JAHFJA010000016.1 GCA_023246095.1 bacterium | reverse complement strand
CCTATTTTGCAACGCACTGCGGGACCACTCTCAAATATTCCCCCTATCAAAGTTGCGATCATTGGTCGTACCAATGTTGGAAAATCATCTCTCCTTAACGCCATTTTGGAGGAAGATCGGGTGATTGCCAGTCCTATTGCTCACACCACTCGTGAACCACAAGACATGCTTATCGTCTACAACGATCAACCAATCCTTCTTGTTGACACTGTCGGTATTCGCAAAAAAAGCAAAGTAGAGGGTGGTGTTGAATCTGACGGAGTAAAACGAAGTATCGATAATATTGAAAAAGCTGATGTTGTACTTCTTGTGCTTGATGCAAGTGTTACGGCGTCAAAGCAAGAAAGTCGCCTTGCTGACATTGCGGTGACCTCGGGCGCAGGTGTCGTATTTGTCGTAAATAAATGGGATCTCGTAGAAGAAAAAACCGTCAAAAGCAGTAACGCTTATACGGCATATTTTAATAAGTTTTTTGCATTCATCAATTGGGCGCCTAATATTTTCGTTTCCGCACTCACAAAGCAGCGCGTTAAGAAAATTCTTGATATAATACTAGAAGTGCAAAAAGAACGAGCAAAAACGATAAATCAAGAAGAGCTCACGGTATTTTTGAAAAAAGCAATGACGCGCCAACCGCCAATTTGGCAAATGGGACGCAAGAAGCCAAAGATTTTTGGCATCAAGCAACGACCACAGAACCCGCCAACGTTTATTCTTACTGTCAACAGTCGTGCGGCAATTCGATATGAATATCTTAGATATTTGGAAAACCGTTTGCGTGAACAATATGGTTTTGAAGGTACCCCCGTTAATGTCGTCACCGAAGAGCGCATTAAAAAAGGAGATGCATGAAACTTATCGTAGGATTAGGAAATCCTGGCACTGAATATGAAATGACCCGCCACAATGCGGGCTTTCTTGCAATTGACTATGTTCTTGAGAAATGGAAAGTAGAACAGAGGGTGGGAGATATAAAACGAGTCAGCACAAAACAGTACGAAGCGTGTGAAACACAATATTTGTTCGATGATGGTAAAGAAGAAGCATTGACCTTGCTCAAACCGCTCACGTTTATGAATAATTCAGGAAACGCCATCAAGACGTACTGTTCACTTCGTAACGATATCAATGTTTCAGAAGATCTCTGGGTGTTGCACGACGAACTCGATGTTCCGTTTGGGTCTCTCAAGGTTGCATACAATCGTTCGGCAGCAGGACAAAACGGTGTAAAAAATATTATTGATGCCCTTGGAACGAAAGAGTTTAACCGTATTCGCATTGGTATCGGGTCTGAACATGCGAGAAAAATTTCTTCACAGGATTACGTATTGAAAAATTTTTCGAGTGTGGAAAAACGTGCATTTCCTGTTGTGTGGGATTTTGTAAAAGAAACGCTTGAGCGAGCAATCCAGTCAGGACGAGTAGCGGCGCAAAATTACGCGAATAAAAAATAAGAACGGTGCCATGCTTCCAGAGAATAACGTGCAATATGACAACCAAGGCATCAAGGTTTGTACTATTGATGATCCTCAATACCCACCCCTGCTAAAAGAAATTCACGGCGCACCAGAAAAGCTGTGGTATCGGGGTACATGGCCCAGTGCGCCATGGCATTCCATTGGTGTTGTTGGTAGTCGCAAGATGAGTCTTTATGGTACTACTGTATTACCACCCATAGTCCACGATCTTGCGCGAACAGGTCTGGTGATTACCAGCGGTCTTGCTTATGGCGTTGACGCGCTTGCTCATAGTAGTGCACTAGAAGTGGGCGGAACAACGATCGCTGTCGTAGCAGGAGGTGTTGACGATGAGAGTGTGTATCCTGCCGATCATCTTGGTCTTATGAAACGAATCATCGATAATGGGGGATTAGTGATATCAGAATCTCCACCAGGCACACGACCACGAAAATATTCTTTTCCATTGCGCAATCGAATTATATCCGGAATATCGTTGGGGGTGTTAGTTGCCCAAGCAGCTGCTCGGTCAGGATCATTGATTACCGCAACCTGTGCGCTTGAACAAGATAGGGATGTATTTGCCTTACCGGGACCGCTCACCGATCCCCTTTCCGAAGGTCCTCATTCGCTGATTCGAAAAGGCGCTAAGCTTGTTACGTCATTGCAAGATATTTTTGAAGCATTTGAGTTTTTGGACTTACCAAAAGAGTATGCTCGGCCGGAAAGTAATCCTGAAAATGAGATAGAAGCCACAATCCTTGCTACAATGAGTAGTGAACCAGTTCACATTGACACTTTGATCAAAATATGTAACCGTGAGAGCCACATGGTCAGTAGTGCCCTGTTAATGCTGGAGATGCGAGGGGTAGTACGAAACGTTGGAAATATGTATTATGTAAAAACGTAACATTTGAGATATGAAACACTTGGTTATCGTTGAGTCCCCAACAAAAGCAAAAACAATTAGTAAATTTTTAGGAAAAGACTACCGCGTGGAGTCTTCTTTTGGTCATATCCGCGATTTACCAAAAAGCAAAATGGGCGTGGATATCGAACATGATTTTGCGCCTGAGTATGAAATTCCTAAAGCAAATCAAAAACGCGCGACGGAATTAAAGAAACTCGCGAAGGCTTCCGATGATATTTATTTCGCAACTGATGAAGACCGCGAAGGGGAAGCCATCTCCTGGCATTTGCAGCAGATTCTCAAAGTGCCGGATAACAAAGTGAAGCGCATTGCGTTTCACGAAATTACAAAGACCGCAGTGATGCATGCACTTGAGCATCCGCGCTTGTTGAATAATGATCTTGTTGACGCACAGCAAGCACGACGTATTCTTGATCGCTTGGTTGGGTATGAGCTCTCGCCTTTTTTATGGAAAAAAGTAGCGCGCGGATTATCTGCTGGACGTGTCCAATCTGTGGCCGTGCGATTGGTCGTCGAACGGGAAAAGGAAATAAATGCATTTGTCCCACAAGAATACTGGACGATCGAGATTGATGTTTCTGACAAGACAAAAGTACAATTTCACGCAAGCCTTCACTCCGCCAATGGAAAAACATTGGACAAGTTTGATATTCACAATGAAAAAGAGGCACAAGATATCTTAAAAACACTCGAAAAGGCAGCGTATCAAGTAAAGGACATGACGATGAAAGATACGACACGCAAACCACCGACGCCGTTTACCACCTCGACCTTACAGCAGGATGCCAACCGACGCCTGAGATTTTCTCCGAAGCAAACCATGATGTTTGCCCAGCAGCTCTATGAAGGTATTGAAGCAGGCTCTGAAGAAGATGGGGGATATATCACTTACATGCGTACGGACTCGGTGAACCTTTCTGAAAAATTTCTTACTGAGACACAAGAGCTTTTGAAGGCCGAGTACGGTGATAAGTATGCAAAAGGCCCAAAGACCTATACAACCAAGTCAAAGCTCGCTCAGGAGGCTCATGAAGCCATTCGCCCTACTGTGGTATCGCGTACACCTGAATCAGTGAAGGCTCATCTTACGGATGCGCAGTATAAGCTGTATGATTTGATTTGGCGACGCTCGGTGGCAAGTCAGATGCCTGATGCGCTCTATGAGGCGACAACTATTGATATTGATACACTCGCAAGCAAGAAATCCACCGGATATATTTTTCGTGCAACTGGCCAGATCGAGAAGTTCGACGGATTTACCAAAGTCTACCAAACTGACCGCGAGGAAGTGTTATTGCCGTCAGTAAAAACAGGAGACGACCTGACCTTGGAAAAATTTGATCCATTACAGCATTTCACCAAACCACCTGCACGATATAGCGAAGCGGGACTGGTTAAGATTCTTGAAGAGCACGGTATTGGCCGTCCTTCCACTTATGCACCGACAATCAGTACGATTATCGAACGTAAGTATGTTGTTAAGGAAGAAAACCGTCTCAAGCCAACTGAAATGGCAGTTTTGGTAAATGATATTTTGATGGAGCATTTTCCGAAGATCGTGGATTACGAATTTACGGCACATATGGAAGATGATCTCGATGAAGTGGCGAATGGTAAAAAAGAATGGGTACCGCTTCTTCGCGATTTCTATACTCCATTCAAAAAGAATTTGAAAGAAAAAGACAAAGAGCTGTCCAAAAAAGAACTCACAGAAGAAGCAACGGACGAGGTGTGTGAAAAATGCGGTAAACCGATGGTCATCAAGATGGGTCGTTTTGGCAAGTTTTTTGCGTGTACGGGATATCCTGAGTGTAAAAATACGAGGCCTATCGAATCTAAAGAAGAGCAAGAAGAAGATCAGAAAGCGATTATGGAGGCAGAACCGTGTGAAAAATGTGGTTCGCCTATGGTTATCAAGACAGGCCGTTTTGGAAAGTTTTTGGGATGTAGCAAATATCCTGAGTGTAAAAATATTCGATCACTGAAACTCAAAAAACTCGGAATTATTTGTCCTGATTGCGGTAAGGGGAACGTTGTAGAAAAGAAAACCAAGCGAGGGAAGATGTTCTATGGATGCGATCGCTATCCTGAATGTGAGTATGCGTCATGGACAAAACCGGAGACACCAGGCGATGCACCTATTGAAACGCCTACTGAAACAATGCCAGCGGAATAATTGTACCCTAAAGGGTACCCTAAGGGGCATCTAACGACATCTTCGATATGAAAATAATCTCATGGAACGTAAATGGTATACGCGCAATCCTTGGTAAAGGATTTTTAGAGTTCATCGAAGATGAAGCGCCGGATATTATGTGTCTTCAGGAGACAAAGGCAAATCAAGAGCAAGTGGATGAAATCATGAAAGATTATTCATACCACCATTGGAATTCTGCTGAAAAGAAGGGATATTCCGGAACTGCCATTTTCAGTCGTAAAAAACCAGTGAATGTTGTTCATGGTATCGGTATCGCCGGTCATGATCAAGAGGGGCGTGTGATCACTCTTGAATTTCCTACCTATTATTTGGTTACGGTCTATACCCCGAATTCAAAACGTGATCTCGCTCGTTTGTCGTACCGTATGCAATGGGACAGAGATTTTTTGGCATATCTCAAATATTTGGAAGCAAAAAAGCCAGTAGTGTTTTGTGGTGATCTTAATGTTGCTCATAAAGAAATTGATCTCGCTAATCCCGACTCAAATCGCCGTAACCCTGGTTTTACCGATGAAGAACGCCAAGGGTTTGATAATATTGTTGCGGCGGGGTTTGTAGACGCGTATCGTGCATTTGATGATAGCCCTGGTCAATATACATGGTGGAGTTATATGACAGGCGTGCGTCAAAGGAATATCGGTTGGCGGATTGATTATTTCTGTGTTTCTGCTTCATTTTTACCCTCTGTCAAAAGTGTTGCGATCATGCCCGACGTGATGGGTTCGGATCATTGCCCTGTGGGGATTGAGATTAAAGGGCGATAGGGATTAGATTATCTTAAAAATATAAGGTTTTTGTCGGGTGATGCTTGACAAAAACAGTTAGATATGCTATAGTGCTGGCATAGAAATTATATAAAAACAAGGTTTATTCCTTGGAAAGTGTAGGTAAAAATGAAAGACTTAGTTTTGTCCCCAGTTCAGGAGCTGATTACTGTTGCTTTTGAAGGCAAACAATCTGGTGCTGTTCTCTCTATGGGAACTGTTGAAAAGAAAATTACTACTCTCACGGGTTTGCTTGAAGTAATTGGTAAGAGGGAAGCCCTGACTATCATACAGGGAGACGGATTAGCAAAATTAGTGGTTATAGACACATTCTCCTGTTATCAGGTAGATAATAGTCAGCAGACATGGTTGCTTTTAGGAAGGAGATATCTCCCTGAAGAAAGAGAGTTTTATAGAGGGGAAGAAGTTTATTTGAATATTGTTGTTGAAAATGGCAATATCACCGATTCGTCAATAATAAAACAGCTCACTGATCCCGAAACATTATTAAGACGCTTCCAGTCTTTATTAGGTAAGTACGGACTAAAACGTACAGAATAAATTAATTTTTTTAGCCTCCTTGGTTGGATAACAACTCAGGAGGCTAAATTATTTGTAAAAAAGTCGCCTCTCTTTTGACACTTGATGACCATGTGGTCTTGTATTTATTCCCAGATTATGGTTATATGGCGCCAGTAAAGATTTTGTATTTTAGGAGGATTGAACTTTGAAAAAGATTGGGTTGATTGGGGGGATGAGTTGGGAATCGTCGTTGTTATATTATCAAATCATTAACCAAGAGGTGAACAAAAGGCTTGGTGGACAGCATTCAGCAGAATGTATCATGTATTCCGTGAATTTTGCGGAGATCGAGGAATTGCAGAGCAAAAATGATTGGGAGCATCTTACATACCATATGGCACGTGCTGCACGAAGTCTTGAGCGTGCGGGTGCAAATTTTGTGCTGATTTGTACCAACACGATGCACAAAGTTGCGCCGGCTGTGCAGACTGAGATTGAAATTCCACTTCTCCATATTGCCGACGCCGTTGGGGATTGCATTGTTAATCAACAAATGAAGACTGTTGGGTTATTGGGGACTAAGTTCACTATGGAAGAAGATTTTTACAAACAACGACTTTCTGAAAAGTATAATCTAGACGTGATGATCCCTGGCCGCAGAGACCGGCAGTATGTACACGACGTTATTTATAAAGAATTATGTCATGGACAAATAAATGATGATTCAAGGAAAAGGTTTGTTGAAATTATTGACCAGCTTTACAAAAGTGGAGTCGAGGGAGTAATTCTTGGATGTACCGAGATACCACTACTTATAAAGCAAGTGGACGTATATCCCAAAATCTTTGACACGGTATATATTCACGCAATAAAAGCCGTTGATATTGCGTTGTCATAATAAATTTTAAAAAAGATGGTCTTCATCTGACCAATGAGACAATGCGTGACTTGGGGAATATTTCCAAAGTAACCGAAATTCCAATTAAGGAGTTGAAACAATTCATCAAACCACGTGCGCAAAAGTTGTTGGATGAAACGTTCGCAGACTAAATGAATTGGCTAGGGTGAAGCATTAAGCTTCCTAAAAGGGTAATTGTACCTCATCGCCTCGGCGGTCAAGGACAGAACAAGAACCTCTCCCCGTCTATTCAAAATACCGGCCCGATAATCTCGTGGCCGGTATTCTTTTTGTAAACGGTGATATAATTAAAGCATATGGGAGAGAAAACAACTGACATTGTACTCTATACTGCAGCTAATGGAAAAGCGCAGTTGGAGGTGAATATCAAAGATGAAACTATTTGGCTTAGCCAGGCACAGATAGCGGAACTTTTTGATATCCAGCGTCCTGCTATTACCAAACATTTGCGCAATAAATTTAAAGAGGGGGAGTTAGTGGAAAAATCAGTATGTTCCATTTTGGAACATACTGCCACTGACGGTAAAAAATATAAAACACAATATTATAATCTCGACGCCGTCATATCTGTCGGCTACCGAGTCAATTCCAAACAAGCAACTCAATTCCGCATCTGGGCTACTTCGGTCCTTCGCGAATATGTACTGAAAGGGGTAGTGGTCAATGAAAAGCGATTAAAAACCTTGGAAAATCTCTCTCAACTCGAAAAAACAGTTTCATTACTCCAATCCATTGTACACACCAAATCATTAAGTATGCCGGAAGCGCTGAGACTTTTGTCGGTGATTACAGAATATGCGCATACGTGGATCGTTTTGCAAGAATACGATGATGGTCTCGATTGTGGCGAACTTGCTTAACGGATAGATGTCAAAAGTTGAGGGATAAAAAAAGAGGCTCGCATAATGCAGCCTCTTTTTCAACTCACTTCTATTTTATCGCATCAAACCTTTTTGCAGTTACATCCCAATCAATCGCATTGTAATACGCCTCGATGTAATCCGCTCGTTTGAGCCCGTAATCCAACATGAAAGCGTGTTCAAAGACGTCCATAATTAGCAAAGGTGTGGTGGTGACGAGCTGGCCGACGTCGTGTTCATTTATCCATACATTGAACAGATGTCCTGATACAGGGTCAGCGCAGAGGACGGCCCAGCCAATGCCACGCATAGTGCCAACACGGGTAAAGATTTGTTTCCATTTTTCAATACTGCCAAATTGATCGACGAGCTTGGTGTGCAAAGTGGATTCTGACGAGAGCAGGACGGGTGAAGCGTTCATCGCATCAAAATACAACTCATGCATGCGCATTCCGTTGAATTCCCACCCAAATCGGCGCTTGACTTCACTATATTCCGGGCTCGCGATTTTGCCGGCATCGATAAGTTCGCTCATTGTTTTATGGAGTGCCTCTGTGTTGGTGACGTAGCCTTGATATAGCGTGAAATGGTTTTTGAGCATTTGATCGCTAAAACCCGGGGTGCCAATTAGATGATCGTAGTTTTTTGCTTCAAACATATTAGATAAGTGAGAAGTTAAACGAGTCAAAGATGTTAAATTTTCCCTACTAAATCGGGTCCCGGAGTCAATGTTGTTGCGCCGGGAATCCAGCTTGCTGGACACACTTGTCCGGGGTGGTCTTTTACAAAAATTGCCGCTTTAAGTTTGCGCAGAAGCTCTGTTGCGCTGCGTCCGATACTGTTGTCGTGCATTTCAAATGCTTTGAGGATGCCGTTGGGATCAAAAACAAAAGTACCTCGTAAGGAAAGCCCTTCTTCATAAATATATGTTCCTAGTTCTTGACACAAGATACCTGTTGGATCAGCAAGCATTGGAAACTTTACCTTGCCGATAGCAGGGGATTGGTCATGCCATGCTTTGTGAACAAACTCAGTATCAGTGCTAACACTCAATACTTCAGCGTTCAATGTTTTGAACTCATCATAATGATCTGCCATCTCTTCAAGTTCTGTCGGGCATACAAAGGTGAAATCAGCAGGATAGAAAAACAAGATGAGCCATTTCCCTTTGTAATCGGCAAGTTTGATTGAGTTAAATTTTCCGTCCTGGTATGCCTTTAGCTCAAGATCAGGTACTTGCATCCCAATCATTGGTCCACACGATTCATAAGGGGTCATTTCGTCGTCCATAGTGTTATTATTAAGAATAATCAGTGGTTCTATGATAGATGAAATGGTGGATGGGGTCAATCTCTTGTATCTGTTGAATATTAGGTTGATCGATGCTATACTCCATCGAAAATAGGGTATACTACTTCATATGAAACTTGCTGATCTTATCTCAAAAATAAAGGAATATAACCCTCATGCGGATGAGGATCTCCTCACCCTGGCGTACGAATTTGCCGACGAGGCGCATAAAGGGCAGAAGCGTCGTTCTGGCGAGGATTTTATTCAGCATTGTCTTTCTACTTCCTACACTTTGGCAACAATGCAGATGGATACGCCGACAATCATTGCTGGGCTCCTTCACGAAGTGACCGATGAAACACCAATTACTATCAATGAATTATCTAAACAGTTTGGCAAAGATGTTGCCGTGCTCGTTGAAGGGGTGTCAAAGCTTGGATTGATGAAGTATCGAGGCGTAGACAAATATGCTGAAAACCTCCGTAAAATGTTTGTTGCGATGGCAAAAGACATTCGCATTATTGTAATAAAATTTGCCGATCGTCTCGATAATCTTAAGACGTTGGATGTGTTGCCTGAGGAGAAACGCGATCGTATTGCTCGAGAAGTACTGGAAATTTATGTTCCTATCGCAAATCGTTTAGGAATGGGAAGGATTAAAACTCAAATGGAGGATCTTGCGTTTCGATATGTTCAACCCCAAGAGTACACAGCTCTTATGGCTCAAGTTGAACCCATTATTGGCGAAAAGGAAGCATACCTGCATCGCATAGAACAAATGGCCCGAAAAGATCTTGAAGCGGCGGGCATTCAGAATTTCAAAATCGAAAGTCGTGTTAAGAATATTTATAGTATTTACAAGAAACTGGAAAAAAAGGGTGATATGGAAGTTTCGGGACTTTACGATTTGGTTGCGTTTCGAATAGTCGTTGAGAGCGTTGCCGATTGCTACGCCGCGTTAGGAATTGTTCATCAACATTGGAAACCGCTACCTGGTCGTATTAAAGACTATATTGCACAACCAAAAACGAACAACTATCGAGGGCTCCATACAACTATTTTTTGCGAGGAAGGAGAAATTGTTGAATTTCAGATACGAACAAGGGAAATGGATCAAGAGGCAAAGTTCGGTATTGCCGCGCACTGGCATTATGATGAATCAGGTAAGAGATCTACCTCACTCTCAAAGGGGATAGAGTGGATTGATGAAATGGTTTCGTTACCACAAAACGTTACCGACGACCAAGAATATCTTTCGTCGGTACGTCTTGATGCGTTTGGTGACCGTATTTTTGTATTTACTCCACAGGGTGACGTGATCAACTTGCCTGAACAATCAACTCCGGTTGATTTTGCCTACCGTATTCACACAGGAGTGGGGAGACGATGTGTGGGAGCAAAAATAAACGACATAATGGGAACTCTTGAAACACCACTCCAAAGTGGAGATGTTGTGGAGATATTAACCGATAAAAACCGAAAAAAACCGAATGCGGACTGGCTGTCTTTTGTAAAAACAAGTTGTGCACGAAGCCATATACGAGCGCAGCTAAGAGAGGTATAATATATGAATAATACTACCCAACGGGCACCTGCGGCCTGACGGGCACCTTCGGTATGCGACTTTGGATTCGTCGGATCATTTTTTCATTATTCGCAATAGGATTTGTCGTAAGTGCGATAGGGCTTTTGTTGTATGCAAATGGTTATCGTTTTAATATCGAAAGTTGGTGGTTTGATAAAACAGGAGTAGTCGCCATTGACTCTGTTCCGACTAATGCGACGATCTCTTTAGGTACCGCTACGACTGGCTCATTTTGGCAGCGAAGTGTTTCCCAAGGGAAACCTTACAAAACTCCTGCACGAGTGACGTATGTTCTTCCTGGGCAATATCATGTCGTACTTTCCAAAGAAGGTTTTTGGGATTTTTCTCGCGACATCGACGTGCAAGCAGGAGTAACGTCTTTTTTTAGTAATAGCGTTTTGCTTAAAAAAGATTCAGTACGACAAGTGTTGGCTGTTGAATCAATTCGTTCAGTACATGTTATTGGAAAATCTTCATATCTTGTGCAAACACCGAATGATTTATTCTTCGTAGACAGGAAGAGTGGAAAGACCGAAAAATTGTATCATTCTCAACAAGAGATTTCGACTCTTCTTGTTGCACCTAGCGGATTATTTAGCCTTTTTAAAACAGGTGACCTGTGGTTGCGTCTTGATTTTAATAAATCAGACCAATCCGTGAGTTTGCTGAAGGTAGAAAAAGGAGAGTCACTTATTTTTGGAGATCGGGATACCGTATACGGCTGTGGTGAAAATGGAATAAGCGCATATCCAAATTTGAGCCGAGTTTCACTGAAAAAAGAAACATCTATACTGGGTTGCGAGGTTGTTGATATGATACTTTATAGTCTCGTCTCTGAAAAAAATAGCGTCTCGCTGAGAGCTCTTCCTTTAAACCAATTGAAGGGCGAGGAACAGGTGATAGCTTATCTGCCATCAGGAAAAGCATCTTTTGGTGAGAGTAGTTTCCCTTATATGGTGATAAACACCAATCAGGATAAAACATACTTATATAATATTCAAGATTCTCAGCATCATCTTATCGATCTTGATGGCATGAATGAAGCAGTCAAGTATGATATGAGTACTTTGATAGCTAATAATTCAGTTGAGATAAATACCTATCACGTCAATGGCTCAGACCTGTCAAAAGAACTTATCACACGCGAAGGTAGTGCTATCAGTAATGTTTTAGTGATTGGTATGATCCCTTATGTATTTTTTGTGCGTGATGGTCGCGAACTGGTTGCATTAGAGCAGACTACGTTCAATCCAAACCGATATACACTTGCGACACTTGATCACATTAGTATGGTGCGCGTTCTCCCTGATAATAAAACACTCCTTATTGCGGGAACCCAGCAAGGAGTTGAAGGAATTTTTGAAATTAGTGTCTTGGAGTAGTTATTCTGTTGAACCTGAAGGTTGATCACTGCCAAGGAGTACAAGAAAATCAACATTAGCGTTGTTGGCATCTTCTTCGGGTGATGTTCCTTGGATGACATCTGCATGAAGGGTATTGGTGAGGTCGGTAAGGGTTTCATTTTTTCTTCCAAGAGTGAAATCGTAAATTACATTTTTCGTCATTTCGCGGTTTGTTGCATTTCCAACGTAGGCTATCTGATAACCACTTGTTTTTAGCGTGTTTGCAACTTTGGATGCAAGACCTGTTGTATGGGTGCCATTTTTTACAATTATCTTTACATCAGATGAGGTCTTTTGTGCTACCGACGGCGTGCTGATTGCGAGAATATTTTGCATTGCTGTTCCCATAGCATTAAATGTACCATCGTTGGGTCGTAACACATATGCCCCAAGGTCGGTCATCTCAGAGTGAAGATAGCCCGCTGCACCGTCATCAAATACCAATGTTGTTACATCGCTTGGTCTTACTGATTTGCTTAATTGCGCAAGTTTGACCAATTCCCATGTCTGCAAATTCGTTGATAGATTTTCATTGAGTGTGGAGAGTAGTTCATTAATTTTTTGTGGATTAAGTAAAAAATCCTTCGTCATGACACGTTCACTCATGGCCATAATGATTTTTTGTTGCCGCCTACTTCGAGAGAAATCTGAACCCTCATTGTTCATCATGCTATGACGCGAACGAGCAAATTGGAGTGCTCGGACTCCATCCATGAGTTGTGGGCCTTCTTCAAAACGAACCACCTGGTATTTTTTATCACTGGTGGGGTATGTATAATCCGTGAATGACTTATCAACAAAAACATTCACGCCTCCTACAAGATCAATCATTTTTTCAAACCCCTTGAAGTCCATTCGGACATAATACTGAAGTGGAATATTGAATGTTGAGCTGATGACTTGTTCAGCTAATTCAGGACCATGGCCGGGGCGCTCTGCTTCACCATAGGCATGAGCATTGTTGATTTTACTCCATCCATAGCCCGGGATATCAACGAGAAGGTCGCGAGGGAGGGAAATTAATGCGACCTTATTATTACGAGGGTCAATACTGGCAATCATTATTGTGTCGGTCAAATTTGAACCTTCGTGACCGGCGCCACCGATACCGAGTAACAAGATATTAATACGGCCGTCACGTTCACCCGCGAGTTGCTTGTCTGCATGCTCTGAAAAGTTGAGTAAGGTGCCAAATAGATTCATTTTACTAAGTGCTCCATGAAGACCGGTTTCGTCTTGTTGTGAAATCTGGGACGAAAAAACAGAGGCACCGGTCATCAAAATACCGATTCCAAAAAAAACTATAAGTAACTTTGCCACAATTGAACGGCTTGGTTTTATTGGTGAACTTACAATATTTGAGGGAGTATCACTATGCGGAGGTGGTGAAACGTCTAAGAGGTTTATGTATATTTGTTTCATATCGAAAATGTCGAAAGGCCTTAACCCGAAGATGTCCTTTGGGGCCAATTGGATCAAAGTGAACGCCTTTAGGTATATTTTGTAGTATAGGGTAAAAGATGCCAGTTTGCAATATGACATATATTGTGATAATGTCATATCATTAAGAAAGATGCATATACAAGGTATGGGCTCGTAGCTCAGGGGTTAGAGCGTTCGGTTCACATCCGAAAGGTCAGAGGTTCAATTCCTCTCGGGCCCACCAGAGTAGCGAGAACGATTTTTGTATTTTATGCTTTTTGGGGGTATGATGTTTATCTATTCATACCATACACTACTTTCATGGAACCATCCTTAACCGAAACTGGCTCTGTCCGTTCGTCATTTAATTTAGTTCAGTACATTGGCGAGCTAATAAAAATCATAATTATTGCTGCCGCCATAATATTGCCAATACGCCTTTTTGTCGTACAACCCTTTTACGTGAAGGGACTTTCAATGTATCCAACGTTTGATGGGAATGATTATTTGATCGTTGATGAAGTAACATACCGGTTTAGTAAACCAACTCGCGGTGATGTTATAGTGTTCATGCATGACCCCGTGGAGCATAAATATTTTATTAAGCGTGTTATCGGTCTTCCTGGTGAGACTGTTGAGGTTGCCAATGATATGGTGAAGATATTCAATACTGCGCATCCAGATGGATTTGCGCTGGACGAAAAAGAATATGGACCGATGCATGGCCCCTCGATGCTAGTGAGAACAACCCTAAAGGATGACGAATATTTTGTTCTAGGAGATAATCGACCCGTAAGTTATGATTCTCGCCGATTCGGTCCCATTCATCAATCAGAAATAGCGGGTCGCGTAGTATTGCGTGGACTTCCTTTCAACAAATTTCGTTTTTTTACCACTCCTCAATACGATCTAACCACACTTTAATATGCCAAGAAAAAAGAAAACTGATGAAGATGGAGAGAATATTCCAGCGAGCTCATCTGCCACGATTCAATTGCAGACAATGTCGAAAACTCCCCAGCTCGTGAAAGGCATGAAGGATATCTTGCCCGTAGATCAGGAATTGTGGGGACATATTCGAGACACTGCGACAAAGATTGCAACACAATATGGATTTGGTCGCATTGATACTCCTATTGTAGAATCGACCACTCTTTTTACCCACTCAGTAGGAAAGCAGACCGATATCGTTGAAAAAGAAATGTATACCTTCGAAGATCAAGGAGGGGATAATCTCACTTTGCGACCTGAATTTACAGCAGGAATTGCTCGTGCGTATATTGAGCATGGTATGTTGAATATGCCCCAGCCAATCAAAGTATTTACGATTGGGCCATTGTTTCGTCATGAAAAACCCCAAGCTGATCGATATCGTCAACACCATCAATTTGACTGTGAAGTAATTGGAGAGGCAAATCCTGCTGTTGATGCGCAACTTATTCTCATGGCTTTTAAGTTATACAAGACGTTATCGTTACCGGTTATTTTGCATATCAATAGTATTGGGTGCCTTTCGTGTAGAGGAACATATCGAGAGGTCCTTGCGGAGTATTACCGCACAAAACGATCTCAAATATGTGAGGATTGCAAGCGTCGCTTATTGAAGAATCCTCTTCGTCTACTAGATTGCAAAGAAGAACAATGTCAACCCATCAAAGCGGGTGCACCACAAATCATTGATTATCTGTGTGAGGAATGTAAAAGCCATTTTGAGAAAGTTTTGGAGTTTTTGGATGTGCTTGAAATTCCGTACTCTCTCAACTCTCACCTCGTACGTGGATTTGATTATTACACCCGTACAGTATTCGAATTTTATTTGCTTCAGAACGATGAAGATACTCCTTCCTTGGCGTTAGGCGGCGGCGGTCGTTATGACAATCTTGTTGAAGTATTAGGAGGTCGTCCTACTCCGGGGTGTGGATTTGGTTTGGGGATAGAGCGCATTGTGAATCGTTTGAAGCAAGTTCTGCATGACGGGGGAGAAATAGCATTACCCCCACACGCGCCGGTTGATATGTTTTTGGCACAGCTTGGTGAACAAGCAAAGAGACAAGCAATGGTACTCTTTGAAGATTTGGTGACAGAAGGATTTGCTGTAGCGGAAGGCTTCGTTAAAGATAGTCTAAAGGCTCAGCTAGAGCTTGCAAACAAGCTAAATGTCCGTTTTACCTTGATTTTAGGGCAAAAAGAGCTTCTTGATGGCACTATTATTATCAGGAACATGGAAGGGGGAGAACAGGAAGTAGTTGACATTAAAAAGATAATCCCTATATTAAAGAAGAAAATAGAGTCTGTGTCAGAAGACTCTTACCTTAATTTGTAGATACATGAAAGTGAGGTGAAAATACATGCCTGAAGTCAAACGCAAACCAAAAGAGTCATTTGAGAGTTTTTATCGACGGTTTACCGGTGATGTGAAATTAAGCGGCCGCGTTTTGCAGGCTCGTAAAATTCGCTTTTTCCAAAAAGGAAAAAACAAACGGGCTCTCAAAGAGTCAGCATTACGACGCAAAAAAATCCAAGACAAGTTGGACTATCTTACTCGAACCGGCAAAGTCAAAGATCAGTTTCCCGGCGCAAAAGCAATTTTTAAGCTCAATTAAATTTGCGAAATCCACAAGGGGCCCTCAAAAGGCCTCTTTGGCATTTATAATATGACTCCATTAGAACAACGAATCGATGAAGATACAATCAAGGCAATGAAAGAAAAAAGATCAGAAGAGCTTATGGTGTTGCGCCAGCTTCGTTCTGCGCTGAAAAATGCAGCCATCGATGCAAGGGAACCACTAACGGAAGAAGCGGCATTAAAAGTCATCATGCGGGAACATAAAAAACTTAACGACTCGCTCAATGATTTCACAAAGGCAGGCCGAGATGACTTAGCGAGTGCGGCACAAAACGAAATATTAGTAGTGAAACAATATCTGCCCGAGAGTTTATCCTCTGAAGAACTACGCACAATTATAGAAAAGGTATATAATGATTTACAGGAGCGTGGAGTGCCAATCCAAAAAGGCCCCCTAATGGGCGCAGTAATGAAAGAGGTAGGGGTACGCGCACAAGGAAGTGATGTTGCTCCTATTATCGATCAACTCATCAACTAGATTTTCATAACCCCATGCAAGTCGGTAAGAGAGCATTTGTTTCGTTTGTCATGGGAGTACTGGCGCTTGCCGTACTCCCATTTGGTGTATTTGCAGCAACCACAGCCGCTGCTACTCCATCTCTTGTTTTGCGTATATTACAAATTGTATGGATCGTTGCAGCGATAGTTTCATTTGGTGTGTTACTGTATGGTTTTGCTCAAATGCGTCGTTCTCGAGATGATCTCATGGGTCATGAACAAGCAAAGCGCATTGTGCTATTTTCAGGGATTGCGTGTGTTATCTCTTTAATACTGTTTGGCGTCATTACTTTTTTTATAATTCGGAGTCAGCCCAAACAATCTGTTTCTACTGTCACGCCGCAGGGAACTGAGATTGATGTAGGTTTCGGTACGCAACAAAGTTTTACAAATGTTACACAGCATTATCCGACTCGTGACCAGCGAAACGTACCTCGCAATGCAGTCGTTCTCATTTCATTCAAAGAAGAAGTGAACCTTCAAAGTATCATGACAGGACAGTCTGTACTTGACGCGAAGGCAATAAGCTTACAAAAATTAAGGGATGATGATGTGCCCTTGGGGGATCCAACTGCAGCTCATGTACAAGGAGCTGACGATAAGAAGAGTATTAAGATATTGCCTGATCAACTGCTGGGTACAGAAGGGGAGACTTCGACAAAATATAAAGTTACTATCTTTCCAACAGTTCAAACAAGCCAACGAGCTTCAATGCTGGGTGGAACAGGGAGTTATTCGTGGGTATTTTACGTAGGTACGATCGTTGACGTTGCTGCCCCTCAGGTGGTATCGGTTTTTCCTGGTATACGTGAGGCGGTCGCTCATAATGCGCTAGTGCAAATAACTTTTTCAAAAGCTATCGACCCTACAACAGTAAATAAGACAGGTGTTCAGTTTACTAATACTACTTCTCAGGGAGCAATCAGTGGAACCCTATCTCAGAGTAATAATTTCAAAACTATCACCTTTACTCCAAACGAAATATGCGGATCTAATTCATGTAACGAGCGAGTATTCTGCTTGCCTAGTGGTAGTCGCATCTCGGGACGACTTAAAACCGCAACAATCACAACCCCACGAAGCGCGAATCAACCCAATGGTGCACGCATACCTTATGATGGCATTACTGATGCTCAAGGAAATTCTTTGGATGGAGGAGGGGAAAATGGTTTGAAGAAAGATACCATTGCACAGGGAACGAAAGAGGATGACTACACTTGGTCTTTTGACACGTTGAATACTATGGATACATCCGCTCCTACTCTCTTGTCGGTTACACCAGGAAGAAATGGTACCCGTGTTGATCGAACGGCTCCTATCCAATTGCGTTTTTCAAAAATAATGGATATTGGATCGTTGTTATCGAATTCAATCACCCTCGATAAGGGAATTCAGTATTGGCTTGATAGCAGTCTTGATTTAGATAAAAAACAAACGACAGTCAGTGTTTCACATGACCAACTGAAAGAGAATACTATCTATTCTCCGGATGTTCATGGAGATGTACGTGATATATATCAAAATTGCTTTGCCTCCTGCGCAGGGCCTTTGCAATAATTATTATGCAACGAACTACTTTTTCACCGTTTACCACATTGGCCGGAAGTATTCTGGGGGTAGTATGTGCTCTATTTTTCGTTGCTTTAGCATTTGCACAAGTTTTACCTGGTGCATTCACTACTACAACCGCATTGAACCCTTCGCTCACTAAGATTTGGCCGGAGACCGGGGGAAAGGGACAATATATTACATTGGAAGGCGAACATCTCGGCGTGGAATCGGGGAAAGTGATGTTCGTTCGTAGAGGCATCGAAATCGCTTCGGACTTCCCAAGTCAAGAGGGATGTGTTGGACAAACATGGCACGATAATTATGTGGTAATAAAGGTTCCCGAGCGACTTGAATTAGGTCAATATACAATTAAGCTGTATCGCTCGGATAACCTGTTTGCTCGTGAAGTTTCATTTACTGTCACTTCAGCACCCCCCTCGCCAGGAATTTGTGCACTTACACCTGACAATGGTCCAGCAGGAATAGCTGTTAAAGCGTATGGCGAAAAATTTGGTAAAGATGTTGGGCGTTTGATTATAGAGAAAGCGGATGCAACGATACAGCCAGGCGGATGGGCTGACACATATATTGAAGCAGTTACACCAGTATCAGCGACAGGGGTGGATAGGGTACGTGTTGTCGATGCAAATAATAATTTGAGTAATCCTATTCCGTTTTCAGTGGGCCGATGTACTCAAGTAATGTGTGGGGAAGCCAGTTCATGTTGTACGGATGGTTCATGTCGGGCAAATGGCATGTGTATCGAAAAGGCTACGTCGTGCACCTATCGATGGAGTTTTTCTACAGGCGATCTTAAAAAAAATGGTGAATCGTGTGGAACAAATGAACAGTGCCTATCCTATGTGTGTGGTCCAGAAAAGAAATGTGTGCAAGGGACGCTTAAGGAAAACGCAGCATGCACGTGGGACCAACAGTGTTCGCAAGAGTTTATGTGTATCCAAGGGTCTTGTAAATCAAAATTGAAACCCGTTGGTCAAAGCTGTACCTCAAAAGATCAGTGTGCCTCGAATGTTTGTACAAAATCTCATTGCGCCCAAGGGACTCGCGTCACTGGATCGCAATGCGACAACTCTGCTCAATGTACATCAAACAACTGCTTGAATAGTCGTTGTGCTATCGCGCCCAAAAAAGTTGAAGTAGTCGATATACAACCAAAAGGTAATAATGTATTGCGAAATGATGTTATTAAAGTTACGTTCAATCAACCAGTAGATGAAAATAGTGCCCGCGATCATATAGTTATTAGTCCTGATCCAAGGTGTTCGTTTGATTTTGTCATTATTGGCCAGGGAGACAATGCAAGAACAGAGTCGGTTTGTAACCCCCAAAAGCCACTTGATCCAAATACTAAGTACACTATTAATGTAGAGCCTGGAGTGATACCGAAAGGAACCACCCCCAATAATCCTCCCGGGGGTACACCATCTAACCCTGATGGTAGCTGTCCTAACAACTTAGTCAAACACACTGACGGGTTGTGTTACCCACCTACCGGCGTCAATCCTAATCCGAACGGAACGTGTCCAGGAAATTCGATATACAACACCACCGATCACATGTGTTACTACCCAACAAATGGGGTACCGCCTGACTCTGGTGGAAATTGTTCGGGAAACTTAGTCAAACACACTGACGGTTTGTGTTACCCACCTACCGGCGTCAATCCTAATCCGAATGGAACGTGTCCAGGAAATTCGATATACAACACCACCGATCACATGTGTTACTACCCAACAAATGGGGTACCGCCTGACTCTGGTGGAAATTGTTCAGGAAACTTAGTCAAACACACTGATGGTTTATGTTACCCGCCTACCGGCGTCAATCCTAATCCGAATGGAACGTGTCCAGGAAATTCGATATACAACACCACCGATCACATGTGTTACTACCCAACAAATGGGGTACCGCCTGACTCTGGTGGAAATTGTTCAGGAAACTTAGTCAAACACACTGATGGTTTATGTTACCCGCCTACCGGCGTCAATCCTAATCCGAATGGAACGTGTCCAGGAAATTCGATATACAACACCACCGATCACATGTGTTACTACCCAACAAATGGGGTACCGCCTGACTCTGGTGGAAATTGT
>JAHFJA010000029.1 GCA_023246095.1 bacterium | reverse complement strand
ATCACACCCTGAAATATCCTTAACTTGTCGTGCAAGTTGCCGGGTAGATATACCTGTTCCACACCCTACATCGAGCAATCTTTGTGATATACCGATTAAAGAAAATATATAATCCATCACATCGGTTGGATATGTTTGCCTCCCTGCATCGTATGCTTCGCTTAATTTTCCAAAATTCATGTACTCAATCATACTGTCTTACGCCAACCCAGGGAAAAAATCAGTCTTAATTTGTGAATGCGAAATACCCAATTGCTGGAGAACTCTTTTAGAGGACTCAACCATCACATGAGGGCCGGAAATGTAAAACATTCGCTCACGGAAATCGGGGATCTCTTTGGCAATCATCTCTCCTGTCACGTAACCGCATTGCCCCTTCCATGTTGGACTGATCTTTTCCTTATTGGTGAGTGTAATGACTGATTTGCATCCAAGTTGTTTCTCAGCTTTCTGAAGCACTGTACTATAAGCTATTTCTTCGGCGGTGTTGCACGAGTATACCGTTACTACAGATCGTTTCTCATTGTTGTCAATCAAATATTGCAACATACTGCGAAATGGCGTTATGCCAATACCTCCTGCTATAAACACCAACTTCTTTGATGGATCCTTCGGCAACGTAAATTCTCCAGCAAGTTGCGATGCGACAATAGTGTCGCCAGGACACATAGCCAGTAGTCTTGTCTTGAAACTACTAGGCTTATCATAAAACTTTATACCAAGTACAACCTTCGACTCTGTAGGTGAGGATGCGATCGTAAAATATCGCCTATTTCCTCTACTATCAACATGTCGATGGCCCAATGTCCACTCGAGATACTGACCAGGTTGAAACACAACTTTTCTATCGGGGGTAAAAATGAAATTCCGAATACCCTCGCCGTCAACTTCTTGACTTACCAACGTCATAACGTACCTTCCTTTGGGGCTCATCGTATACGAAAAAATATTACCAACCAAAAGTGCTAATTCAGGACTAAAATATAATGATCCAAGATGAAATTGCGGTGAGAAAAATACACCAACCATACACCCATAGACAATTTGCCATTTTTTAGCAGGAGGCGTTGTAAGTGGTTCGGTCAACATGATGGCTGCGAAAAAAACAAGCGAGGAGTCGAGAATGGTATGATATAACGTTGTCCATGGCGCAGAATGAGTGATACTTAATATAACACTGACCAACAAAGCTGAAACAAGGAAACCTCCCACCATCGCCTGCCTTTGAACTTTTCGTATCACTAAATACCCTCCGATAAGAACAAAAGGCAGCATCGAAGCGGTTCCTATCCACCAACTTGCTGATTGATTGATAGTAAGTGCTGTGAGTGCAACGGCAAATGCAGCAGGATTAAAAACATGCTTATTCCTAATCGAAAATATATATTTTCCTGCCATTGCCCATACGGCTGCCCAAAAAAGAATTGGCAAGGTCGAAAACAATGCACTGGCCATTGGGGGAGTAATAATCAAGGCAAGTATCAATGCAGTAATATAGACCGACTCCGTATTTGTTTGTACTTTTGCCACTTTAGCAAACAGCGCATTCGTCCCCAAGCAACAAACAAGCAGTACGGTAGTCGATAATACCAGCCCCATAGGACCGTAAGATAACCACCCTACTGCACTAAAGAAAAACGCAATAACCAAAAGAGTGATCAGATAATACAAGACAAGTCTATACATCGTCACTCGACTAAGTTTGCCGTCAACCCATCCAAACATAGAGCAATAAAATTAAGTTGTTACGTAACGATTAAATCCTGATGTTTTTGTAGCAATTCCTTGAGAATCGATACTGTATCCTTCAAATCCTTCGATATTCTCTATAAACATTATTCCCTCCTGTTGCATGGCGAACGCAGCGGTTGCAAATCTATCAGCATCGTAAATATTAGGACCTACTACCGTTATACTCGATATTTCCCTTAATTCATCATGCGGTCGAAAAGGATTATATATATGCTGCCCACGAATGTATGTCCCTGACGTGGCTACTCCCTCATTTTTCAACCCTAATACTCCGACTGTTTCTTGTATGTTGAATGGGTTACGAATGCCGATCCTCCAAGGTGATATGTGTACGTCCTCCCTACGTACTTGGATATCACCGCCAGCCTCAACATAGTAGTCATTATACCCCATGCCGGCGAGCATTTTTGCTGCATGGTCGATAGCCCACCCCTTTACGACTCCCGATGGATTATATGAACCCGACGGGGTAATAACATTAAAATATCCATTTGTTTGTTGTCTGGTCTCTTCACAGAGTCGAAGTATCGTGCGCATATCTTCGCTATATGCCTTCGGCAACAAATCACCATTATTTATTTTCGTTATTTCGCTTGTAGTTTTAAACACACTGAACGTCTCATCAACATACGTAAAGTAATCGAAAATATCGTCAAATGCTGCATCTACCGCTGTCACGTCAAGGATTTCAACGGTAATAGGCATCCCCATGATAATTCGTGTCTGTTTCATATACTAATTCTTTGCTTGCACCAATGCAGCTCCCAAAGATTGGACAAATGCTTGGCTTGTAAAAGTAGCACCCGAGACCGCGTCAACATTTGCATTTTGTACTTGAATTGCCTCTTGTGTCAACAACGGCATGGCGTATGAATTAATCATACGAGAATTACTCCTATCTTGGGGGTAATCCAAAAACTGTACGTCAGCGATTTTTCCACTTTGAATGATCGCCTTTACTTGAACGTTGCCATAGTACGCATAAGTACTATCGCCGGTATATTGTCCGTCACGATACTGTCCTTGTCCCATCATTGGAGTGCCACCGCCCATCATTGGATTGGACACAGGTGGTGTCGTCGTAACAGGTGCTGGGTTTATTGCAATAGGATTCGGTGTTGAAGGTGGAGAAATCGGTTGCTCTGGAGTCGATCGAGCTATGTTTTGCGATAATCTTAATAAAATCTCTTGTAGCGCAGTCCTCGAATTTGTTGATGGACTGGGAGGCACGGTGGCTGTGGGGGCAGTTGCTATCCTAGGCGGTAGCACAGTAGGCACAGACAAACCTGCCATGTTATGATACACAACGTATACTGCATAGAGTGCTATTACACCGATATATAAGACGCCCTTCTTCATAAGGAAACTGGGTAATTAAATCAACAAATACATAATATCACATAAATATGAAGTTATCGTGAAGCGGCAAAAAATTATCGGATAGTACTGAAGTCACTAATGCTGGCGTCGTTTGATGTGCCGGTAAATTCGGCATTATTTCCTATCATTGAATTGCTCAATTCTGCATGAAGTATCCTACTATTAGCCTGTATGATGCTATTTTTTACTATGGAATTATCCAAAATAGTATTTTCTCCAACGGATACATAAGGACCAATGATGGAGTTAATCAGCTGCACCCCTTCGCCCACAAAACATGGTTCGATAATAATAGAGTTTTGATTAACAAAATTTGAAGTTCTCTGTATATTCATATCGATTTCCAAAATACGTGAATTGGAATACACCGTAGCGTCTTTATTTCCACAATCCAACCATTCTGTGACTTCACATACAAAAAACTTTGTTCCTTTTGCTCTCATATTTTCCATTGCAGATGTTATTTGATATTCACCTTTTTGAGTAATATTATTGTCCACCAAATATTGAAGCTCGCTTCGCAGATATTCGCCATTTTGAAAATAACAAACTCCAATAATCGCAAGATCTGAAACAAACTCCTGCGGTTTTTCGACAAAGCCGGTAATCATGTTGTCTGCATCTACCGTAACCACGCCAAAAGGCCGTGGATCTTCAACTTTATATACACAAATAATTCCATCCTTCGACGAATCCAGTTTCAGATCCGCTTTAAACAACGTATCACCGTACACAACAACGACTTTCCCCACCAACGATTCTTTTGCACACAAAACAGCATGACCAAGCCCTAATGCGTTTTCTTGGTAATAAATACTCCCCTTTGCGCCAATATTTTCTGCAATCTTGATAAGACTGTCCTCAATTTCTTTGCTCAGATGACCAATAACAAAAGCAACCTCATCAACCTCATCATCGCATATTTTAGCAGTATCTTCTACTATGCGCTGTACTATAGGCTTTCCCGCAATGGGTATCAAAGATTTTGGAGTCGTGAATGTATGAGGACTCAAACGAGTACCCCTTCCTGCCATTGGTATTATTATCTTCATACTCGTTGGTAATATGTATTTACTGACCAATCGGTAACTTGGCCAAATCAGCATCCGTTATACCTAAACCTAGAAAACGCATAAGCGAGTAAGCCGCCGCCCCGTCCTTCCTATATATACTACGACACTTTCCTACATCAACATACCACGCCTCTCCATGTTGCTGAACTTGGAGCAGTATCGATCCTTTAATTTTATTTGCAGAACTATTGGTAGAACATACACTCGCTGAACTTTTTAACTCATCGATGGTCTGTACGCTCGGTATAGCGGTCAAATTTTTATCGGTTATGCCTAAACCAAAATTCCGCATCATACTATAAGCGACAGTTCCGTCTTTCATGTAATATCGTAGCCCTGAACTCGGACGAATGTACCAAGCCTCACCATGTTGCTGTATTTGCAATAGAATCTTTCCTTTCAAGGCTGCCGGTGCTGTAAGACATGCAAGGTTTGTATTCACCCCTGTAGTGGCATTCACTAATTTAGAGGTGCCAACCACCGCTTTAGAGTCATTTGACACTAATGTATCCGATTGCATAATGCCATCAATTGATACTTTGATTCTCACCTGATGTTTCCAAGAAGCGTCCGAGCTAGCAAACATAAAATTTACACTCTTGCAGTCCTTATAATCAACATCTATAATGGAGTCATTGTGGTCAAATAGTGGGTTATTTGGATCGAGTGTGGTGTCTTCGAAAGAATAACGTTTCACTCCATTTCCTCGGTCAGTCACCTTCACCCAAGGCGTACCTGTATGACGCTGGGAACCATCCGGATTTATGATATAGACATCATAAGTAAGTCGTGAGCAGATATCACAATTCACCGGTACTGTTGAAGTTGTTGTCGCTGGCGGAGGAGTCACCGTTGTTGAAGGCGGTATAGTCGCAATATCATTGTTTGTAATCGTACATGTTTTATTATCTCCCGAAGCGAGCACCACATCACCATTTACCGCGCAATCCCCTCTAATCGTCATCGTGTATCCCAAGAAGAAATTTTCGCTTACGTTATAGGTTCCAGCACTCAAAGTATAAGCCGTTCCCGGAGAATTGACCCCCACATGAGGACTTCCTGAAACGTCTCCCAAACCGTTGATCACGTGAACAACAGCATCAGACGCAACCGCCTTACCCCCATTATCGTTAATAACAGTTTTAATAACATGAAGCGTGCCTGTCCCTCCATCAGCAGGTGGGATTTTAATTGCCGCAATATCATCGTTGGTGATTGTGCATGTTTTACTATCACCAGAAACGAGAGAAATATTGCCGTTTGCATCACAATCACCGCTGAAACTTGCTGTATACCCAGAATTTACATCCTCACTCACAGTATATGTATTTGGCATGAGACTATAAGACGTACCTGGTGTTTCAGAACCAACAGCAGGACTACCTGCAACGTCGGAAACTCCCATCGATCCTGAACCTTTTACGTGCACATTAAATGATGAAGCCGTTGCCGTACCACTATTGTCATTTATAACATGTTTAATGACGTGAAGCATAGCGAGAGGAACAATTATTGGCGGAATGTCGTTATTTGTAATTGTACAGATTTTATTTTGGCCCGCAGTCAAAGTAATATCACCGTTTGAACCACAATCTCCACTAAAGGTTGCTGTGTATCCGGAATGTGCATCCTCACTCACCGCGTACGTCCCTGATGTGAGACTATAAGACGTACCTGGTGTTTCAGAACCAACAGCAGGACTACCTGCAACGTCGGAAACTCCCATCGATCCTGAACCTTTTACGTGCACATTAAATGATG
>JAHFJA010000004.1:49373-77172 GCA_023246095.1 bacterium | reverse complement strand
GAATATATTGCAATACACAGCTCTATCTCTCATCAACCCGGCTTACGTAGTCGCACTCAAACAAACAGGGCAGCTGTGGGCGATAATATGGGATCGAAAGATATTTCAACACCGGATTTCATCCTCCCAAACGTTTGCTATCTGTATTATCATAACAGGTGCATTACTAGTAGGTTTTGGTATGATATAAATTTATCGCTTAAGGGCCTTTTAAACAGGCCCTTTTTATTTTGTTCATCGACTCTTGACAATAAAACAGCTCCCTGCTAGAACGTATGAGCCGGTATTCCAACGTATGTGTCTCTTAGAGCGCTACAGGAAAAATATCGTGTTATTATAAGTATAGGAGGGACATAAGAGTGTCCGAAAAAACATTGGGTATAATTACCCCAGAAGAAAAAATTGTTATTTTACAAAACTTTGAAACGTATCTGAAGTACTCACCAGACAAAGGCAAGGTGGAAGAGTATCTTGAACGGTGTTTCAAAAAGATTGATCAGAGGAATGAATTTCTGACGTATCTTGCAGGATATTTTCAAGAATTCGATCCCGGACAAAAGATTGAATTTTTGACTTACACCCAATGGAAGGAGCTCTATCCCGCAGAGTATGCTCTGTCTCAGCCCAAACCAGGTATTCCCATGCCATTCTTTTTCCTCACTGATCCAAGTCAGATTAAAGAATGTGAGATCAAAACGGGTATGATTTTCTTTGTAGTACGCTTTGCTTTTGTAACATTTGTTGCACACCCAAAAGCCACCTTCAAAGAAGATGGTACTATAGAGTTTGGGATTCAGTATGAGATTCAAACAAAAGCTCACAGAGAAGGACGCGCTGCACAAATCGTCGTTCCTGTCTTTACTGATGAAAACGGTATTAAACGTGTTCCTCTCCAACTCCAAAGCAGGTTGACCGAAAACCATATTGGAGGAAAAGGGGTAGAAATCTCTAGTTCTGCACAACGCCCTGGCGTAACTCCAATTGAGTCAGCCTTGATAGAACTCAAAGCCGAAGTGAACTTCACACCCAAAGGTGAACCAGTACGTCTAGATCCAGCCCATACTAAAGGCTGCCCCCAATTACCGGGAACAGCATCAGAAGTAAGTCAGGTCTATTATGTTGAAGCCGAACCTTTACCCGGCATCAATATTGAAGTAATGGAAGGAATCAAAGGTCGCCTGCTTTTAACCAAGCAAGAATATAAGGCAATGATCATGGCCGGAACATACGTTCACACTTTCGAAGATGGAACGAAAGCTGAGTATGTTACCACCCTCATGCACAATGTTGTTGCATATTGGTGGCTTGAAGCTCATAACATTTGGTAACTGTAATTAATTAAATAAAGGGGTATTTTGCTAAGCAAGGTACCCTCTTTTTATTGGAATTTGTTATAAATATGACCTTTTCTGGTCTTTATACTTGACTTTTTTGCTATTTTATGCTATGGTGCAACTGGTTTTATATTAAAAAAAGGTCTTAAGGAGGTCTTTTACAATGAAAATATTATTAAAGGATGATTACAACCCCTATACCCACGGCGATATAAGTGTGTATGTCAAAGATGAAACTCCCGAAGACTCCATCATAGAAATGGGAGAATCAGGGATACACTGTGTGCTCACTACTTCGGGTAATGATATTTTGCTTTCGCCAAACATAGTCAATATATTAAAAAAATATCCGAATATACAAATCGCCAACTGCATGGACTCACGGAGACTTCAAACAAAGAATGTTGCAAAAAAAATAATCAATCAAGAATGTTCAACTCCCTTTGGTACTCCTGGTTCTGTACTGCCAGACATAATGCCAGTTCCCATCAGTTTTTATGCAGATAATTGTGTTCCTGACACAACCAAAAAGAGTAAAGAAGATATACCTGTACAGATACCTACTCCCCATGTTTTTGTATCTCGGTCACAAAGTTCCTCATTCTCAAAAGATAGAAGAAAAGTTACCACAGATGAGCACCCCTACGGTAACCATTCGTCAATCTATTGGGGCGAACAAAAAACAATAGGAATCGTTGAAAGAGATGATCTGACATTCGAACTTACCGACGCATTGAATGCATTTTATCGGAATCCATATGATCCAAAAACTCTTGACGATTTTATACATGAATTGGATATTCTGGTTCATTCACCAAGAAATCTGATAGTACCTTGGCAGATTGATAGTCAAAAAGGCAATATTGGATCACTTGCTGGCAATAAAATGACACGGCGAAAACTACTGACAGCAATCAACAAAGAAGGATATGGAGATGCATTTATCCGTGTTGACGATAATGTTTTGGAAGCATTTAAGCGAGATGCTATAAAGGCTCACCATCCGTTAAGACGAATTGACAAGTACGTGGGAAATCAGGACCAACTTTTATGGGAAATAGAGACAAGCGCACTACGACCAGCAAACCCAAGGGAATGGTGGTACAGTACGTTTTTCTGTGGAGCGGACTATAAAGCAGCGTTAGGGCGGGAACGTAGTATGATGGAAGGTGGAGCACCCACTTTGGACGTATTTGATGAAAAAGGCAATAAAAAGAGAATTCGAATTAAAGGAAATTCGGCACTGCTTAAGTTGGGACGTTATGCTCTTGAGGCATTCAAAACAGGTGTTCTATTGAGGACTTTCTTAGAAGATGATCCTGCAAGTGATCACCTTCCCCTCCTAAAGAGAGCAAAGGAAATTGCCAAACAAAGAGATTGGTAAAACAAACAAAAATCGGCCCAGACCTCAATTCTGGGCCTTTTAATTTACCCTAGTCTTGCCAATTTTGGACACTATGCTAGTATACGAGGGTATTTTCTGACACTTAAGACTATAATATGGCACATAAGAAAGCGGGAGGATCTACCTCCCTTGGCCGCGATTCAAACGCCCAACGACTTGGCGTCAAGCTTTTTGGCGGTCAATTTGCCAAAATTGGCAGTATTGTCATTCGACAGCGCGGCACGAAGTTTCATCCTGGTATCAATGTACGCAAAGCAGGCGACGATAGCCTTTACTCCGTAGCAGACGGATTCGTAGCATTTACCAGTAAAAAAGTACGCGCCTTTGATGGCAACATGAAAGAGCGAACATTCGTCAATGTTAACGTGAAAGCAGAGGCTACAAAATAAGCACTGTATCAAAAAACTCTCCTGCATATAACGCGGAGAGTTTTTTGATACCTTATTTGGTAAGTTCTTGCATCGCGCGATCGAGCTGTGGGTCTTTCTTTGCATCACGATCTGCTTGAGTAAACTTTACTTCAATATCTGGTGGAATCCCCTTCTCGCTAATTTGTCGTCCATTCGGCGTGAGCCATTTTGCAATCGTTAATTTCACAGCCGAACCATCGCTAAGCTCTTTGATATCTTGCACTGAACCTTTTCCAAAGGTTTTCATACCAATCAATGTAGCTGCTTTGTAATCCTGCAATGCACCCGATACGATTTCTGAAGCTGAAGCGCTTCCCTCGTTCACTAACACCATTGTTTTTATACCCGCAAACTGTGGTGATGTTCGCGCCTTATACACATCCTCTTTATCAGCGCTATATCGTTCCGTTACAACAGGTTTCCCATCGATCCAATATCCTGCCATTTGAATAGCGGTATCAAGAAATCCACCTGGATTATTGCGAAGATCAAGAATAATGCCTTTTGGTTTTTTTGCGATAACTCCATTCACTGCGTTCGCAAAACCACCTTCAGTATCTCTATTAAAGTGTGAAACTTTAATGTAGGCAATATCGCCTTTTTTCATTTCCCATTTTACCGATTCAATCGTAATAGTATCACGCTCAATTTCAAACTTCTTGGTGTCAGTATCCCCATCGCGATAAATGGTAAGGGTCACTTTCGTTCCTTTAACACCTCGGATAAGGTCGACAGCCGCATCAACACTCATACCCACCGTGCTCTTCCCATCGATAGCGACAATCTTATCACCAGCGAGAAGCCCTGCTTTCGCTGCGGGGTTTCCCTCGAGGGGGGTCACGACGATAAGCTGTTCGTTTTTGATACCAATCTCAGCACCAATTCCATCAAACGAACCAGAAAGATCCTCATTGAACTTTTTATATGTCTCGGGATCAAAATACACAGAATAAGGATCCCCCAGTGCTCCTACGATACCCGATAATGCCCCGTAAAACAATTTTATATCAGGGGTGTCCTTATTAACTGATTCCTTTTGAACCAATTGCCACACCTCCCAAAAAAGCTTGAAGTCAACGTCTTTTGCAAGATACGGAGGGATTTTATCCCCATTTTTTACTTCACCATATCCATCATTCGCTTTTTTAGAATCCCCAAAAATTCCCTGAAGAGATCCGGGGGTAGATGTTTTTTCCCATTTACTACCAGCAAATACACCCGTATAAAACACCAGACCTAAAACAAAAAAAATCAACACCGCAAGAAACAACTTCCGAGACCATGAAGACGGTTTTGCGGGTAAAGCTGCAGACATAGATTGACTTTCCATAAAAAAATAATTACTGGGTAATTCTAACGTGGAAACGCTAATAACTCAAGACAAATTATTCGACTCGCTGTATTAATGCGCCTAACTGAGCAAGACGTTGATCGATCTGTTCATATCCCCGATCAACAAGCTCAGCTTGATTGATTGTCGTTGTTCCTTGGGCCAGTAAACCGGCAACAATCATGGCCGCACCAGCGCGTAGATCAAAACTGCGAATTTCTTGACCGTAGAGAGGAGTGGGGCCGGTTACTAACACACGGTGAGGATCACATACAATAGCATTGGCGCCCATTTTTATCAGCTCACCAATATATCCCATACGACCCTCAAACATCGTATCGTGAATTAAAGAGGTACCGTTCACCTGTGTCGCAAGGACACCGAACAAGGATTGTAAATCAGTGGGGATTGCTGGGTATGGCTGAGCATTTATGCGGCGAGCAACCAAAGACAAGGATGGCTCGGTTTTAACATAGGTATCCCCAATTTCCAATTGCGCGCCCATATTTTGCAACGTAGCCAAAACAACATCAATATGATCTGGCCTTAGATGTGAAACCGTCAGCCGGCTGTGTGTCGCGACACCCATGATAATAAAAGTTCCCGCTTCAATTGCATCAGGTATGAGCGCATGAGTCATTCCTTTCAACGATACGCCACCCGCCACTGACACGGTGGTTGTACCAATTCCCTCAATCTTCGCACCCATACCCACCAAAGCATTACATAAGTCTTGTACGTGCGGTTCACACGCTGCATTTTTTATCACTGTTGTTCCTTCCGCAGCGGTGGCAGCCATAACGATATTCTCTGTGGCCGTTACTGAGGCCTCAAGAAGTACGATTGTCGTTGCTTTCAAAGAAGATCGAACGACACGATATGAGTTTACCGCAGGTGTGATAGTCGCACCCATTGCTTGCATACCCAAAAAATGTGTATCAAGTGGTCTATTGCCGATAATACAACCGCCTGGCTCCGCAATTACAAAATCTTCACATCGAGCAAGCAGTGGACCAAGCAATAAAATTGAGGAGCGCAGTCGTTTCATCAGTGTCTGATCAAGCTTACTTACGTCAATGTTGTCATTGTGTATCGTCACCTGATTAGGTCCGGACCACTGTGCACTTGAACCCATGCTTTCCAAAATTGCCAACATTGCATCAACATCACTGATACGAGGAACGTTGTTTATCACGCATGGCTCCTTTGTTAATAAGGTAGAAGCAATAATGGGTGTTGCAGCATTTTTATACCCCGCAACACGTATCTCCCCTTCTAATTTTTGTCCCCCCTCAATAATGAATTTCATGTCTATTCATTCAATAATTGATTAAGCAATGAACGGAACTCTTCATCTGAATAGTACTCTATACTAATGGTCCCTTTTCCTTTTTTATATTGAATGCGAACCTTGGTGCCGAAATGTTCACGTAGTGCTGTTTCTTTTGCGGCAATATTAGGGTCAATGTAAGAAGTGAGTGAGCTCCCTTTTTTTCGCAACGGTTTTATGTGATGGACAGCATCTCCCACTGACAAGTTATTAGCCAAAATATTCTTATACGCTTGATGCTGAGCTTCAAGATCCTCAATGCCCAACAATAGCTTTCCATGACCTTCGCTAATCATTCCTTTGCATAAGGCCTCTTGTATTTCAGGGTGGAGGCGCAATAAGCGCAAGGTGTTTGCTATCGAAGCACGGCTGCGTCCCATTTTTGCCGCAACCTGCTCTTGTGTCAAATTAAAATCATCAACAAGCCGTTGATAGGCAATCGCGGTTTCAATCGGATTAAGATTCACTCGCTGAATATTCTCAATGATTGCCAATGCAAGGCGTTGATGGTCATCCGGACTACGAACAACAGCCGGAGCGGTATGAAGGCCGGCCATGCGCGCAGCACGCAATCGTCGCTCCCCTGCAATGAGGAAATACTGACCATTCACTTCTTCGACAACCAGCGGCTGTAAAATACCATATTCTTTGATTGAACTGGCAAGATCTGCGAGAGCCTCCTTATCAAATTCTGTACGGGGTTGAAAACGATTAGGCTTAATCGCATCAAGAGGAATTTCAAGCAAACCACCTCCACTGTTTTGTGTTTCAAACACTGCTGCCACGGCAGGAGGTGTTGGGGAAAATACGTTGTTACGTGGAATCAATGCATCAAGTCCACGTCCAAGACCAAATTGCGCCATATGAGTTTAAGAGATAGGTTGATCAAGACTAAGAAATTCGCGAGCGAGTCGCTCATATGCTCGCGCACCCCGAGAGGAGGAATCATATCCAAAAATAGTCTTTCCATGACTGGGCGCTTCTGCAAGACGCACATTTCGAGGAATTACGGTTCTAAAGATAGTACCGGGGAAATGCTGATATAGCTCCCACAATACGCTTTCTGACAAATTGTATCGCTTATCATACATCGTAATTACGGCACCTTTAATACGCAATGTAGGCTTAATATGTTCCCGCACCCGTTCAATGGTACTTACCAACTGCCCGAGACCTTCAAGCGCAAAGTATTCTGCTTGAACGGGAATCAGAATCTCATCTGCGGCAACGAGACCATTGATAGTAAGAAGTCCTAAAGAAGGAGGACAATCGATAAAAATAAAGTCATACTCATTTTTGAGCGGACCAAGGACTCGTTCCAACAAAAACTCGCGATTTTCTGCGTTCACCAGTTCAACATTTGCTCCCGCGAGACTTTCTGTAGCTGGAATAAGAGAAAAACCATGACCCTGAACCTTCAACGTTACTGCTTGCGGGGTATGCTCCCCGCTTAATACGTCGTACAACCCCTTGGAAATATCGTTTTGACGAAACCCTAGCCCTGATGTGCCATTTGCCTGTGGGTCAAGGTCAACAAAAAGACATTTCTGTCCCAAATCAGAAAGAGCTGCCGTGAGGTTCATGGCGGTCGTTGTTTTCCCTACTCCCCCTTTTTGATTTACTATAGCGATGATAGTACCCATAATGCATTTCTGTATTAGGAAAGTATACCGCGCCCGAAAGGTTCTGTCCAAGCATGGTCCCTATTTTTTTGACTCCTTTATTCTGTTAATCATGGTCATTGAAAACGGCTTAAACCCCCATTTTTCATATATATCCTTTGCTGTATTACTTTCATATACGTACAATTGTACGTACTGGCATTTATTTTCCTTAAACCATGTTAGCGCCTCTTGATACAGCTGAGACGCGATAGACTTTCCTCTAAACTTTTTCGCAAGATACATTTCATTTATTTTTCCCCTCACACCTCGCTTATTATTTCCTAACGGATCAATTCTGTTTAACATAAGACCGACCAATTTCTCATTCTCTTCCACTACGAGCGTTAAAAAGTTTTTACTATCGATTCGTTCCGCGATAGCATCACTCGTCATACTGGCGCCAAACATCCTAAACTCTGGGGGGAGAATTTTGTTGAGATCTTTTTCTAATTCTTTACTGAGGGAAACAATGGCAAGGACGTCTTTTTTTGTCGCTTTTCGTATGACCATAATTATGTTCATTACACAAACATATTTGACGATTCAACTATACCAACCCAAGGCATGCTTGTCTACAAAAAAACAGGGAGTGACCCTGTTTTGATCCTAATACCAGAGGTGGGAGTTGAACCCACGACCAAAGGCTTATGAGTCCTCTGCTCTACCACTGAGCTACTCTGGCATAAAACGATACGTTTGGATTCTAGCATACGATCATCGATTGGCAAGTGTATAGGCACTATTTTCTTATACCAAAAAAGCCTCCACATGGGAGACCTGCTTGGTTGCGGGGGCTGGATTTGAACCAGCGACCTCCTGGTTATGAGCCAGGCGAGCTACCGGGCTGCTCTACCCCGCGATGATATACTACCACAAGGAAACAAATATGCAAGACTAAAACTCGATAGATACTCTTGAGAGAGTGTGGTATCATTATTATACCTTACAAGATATCTTGGGTATGAAAATTAACGTCCACAATCCTCTCGTCATCCTCGCGCCGTTTTATATTGCTGCTGCGGTTATTTTGTTCATGCCACTCGGGCATAGTACAGCATCAACATTTTCTCCTTTTGACAGCTATATCCATACAATACTTTTTGGTACGTTAGGACTGGTAACTTTTTTAACGTATTCAGAAAAAATACGCATTACCGCGTGGAGCTTAGTGATCTTTGCTGCTTATAGCGAAATCATCCAGTCATTCATCCCCACAAGAACAACAGACGTGCGCGACTTATTTAATGATTGTATTGGTATCATAATCGCATTATTGGTATTCTCGCTGATCAATCAAAATTTTACAAAGGAAGCACCAAAACCGGTCACCAGGAAAAAGAAAACGATAAAAAAGAAAAAATCGCGACCTAAAGTTTCCTAACAATACACAATGGGGTCTGCTCTTTTGATTGCCCAAGGGGATTATCACGAAACACTCCATAACAAAATGCATCAGTAATCATTTTGTCTGATCGCCCCAGCACGTTGACCCCCAGATCATTGGCGTCAATAATAACGACTTCGCATTTTATTTCTTCTTTTATTTGTCGCGCGACCTTATCAGGATCTTTTGGTCCTAATTTTGCATATTCATTATAGGGAGGAAGTGTGTACGAACAAGGACCATCGATTGCATTAATATTTTTTCCGACAACATTATAGAATACCCCTTTCATGCCAAATGGTTTTGTTACTGCTGATACGAATGCCGCAAAAAGGATGCGAACAAATCCTGCTTCACGAATCGCGAGTTCCATAGTCCACGGGCTCCCCAATCCAATCCCATACGGTGACTTATGAACATACTTTACCAAAAAATTTGCCATGCGCGATGGTTTGATATCTTTGATAGGATACGCGCGACCTTGGCTGATTGCGACAATGCGCTCGCTAATGAACAACATATCACCCGATTGTAGATGAGGCATTACATACTGTTTCGCCATCTGAACAATATTATCCTTATCAGTAACGATATGGGTTTTTATGGGAAGACGAGCATACCGCGCTCCCTCATATTCGATTTCAATTTGTTTTCCTTCATTGGGGGTAAATGACTCCATGAAATTTTTATATTACTTTTCTAAAGGAATTTCCTTACTGCCGCGGGAGGGACTCGAACCCTCATGACCTTGCGATCGATAGATTTTGAGTCTATTGCGTCTACCAGTTCCACCACCGCGGCATAGCCTTTATGGTATCAAAACATAGCTCAATGTCAAACCCTTTGGTATCATGTATATACCCAAAGGGTACCTATAGCATATATGAAAAAAAGACCAATTGTATTAATTATCCTTGATGGCTGGGGAATTTCACCCGTTGAGGTAAACAACCCTATCCACATTGCAAAAACCCCCGTAATGAGTAGCCTTCCAATGCAATATCCCTACGGAGTGCTTGATGCATCAAGTTCTGCAGTAGGACTACCTTGGGGCGAAGTTGGTAACTCCGAGGTCGGCCACCTTAACCTTGGTGCCGGCTTTGTGCGCTATCAAGACCTCCCTCGTGTTACCATGTCTATCGAAGAAGGTAGTTTCCCACATAACGATGCTCTCCATGCTGCACTTGAGTATGTAAAACAAAATAGAAGTTCATTGCATCTGCTAGGAATCACCAGTCCTGGCGGTGTTCATGGACATATTGAGCATCTCTATGCACTCCTTCGTGCTGCGCGAAAAGAAAGAGTCAAAAATGTTTTCATTCACGCCATTACTGATGGTCGCGATTCACCTCCCCGCGCGAGCGCCACTTATTTTAAAGAACTCGCTCAAATTATTCATGAAACAAAAACGGGAACGATCGCCACTATTTCTGGCCGTTACTATGCGATGGATCGAAACAACAAATGGGATCGCACTCAAAAGGCGTATGACGCAATGACTCTGGGCAAAGGAGTTTTTGCAACCGATCCTCAGCAAGCACTACAAGATTGGTATAAAAAAAATATTGATGACGAAATGATCGAACCGACAGTGATCACCAACCGAAAAGGACAACCACTCACGACAGTAAACGAAAATGATGCTGTCATTTTTTTCAACTTTCGTCCCGATCGTGCGCGTCAATTGACTCGCGCATTCGTCATTCCTGAATTTAAAGATTTTACAAGGGAAAAAGTTTTGAAGAACCTCAAATTTGTCACCATGTCTGAATATGAAAAAGATTTACCTGTTGATATAATGTTCCCTCCCGAATATGTGACAAATCCATTTGGAAAAATTGTCGCGGACGCGGGACTCCGCCAACTCCGCATTGCTGAAACCGAAAAATACGCGCACGTGACATACTTCTTCAATGGAGGAAGTGAAGATCAATACAAAAAAGAAGATCGCATATTGATCCCCTCTCCAAAAGTAAAAACGTACGACGAAAAACCTGAAATGAGCGCGAAAGAAATAACAAAGCGGGTATGTACTGAGATCAAAGCAAAACAATACCCTTTCATCCTTGTCAATTTTGCCAACGCCGACATGGTAGCGCACACTGGGGATTTGAAAGCCACCGTCAAAGCAGTAGAAGTAGTCGACGAGTGCGTGGGAATAATCCTCAAAGCGCAAGAAGCGGTAGATGGCATCACTTTAATAACTGCCGACCATGGCAATGCCGAAGGAATAGTCGATCCTATTACTGGCCTGATAGACAAAGAACACTCCACAAGCCCCGTCCCCCTCATTATTGTCGACAAAGTACGGAAACAAGAAAAAGATGAAACGATGCGCGCGATGATTGAAGCAGATATAAACCCCATCGGAATCCTCGCCGATGTCGCTCCCACCATGTGCGAACTAATGGGCTTGGAACCCGCCCCGGAAATGACAGGAAAAAGTTTACTTAACGATCTTATATAAAAACAGACTCGCAAGAGTCTGTTTTTATATTGAGCACTAAGTCTTAGAGTGCGCCTAAAGCCTTTTCAAATATGGCATTTTCTTTATACGGTCCAATAACAGCAAGGCTTGCGTTTTTCTTTTGAAATATGTCACGGGCTACTCTCAATACATCCTCACGAGTTACAGCAAATATCTTCTCGAGTTTTTCATCCGGCGTTAATGTTTGTCCCGCCAACAATTCTTGATTTACATACCACGACACAATACTGTCTGAGCCTTCCAGGCGCAAAGCAAGTTGTCCTTTGAGATAATCTTTTGCACGAGTAAGTTCAGCTGCCGTTACTCCCTTATCTTTCATCTTACTTATTTCTACCCCAATGACCTGAAGGGCTTTTGCCACTCTTGTTTTATCAAGCCCTGATTGAATGGAAAAAATACCTGTATCAGAAAAAGATTGCGATGAGGCACGAATACTATATGCCAGACCAAGTCGCTCGCGTACCGAAATAAACAAACGTGAGCTCATAGGACCACCCAAAATTACCGAGAGCAGTGATGCTGCATATGCATCCTTATCGGTATATGAATATCCGTAAAACCCGAGAGCCACTTGAGCCTGCTCTGTCTCTTTATAATGCACATCAAGCTGTGGCGTACGCCGCGGTTCGACTTGAAACTTTCTGAACCCTTTCAATTTCTCCCCTTCTCCCCATGTGTGCCCAAAATAATGTTCAAGTCGTCCTAATGCATTATCTTCAAGACGTCCGGCGATTCCCACAACAGTGTTGGATGGTAAATAGTGTGCATGTTTATAATCAACAATTTCCTCACGAGTGGTTGCCATAACCGTCTCATCTTCTCCTCCAATATCCCATCCCAAACTGTTTGGCAAAAACATGGCCCCCTCCAAAAGAGTGTCGATATACATTGTTGGATTATCTTTATACATGTGCAACTCTTCACAGATCACCTTTTTTTCACGCTGAATTTCTTTGTCCATATAGAGAGAATGAAACAGCATGTCTGACAAAATATCCAAAGCCATCTCCGTATGCTCCGAAGCAATTTTAATGTAATAGCCAGTGTAGTCTTTCGATGTATAAGCATTGTATTCCGCACCCACCCCATCGAGCTCTTTACTGATCGAAAGAGTGCTAGGACGACGTTTTGTGCCTTTAAACATCATGTGTTCAAGGAAGTGCGAAATACCGTTTATCTTTTTTGTCTCATGACGTGATCCCACTCCATGAAGAACCAGCACTGTCACCGACTTGGTATCATACATCGGCGCAATGATCGTGCGCAGGCCATTGGAAAATGTGTGTTTGGTATACATACAGCAGATTTGAATATTTACGAGATAGTCCTTACATCCTAGCGTGTTTTGGATAAATACAAAAGAACAATTGTTTTGCATCGTTTGTCACACCTTGACAAAGCTAGTTTTTATGCTTTAATAAGTAGCAGTATATTAACAAATCATAAGGAGGTCGCACCATGATTGCAAAAACAGTTCAGAAGGATATACTCAGCTCCGGCTACTTAGTTCTCCACTCAGAGATAGAAGCATTAATGATTAATGTAGCTGTCGACGAAGAAATCACTCATACAACAAGAGATGGAGTACATCATACAAAAAAAGTTATTACAACTGGTTGGGGTCAAGAAAAAATAACCAGTGCAGAACAGGTATTCAATTATAATTTTGATATAGATCCTCGATTTACTGATTTCACCACCGACGAGAAAGACCCTCGCACACCAACCAATAAGCTTTGGATATATTCACCTCACACCGACGGTACTTTTAGAGAGACCGTTGAATCTACCAACATTGATCCAAGCCAACTCTACTACCATCGAAAACAAATTATCAGTATATGTTATCACCGTAAACAGCAACTGCGCGCATGGGGTAGCAATGTATTCATAATAAAAATTGCAGACAACACATACGCCTTCATGGAAGTGACAATACACAAAAAAGGATTGGAAATAATATATCGTGACTATAATTATAATATGTCGCGACCAGCGAGTACAAAGCCGTTGTATTTTCTCCCGCGTCTGTTGAAAAATTAATCATAATACCCTGGTAATAACGCCAGGGTATTAATTTTTAAAAAAAATTTACTCTCAGGGTTTATCTGAGAGTATATTTTTTTATTATTTTTATTTGTCCTCCTTAAAGATCAAAACTTCTCCTTTGCGTATATCACATCCAAAAAGTGGATCATCATATCCTTCAAGACAATATGAGATATCACCTTTGACTTCAAGAAAAAATCTAACCGTCGGACCTTGGTATCCCTTTAATTGTGCAAAGAATACACCACCGACCACAGATACCTTCCCTTTCTTGGTCAGACGGAATATACCTTCCGGGGTTACCATGACTTCCACTGAGGTGAATACAGACTTTCCAAGATCGATCTTGTTGATCCTGCCAGATGTTTCAATCGTATGATCAACAAACGAAACCACACCAGCTAATTTTGAACCAATGATTTCCACGTTATGGTCCGCCATGACTGGTGTACCATCAACCAAAAAGGTAATAGCCAATAAGGCGATCGCGCTGACTACTGAATACAGTACATACACCACGATACTACTTATTACCCCAAAAATCCCTAAAAAAACACCCAGATTTACTATAACCTTTTTGTTTACCCTGGTACGATGAATCCTCTTTTCTTTAATCATTAGTACAATCTTCCTTTCAAAAATATATAATTTTAATGTTCCAACTGTTAAGTAGTATAGCACAAAATGACCATTTTGTCAATGGTCATTTTGCTCGTAAATACGCTATTTCTTATATTTTGCGGATTCCTTTAATACCTATTTCTGCTCTCTTATATATCCCCCCAAATCTTCAATAGACACTCTTTCCTGTTTCATACTATCACGATGACGAACAGTTACCTTATTATCTTCCGGAGTGTCAAAATCAATTGTCACACAAAACGGGGTACCGATCTCGTCTTGGCGACGATACCGTTTACCAATACTTTGAGTCTCATCGTATTGAACCATCCAGTCATCTCTCAGTGTCGTTGCGATTTTTCGTGATATGTCTGTTAATGGCTCTTTCTTACTGAGAGGTAATACCGCTATCTTAAATGGCGCAAGAGAAAATGGTAGCTTAAGTACGACACGTTTGTCAGTCTCCCCTTCTTCGGCAGTAGGCGCTTCTTCCTCGTGATAGGCATCGGTAAGTACTGCAAGCATTGTACGACCAACCCCGACAGATGACTCAACAATATGCGGAATAAATTTTTCATTGGTTGTGGGGTCTGTGTAAGTGAGCTCTTGTCCTGAGAATTTTGAGTGTTGTGTCAAATCATAATTACCTCGTGCATGAACACCTTCGAGTTCTTTGAAACCAAAAGGAAACCGATATTCAATGTCGTACGCTTCTTTTGCATAAAAAACAAGATTCTCGTGCTTATGCCATTGCAAATTTTCTTCCTTGATTCCAAGGTCGATATAATACTGCCATCTCACTTGTCTTAATTTTTCATATTCTTCCATCTCCTTATCGGGGCTGGTAAAGTATTGCATCTCCATCTGTTCAAATTCACGAGTACGGAAAATAAACTGGCGGGCAGTGATTTCGTTGCGAAACGCTTTCCCGATCTGAGCGATTCCAAATGGCAACTTTTTACGAGACGAATCAAGTACATTCTCAAAATTTACATAAATACCCTGACATGTCTCGCCTCTCAAGTATACGGGTTCTTTCGTCCAGTCACCAGTGAAATTTCCCAGATTTGATTTCACTAACAAATTGAAACTTTTGACCTCCGAAAAATCACTGTTACCACATTTTGGACAATGAATTTTTTTCATGTTGGCGGAGAAAAGTTCGTTGATTTCTTCTTCGCTCATCTTTTCATCAGCAAACACATCCACCTCTTCCAGGAGATGATCGACACGAGATCGAGTATGACAACTCTTACACTCGGTAAGTGGATCGGAAAAACCACCCACATGACCGCTTGCTTCCCAAATCTTTGGGTGCATAAAAATTGAGGAATCCAATCCAACGATATCATCACGTTTCTGTACCATGGACTTCCACCATGCTCGTTTTATATTATTAGCAAGTTCTACCCCCAACTGACCATAGTCGTACACCGCAGCAAACCCTCCATAAATTTCAGAACTAGGAAAAATAAAACCGCGTCGTTTACACAAAGAAATAATTTGATCCATGTCTTTAGTCATAGTCTAAGTAGTCAATTCAAAAGTTTTATTATGAAGCGCCTTTGCATCAGTATCAGATAATTCACGGTACGTCATCCGAAGAGTGTAGCGGATACCAACCTCAAGCGGATATCGATCAACAATCAGAATAGACCACACATGTCCTTCTAATGTTTTATATAATTTGTTGACATAGTTCGCTACTTCTTCGTCGCTCGAACAGACCACGTTAGTGTCTAAGTCAACAAGCTTCGTCGTCAACTCCGCAGTACTATTCGATTCAGTCGCGCTCATGCATTGCATCACAGAATCAATATTTATCTCTGCAATAGCACCATCAGGATATGACTCATCATTAAGAACAAAACAAATACCTACCGCTGTGTCATCTACTATAATATCCCAGCACGAGTAGGAATTTGCACAGGTAGGGACGACGGATGCTTTCTGAAATACTGCATGCAGTCCAAGACGCCCCAGCACCACCAAAACATCTTCGTAAAGGCGGGTAAGGACATCTGCATCTTTAGTCGGAATGTATGCAAGCGCTAACATGTCATACTCAACGTACTCCGCCCCCTTGGCACCAAACGCCTTACCGTACTCAAATATCTGCATGGGATTCACGTTGCGTTTTTGATACTGTTCTTTTTGAAGCAGCATGCCCGTCAACACACTTTGACGGAGCTCAGGATATTCTTCATTTGCAGTATTTTGTGTGGTAATGGGTTTTTCATCGCGATAGCGCACTGACGCATTTAACTCTGAAGAAACAAGGGGAAGCGAACGAATTTCATCATATCCGCGGCTCACAAGAATATCATGGATGATATCTGACCAACGAATACGAACGGGGGTAATATCGGGTGTAATCGGTAACGCGGGGATGCCTTCAATTGATATGCGATCGTATCCCACCATTCGAATAACTTCTTCTGCAAGATCTTCCGGACACGACACATCTGTGCGAAACGCAGGAACAGCAACGCTCCATAATGCTTCCTGATCGTTCACTTGAAATGACAATCGCGTTAATATAGTTTTTGATTGATCGTTGGTAATATCAATCCCTGCAATTTTTCCCGGTAAGGCCGGATCAAATTCAACAGAAATGGATGAGATCGGCGTCGGATAATATTCAAACAGTGAAGATGCGACTTGCCCTCCTGCATGCTCTGTCAAAAGAGAGACCAACATACAAAACGCATCGTATGCACCATCGGGGTCAAGATCTTTGCTTAAACGATTCCCTGCTTCTGTGACGATATGCAATGAACGCATATTGTCGCGAATAATCCCTGGATCGTATACCGCAACCTCCACAATAACAGAGGATGTCGCTTCAGTGATATCGCTATATCGTGCCCCCACTGCGGCTGCCAATGCAATCGGTGCTTTTTCATCATGAATCAAAATATATCGTCCGTCTTTTGATAGTGGATATGAGGTGCCGTTTAACGTCAGTAATTCATCAAATTTTGTATTGAAACTCCAAGAGAGACTGCCTTGAATAACATTGGCGTCAATCAAATGTGATGGATACCCCGTTACTAACATTACATAGTTTGAGAGATCAACCAGAAGGCTAATAGAGTTCATCCCGTGCAGCATTAAAAATTCCTTGAGCCACACAGGCGAAGGTTGTTGTTTTAGTTCATCAACGCGCACAGCGAGAACACGCCGAGTAGGACCGACGGCGTTAATATTAATCTCAAGCGGAGCGTTTTCCCATTGCGGCGCCACCAAGTCTGGAGTCTGAAAAGGCAACCCATAATAGGCAGCTACTTCTCGAGCTATCCCTATTACTGAAAAACAATCGGCTCGATTTTGACGCACTTCCAGACTCATCACATAATCTGTCTCTCCTTGATACGTTACCTCTTCAAAACGGTCGTTCATGTATCCGATCAATGTCAATGCATCCGCCACTTCATGCGCCGGAATTTTTAGTTCGGGAATATATTGTTTGAGCGAACTATAGAGTACTTTCATGGCAGTAAGGTTGATACGCAAGGTCGCCACCCAAAAGAGTGCGAATATCCGTAATATTATATTTAGCCATCACCCAACGGTCAAGACCGAGACCGAACGCAAAACCACGCCACTTTGTAGGGTCAATGCCGGCCATTTTCATAATATTGGGATGGATGATACCTGATCCCCCCATCTCAATCCATCCGACGTATTTACATACCGTGCATCCTTTTCCATGACAGGAAAAACATTGCATGTCAGGACCGACACCTGGCTCCACTTCAGGGTAGTATTTGTTGCGAAAACGGATCACGACATCAGGACCATACATTTTTCGAAACAATGCGGTGAATGTACTAAAAAGATCCTTTAGATTTGTATCAGGCAGCACCACAACACCTTGGTAGTGATGAAAAATAAAGTGGTTACTTTTATTTACTTTTTCATTTCGATACACCCGCCCGGCAGAAACGAATTTAAATGGTGGCTTATGGGTAGCAAGAATTCGCGCTTCGATGGAAGAAGTCTGAGTGCGCAACAACAGGTTTGGTTCTTCAATATACAACGTGTCTTGCATGTCGCGAGCGGGATGATCAGCAGGTACGTTAAGACGCTGAAAACAAAACTCGTCGGTTTCAATTTCTGGCCCATCAATCACACTGTATCCCATCTGAACGAAAAAAGTATTCAACTCTCGAATCGTACGAGATAAAGGATGGAGATGCCCCATCTTCGGTACAGTCAACGGAATTGAACGGGCATGTTCTTTTAAAAACACATCATGCTCACCACTTTGTAAACTTTTTTGACGCGCATCAAACATTGCTTGAGCACGTTGTAATATCTCGGCAAATATAGGCCCTTGCACTCGTCTCATTTCAGGCGTCATGTCTTTCAAACTGGCGTACAATTGTTTAATGCTTCCTTTCACTCCTAAGTATGCACGATACAGAGTGCGCACCTCTTCAACGGTCGTTGCCTGTTGCAACGAAGCTTCAAGTGTTTGCAGTAATAATTCGTAATTTTCCGGCATACTATTATGAAGAAATCAGATGAGAAAGCAGAAGCTTATCTACCGCGGCATCATGAGCAACATCAGGAAGTATCTCTTGATTCTTTACTAAATTCGCAAGCTCATATTCCATACTCATCATGCCTTCATCGCGACTGTTTTTTAAGAATACTGAAATCTGGTTCATGCGGTTGCTGATAAGAAATGACTGGATTGATGGCTGCATACGGAGAATTTCATGGACTGAAACCATGCCTCCACCAATTCGAGGCACAAGCCTCTGCACGATAACCCCTTCTAGACACTGAGCGAGCAATGATCGTGCATGTTCTTGTTCTGGAACAGGGACCGTTGCAAGAAATTTTTCCAATGCATGAGTCGCTGAGGAACTTTCAACGATTGCGAAAACCAATACGCCCGCATTAGCAATTTCTAACACCCTCATAACCTCTCCTTCGGTCGTTAATTCACTAACGAACAATACATCGACGTCCTCGCGCTGAACGTGATCAAGCGCATCTTCAAAAGAAGGCACGTCATCACCAACCTCGCGCTGATCCACGATTGATTTGTTACTTGCCATATCATATTCGATGGGTCTTTCGACGGTCATGATATGGAGCGTATCTGTTCGATTAATTTCCTCAAGAAGCGCCATCACTAAAGTCGTTCGTCCAGAACCATATGTCCCCGCAACAAGTACCAGTCCAGTACTCAAACGAGCAAAGTTCTTAATTGTATCCGGCAAATTAAGCTCCTGAAGTGTTCTCACTTTTACATCCAACAATCTCATAGAAATCGCCGGGCGTCCTTCCTCATAATAAATACTTACTTTCGCTCGAACCTTATTATCGAACAAGTAGGTAAAACTAAAATCTTTTGTCTCCGTCAGTTTCGCTCTCATATTTGGAGTAAGCAACGACTGGAGCATTTCTTCAATAAATTCTTGAGTAACGATCGATTCCCCTGGCAATGCACGTAACGTTCCATCAATCCTCATCATAGGAACAGTCCCGCCATTAATATGCAAATCAGTGGCTCGTTCCCGGGCTGCGCTGGTCACCATGCGAATAAGGGTAAGAGTTTGTGTAGTATCCATAAAAAAACAAAAAATAAAGGAGAGCTAATCCCCTTTATAGTATCGACTATCGATTGAAAACGCAATACCCTACTCTCGACTCACACGGGTTACTTCTTCAATGGACGTAATGCCGTCAAGTGCTTTCAAAATACCATCCTGTTTGAGGGTAGGGATACCCTGCACAAACATCTCCCTTCCAATCTCGTCAACTGAAAGTCCTGTGCGGATAATCTCTCTTAAACGCTCACTCATAGTGAGAACTTCCGCAATAACCAGACGCCCTTTATAACCGGTATTACCACACTGTACGCACCCTTTTCCATGATAGAATACAATTTCTTTCAAACTGACCTCTTTGGCAATCTTCGGAGGAAGTGTCTTTAATTCTTTTTTGATTTCTTCTTTCAGTTCATCTGTCACGGCGAAAGGTTCCTTACAGAATTCACATAATTTCCTCACCAGTCGTTGAGCCATGATAGTATTGAGCGCAGCAGAGATCAAAAATGGCTCTACATGCATATCGAGGAGTCGAGGAATAACACCAAGAACATCTTTTGCGTGGATGGTAGACAACATGAAGTGACCGGTGAGCGCAGCATTAACTGCCAACTCAGCCGTTTCGTTATCACGAATTTCACCGACCATGATTATATTAGGATCCTGACGCAAAATAGAACGTAATCCTGACGCAAAAGTCAAACCGACATCAGGATTGATTTGAACTTGGTTTACACCAGTAAGAAAATATTCAACAGGATCCTCAAGGGTGATAATATTGGTGCTTTCTTTATTAAGTATCTGCAAAATAGAATACAGGGTGGTTGATTTACCTGAACCGGTCGGACCACTGATAAGCATAACACCCACTGGCCTGTCAGTACTTTGTTTTAACGTTGCCAACACATTCCCTGTAAATCCCAATTCCTCAAGAGTACTCACCTCGGTGCCTGAAGGAAGAAGACGCATCACCACTTTTTCATTTTGCAAAAGAGGAAGAGTAGAAACACGCAAATCGACACCGCCGCCATCATCAAATTCCACACGAATACGTCCGTCCTGAGGGATGCGAGTCTCATCCAATTTGAGTCTCGCAAGCACCTTAATACGTCCAACCAAACTCGCATGCAAATTTAGGGGAAGCGATAAAAAATTACGCAACATACCATCAACGCGAAACCGCACACGGATTTCATTTTCGCTCGGCTCAATATGAATATCTGACGCCCCTGCGTCGGACGCCTCTTTAATTAACAGCGAAACAATTTTTGCAACAGGCGCTTTTTTAACAATTTCATACAAAGGTCGTCGATCCTGCTCAATTTTTTTTGGCACTTCTCTCTCTTTGATAACATTCAATGCCTGCCCCACCTCTTCACCAAACCCTTTATATTGCTTTAGGGCAGCGTGTAGGCCTGACAACGTCGTCACGTATAACTGAATAGTAAGACCTTCTTTCTTAGACCAAAAATCCATCGCCTCGATGGCTCGATAATTTCCCGGAGACACCATGGCAATCTTTATTTGCTGACCCTTTCGTTCAAACGGAACAATCTGGTGATTCTGAGCTGCCGCTTCCGGTAAAACAATGAGAGTTTCTCTGGGGATTTCTTTCAACGACAAATCAACAAACGGCAAATTATATAAAATAGACTTTGCTTTTGCAAGATCTTCCTCTGTGATTTTTTTCTTATCAAGAAGAAGTGTTTCCGGATCTTCTTTTGTTTTGCGCGACTCTAATTCAATAGCAACCCAATCATCTTCTGTGATTAGTTTTCCATCTATTAAGTACTGAATTAATTTCGGTGCTGACATGAGATAAATTACTTTCGAGCATCTGTTGGTGCTATTTGTACAAATGGACTTGGATTACCAGTGACCCCTGCTTCTACTTTTCCAGAAATTGGATTTACAAGATCTGTATACGCCGGATTTTTGTATATATCCTTACTCCAATCCCCTGTTGTCACAATCGGCAACACTGTATTGGTCTCTGAAATCGGTGGTGGTGTGTACATGACAAAAGTATAGTAATAATATCCCGCAGCAAGAAGCACAACAAAGAGGAGAAGAAAGAATAAAGGACTTGTTTTCTTTTTTGCTAACTTTGGGTCAGGCATGTGAGTGTAGGTAAAAACGATTATTGGGAAGCAGTACGATTTGTTCGATAATATGAACGTATTGATATATCAACAAATCGAGAGCGCGGATCAAAACTAATCGATTGAACATCAGCAAGACGAATATTTGTTTCTATTGCATCCAAAAACTTCTTTATTGCAACGTACGACACATTTGCGACTTTCATACTAACGACGAGCGATTGTACATTTGAACCTCCTGCCTGGGCTACCGATTTGTCATTCAAAATATCCATAGACTGAACGCTAACCCCATTTGCATTTGCTATGGCCTCATATGAAGCAAAGATCTCAGGAATTTCTTGCTGACCAGGAATAAGATTTGTAATCTCTTTTTCTGTATCTTTCTTTGATGCCTGATACAACGCATCCAAGGCAGAAAGCGAAGTATAATAAGATTTTCGCTCTGCAAGCTGTTGAGTTACTGTTTCGGTATTCAATGAACCGCCTGCCAAAAACTGTTTAAGTTGATCGGCCAGCAGTACTTGATAGCCCGCATACCCGATAATAGCTACGATACCCAAAAATATTATAGGTTCAGCCTTTTGGAATGTCGTTTTTGAAGTTTTTTTATCCATATCGTAGTTCGTGTGCTTACCCTTTCAGGTATACACATTTAGGGTATTATTTGTGTCAGTGTGGTTAAGACAGTAGGTTTCAACGTTGCTGTAGCATCAAAGCTTACCCCTATAGTGTCGCCTGTGGGTCCCAAAATAGCATGCCCGGAAGTAATAGAAACATTGGAAAATACATCTTTTGCGTCTTCGAATGCGCGAAGTTGACGCGCTAATGTTGTAAAATCCTTCGCCACCCCAGACAGACGAACTTTTCCGTCTGGAGACATTACCACTGTGACGTATGTAACCTCAGGTATGGTATTTTTTTCAATCACGTCGAAAAAGTTTGTCCAATGAATGTGACTAGTGAGAAGTTTTTTCACCCCTTCAAGAGTATTTTGAAACTGTACGAGATCTGCGCGGTGCGATTCAATACTCGCGATTGCAGTATCCACGGTTATCTGTTCTTGATGTATTGACGAGAGCTCTTGTTCTTTATAATACCCATAAACATACAGAGCGCCATAGGCCAAAGCAACAAGTGCAACACCTGCAAAGACGCTAGCAATCAAGTGACTTACCATGCTTCGCTCAATCCCCTGTTTCACCCCCTCTTTGTCTTGCAAAATCAAGTTGATTCCTTTTCCAAATGAAAATGACTCTGCGCTTTTTTTTACGCCATTACTTTTTGCACGAGTCTTTTCTGGGCTCGTTGATTGCGGTTGAGTTTGTGGATTTGGTGTTGCCATATATTTAGTATATCACATCTCTAATTATACATCACGCATAGCCAAACCGATAGCAACCGAGAATCGAGAACCAATACCAGCAAGTACAGGTCTCAAATCTTCCGGATATGTAATGTGCGACCATGGATCTGCAACCACTACTCTCATATCAAGAACCTTTGCAAGATAATCTGCAACATTCGGCATCATTGATGAGCCACCAGTAAGAATAATCTTTTCAATGCCCCCCGAGGTAGAGTCGACACTGGTAACGCCGCCTTCTTTATAGAGGCCAATCGTATACCGTATTTCATGAACAACCGGTTCAAGAGCACGTTCAATAATCTGCGGTATTCCACCACCGCCCGTACTAGTATCCAATATCGTAATACCGATATCACGTTTAAGTTGTTCGGCACGCTTATCGCTGATATTCAAACTATTCACGATGGCACGAGTTATTGCATTGCCTCCTTGCTCAATACTTCGCGCCAAAAATGGTACGCCTTTTTGCACAATAATAAGGTCAGTAGTAGCAGCCCCAAATTCAACAATCATTATTTCTCCGGGATCATCCCCCACCAAAGCGCGTGAAAGTGCAAATGTTTCCGTCTCAAGTCCTGCCAATGTTAGCCCGGCCTCTTGAAAAATCTGGGTATATCGTCGAACAAGGTCTTTTGGGGCTCCTGTGATAAGAACTTTTAGAGGCTCAGTGGATTCTGCTTCTCCTTTTTTATGCTTTTTCTTTGGATCAGGCGGATTCAGTACTTCAGAATCAAGAATAATATCCTCAAGGGGAAGCGGAATGATTTTTTTTGCTTCCCATTGAATGGCTGAAGCAAGTTCGTCTTTTGACATTGCAGGAACACTGATAACCGATGTGAACACGGCATAGGTTGGCAGGGCCGCAACTGCAGTATGTGACGTAAACTTTGTTGCTTCTTTAATACGTATTATTTGTTTTGCAATGTATAGTTCTTCCTCTTTTGAAACAACAGTCGATGAGTGCCCTAAACCTTCAACAAATCCGTAGGTTGATAAAATATGACGACCATCACGAGCAGTGAGTTCGATCATCTTGATACTTGATGTTCCAATATCAACACCGATAATACTTTGCTGTTTTTTTTGAAACAAGGCCATGGGGATTTCTCATTGATAATGTAATTTATTATACCATGAAATTCTAATTCACCTTAGGGTGGATATCTCTTGATCTATCCACCCTATTGCGAAACGCCATTTATGGTATATAACGTTCGGATTTCCATACCGGTAATTTCTTTGTCATGTCTTCAAGTCCCGGTGGTGTGTTTGCCATCAAACGACCATCATCTCGAATAGACTCTCCTCCTATATCGTTACCAGTATATACGCGCTGGAATTTGAAATCATGCGCCATCATCATTCCGTTGACCTGAAGGGGTATATCATCATTAGGAAATGATCCACCATCTTTTACTGACTTACAATTGTTTGGCAACGGAAGTTTATTACTATCTTGACTTGGCCCAATTGGGAGTCCAATTCCTTTATCTCCACTGCTACTACCACCATAACCAGTATAAATTGTTCCTTCTGCGATAAACGCACCTGACAAAAGTACCGAACCGGCGCTTCCAAAGTAAGGATTGATACAGTTATCTACAATAATATTTCCTCCTGTGCCATCAGCTCGCTTAATCACCACCCATGCCACTGAAGGAGTACGAACAATTGACGTCACTCCACTCGTTTCGTATTTGATGGGAGTGTGGATATAGAGATTACCTTTGACTACAATTGTACCTGCCCCTGAAGGATAATCAGACGTTCCGCTTGAGAACACCAACGGTTCATCCGTGTTCTGTAGGCCTATATTGAGATCCCCGTTTCGGTACAATACATTATTATTCAACGATACTTTCGTATATAGTCTATTGAACAACCGGTTATCATTATCATCAATCGAGAGGACTTTATAACCATATTTATTTTTACCTGTGTCAGTGTCGACAACGGTATCAGTAAGAGCACCAATGTTGATGAGCCCTAATTTATTGCGATAATTATTTCCTGACGTACCACCGCTGGGGACATTGAAAGATTCTGCCGAGCCTTTATAGGATATAGCGTTACCTTTAGCATCGACGTTTACTTTATTAGGAGTATTAAATGGAGGTGTCTGAGGATTATCGCTCGGACCACACGAAGTACCACCACTAACACCTCGACATTCAGACACCCATTTTGCACTTATTGCACCATTTGAATGAATGAGATATGTGGTGTTAAATCCTCCATTGAGAACAGGGGGCTTGAGGCCCGAATCAGGAACCTTGAAACCACCGCCCGTAGCAGCATCTCCTTTGGCATAAATATTTCCCCCTTGCGTCTCGAGCCACGGCGCGATAACTTCTGTATACCATTTACTTGCACCGGTTAGCGGATCGAAACTAAAATCTTCACACGATGTTCCTTGGGTACAAGCGAGAGACTTACCCAGATCATACGCAGTACTTGCCGCGTCAACCAATGTATTACCGCTAAATACCACCCAACCAATACTTGCTGATGTGTCACACTGTGATGGGTCAATTGGATCTGGCACGCAGTTCCATGCCCATCCGTTCAAGTGTGCTGTTGTGGTGTCATAATACAGAGAATAGGACGAATCGACAGGGGCATCTGCGTTGCTCGATAATTTTATCCATCCTGCATCGCCCAACTTTAATATTTTCGCCCATCCTACAATCTTGTTATTTTTCGCACCAGTATCCTGACCATTGGGGTCAAATGGCACTGAAATTACTGCTTTAGGACTTGTCTCATACCCAGGAATGACTGGAGGGGTAAGAGAACCGTATGTTCCACAGACACTCGCGTTATAGAAGCCAATAACGTCGGTGAGTAACAGTGCACGGCTATAGAGATGGACTTCATCAATCAGCCCACCGAATGGGAACGTACCATCATCACCGGCACCGATTCTTGTTGTCCCTGCTGCGGTTCCAGGATAATCCTCGTCACTAAACGTACCCGTGGCGGGTTTCCCATTGATATAGATCCTCATATCATCTCCTCCATTGAATACAGTGTTGATGTATGTCCACGCACCTACCTTGATTTGATCACTTGTTGTTAACACTTTGACGGGAGAAGCGTCGACAGAACCAGCAGATGCCCTTCTTATATACTGGAGAGTACCGGTACTAGTAACCCTCAATTGCCATTGACCTACCGTACCTTCATTGCCAATCTCAGAAAGGATAACTTGGTTTCCTTTTAGGTCACTCACTTTAACCCATGCGGCTGTCGAAGATTTACTTGCAGAGCCGAGGAGAGATTTTCCAGTATCTACATAATCATTCACTCCATCGAATGTGAATGCTCTCCTTAATTTACCGGGGTCAGTTGCGATTGCGCCATTCGTGAGGGTTCCATCATTATTATTAGATGTAGCGTCCTTTGCATCACCATCTGCTTTGTACCATGCAACATCACTTGATCCTTCCAAGTATTGTCTTTGTACTTCTGTATTGTTAAGAGCACGACTATAGATTTTGACTTCGTCGATTTTGCCTTTCCAATAGCGGTCCGTAAAGTTATCTGTTTTCCCAATCACTAGGTCTCCAGAAGTGCTAAAACTCGAAGGGATACTACCTGATGGAAAACTGAGTGTTTGTTGAACCCCGTTTACATACCCTTTCAATCTATTACTGTCACCTGTAAGGGAGCCATCATATACGAGCGTTATATAAGTCCAATCTGACGTTGGTATAGCTACTTGGCCATATGAGGAACCAGCCCCTGCAACAAAGTATATAGTCCCCGCTCCGCTTGGATTACTTGATATACCAATGCCGTTACTTCCATTCCACCATCCTGCAATGCCTTGAATATTAGTCCCTCCCGCATTTTTTACCCATGCAGAGATTGTCATTGCTGAAATTCCGGTGGTCGGAATCACACTACCCATATTGGCAAATTGATTCGTTCCATTGAAACTAAATGCATTGCCTATTTTACCCGCTTCTGTAGCTGTCGCACCGTTTTGCAGAACACCGTTTTTCGTTCCCGTAGAGTCATTTGCATCACCATCTGCTTTATACCAGACAGTACTACTTGCACCCTTGCCATACATATCGAGAATCTCTTCATCGCTCAACGCTCGACCATAAATTCGAGTATCGTCGATCAGTCCAGCAAAGAAAGAAACGGGTTCACCAACAGGATTCGTACTAGCACCTAGTTGCGCAAGATCTCGAGTGTAACTTGCTGTCCTAGAAACAGTATTTTCAAGAATGCCATTTATATATAGTTTTACTGTTGCATTTGAATAGGTGACAGCAACATAATACCACTTGTTCGTCGTTAGATCTGTCGTCGCAGTATCGATAGTCGTTCCTGTTCCATCCACAGAAACACCAAATTTTGTCCCAGCAGTTACTGTCTGAATACCCAAACCTCCTCTTCCTTGCTCATAAATCGTGTGCTTGCCGGACAAATCCAAACTATTTATCCAATGAGAGATGGTAAAGTCACCAGCATCAATGCTTCCACCGGCAGCGAAGTTGATGTAATCATTGATACCGTCAACACTAAACGCTCCACCGATTTTACCCGGCTCTGTTGCGGTTGGGCCATTTGGATTGCCTGTACCTTTGAATAGAAGATCAATCTCTTTCGCAGTCAACGCTCGACCATAGATCTGGGCATCATCGATGAGACCTTTTAAGTAGCCAACACCAACAGGGACATAGCCAATACGTACGACATCACTCGTGTTGACGATACTATAGTTACGAGTAA
>JAHFJA010000004.1:0-49363 GCA_023246095.1 bacterium | reverse complement strand
GTCAACGCTCGACCATAGATCTGGGCATCATCGATGAGACCTTTTAAGTAGCCAACACCAACAGGGACATAGCCAATACGTACGACATCACTCGTGTTGACGATACTATAGTTACGAGTAAAGCCAGTAGGGGTAACGTCAACGCCGTCAATGAAGATGTGTGCACCATTTGCACCGACAGTGCCGGCGACATGATGCCATTCGTTTATGCTAAGGCCGATCGTTGAACTAAGAACTGTTACACCACTACCGTTATTATCGTAGAATCCCAATTGAACCTTGCCTGAAACATAGGACAAGCTGTATGCACCGTAGTAATCACCACGGCCTTTTGAAATGATACCTTGCCAATCATCACTTCGTTTCAAGTTCACCCAGGCGGACATGGTAATGGTGGTCACATCGAGATTGTTGGAACTTGGAATCATGCGAGCAGGATCACTATTGTTGGCATCTGGTAGCAACACATCAACGTAACTGCCCCCATCGAAGTTAAACGCGTTACCTGTTGAAGAGAGACGGCTTGGTGCGTACGAAACGTTTCCTTGGTACACTCCCGCCCTGTTATTGTATCCTGAGTCTCCTACATTTCCTTCCGCTTTAAACCAGCTGATAGGTCCATACATTGCTCGTACTTCAGGACCAGTGAGAGGACGGTTGAAAAGACGCACGTCATCAACTTGACCATAGAGGAAGCGATCAGCAGGAATAGCAGTTGGTGAGGTACCACTCAGATTTCTACGACCAATATCAAGGGGCGCATTCACGTTGTAGGTAATAGAACCAGATGGAGGTGAACCGGATGTAATAGCGAATGTAGTATTTAATTCTCCGTTCACATATAGTTTGACAGACCCCGCTCCGCCAATACCATCATAGGTAACAATGAAATGTTGCCACACACTTTCTCTCGCAACACCTGTTGCAGATGTATAAATCGTTGTTCCTGCGCTGGCAGTAGCCATCACGAATTGTACTTGTCCTGTAGGAGTAATCTGTAATTGATATCCATCAGTATCACTGGTGGCAGAGTTGATGATAGCAACAGGCGAAGTAGGATTAAGCGAATTTGCAAAGGGGTTCGCTTTCACCCATGTACTCAAGGAAAGACCGGTAGTAGTAGGATGGAGATTATCATTCTTTGGTACCTCCATGTAATCATCGACCCCATCAAAGGTGAAGGCGGTACCGATCTCACCGGTTGCTTTTGCCGTGGCACCAAAAGAAGTGTCAGCACCATCATGGTAGAGGCTGAAGATTTCAGGAGTGGTCAACGCTCGACCATAGATCTGGGCATCATCGATGAGACCTTTTAAGTAGCCAACACCAACAGGGACATAGCCAATACGTACGACATCACTCGTGTTGACGATACTATAGTTACGAGTAAAGCCAGTAGGGGTAACGTCAACGCCGTCAATGAAGATGTGTGCACCATTTGCACCGACAGTGCCGGCGACATGATGCCATTCGTTTATGCTAAGGCCGATCGTTGAACTAAGAACTGTTACACCACTACCGTTATTATCGTAGAATCCCAATTGAACCTTGCCTGAAACATAGGACAAGCTGTATGCACCGTAGTAATCACCACGGCCTTTTGAAATGATACCTTGCCAATCATCACTTCGTTTCAAGTTCACCCAGGCGGACATGGTAATGGTGGTCACATCGAGATTGTTGGAACTTGGAATCATGCGAGCAGGATCACTATTGTTGGCATCTGGTAGCAACACATCAACGTAACTGCCCCCATCGAAGTTAAACGCGTTACCTGTTGAAGAGAGACGGCTTGGTGCGTACGAAACGTTTCCTTGGTACACTCCCGCCCTGTTATTGTATCCTGAGTCTCCTACATTTCCTTCCGCTTTAAACCAGCTGATAGGTCCATACATTGCTCGTACTTCAGGACCAGTGAGAGGACGGTTGAAAAGACGCACGTCATCAACTTGACCATAGAGGAAGCGATCGGGGGTACCATCATTAAAATTTCTGCGACCAATATCAAAAGGGGTTGGAGTAGTTGATGGAGCATACTGAATAGGGCCATTTGGAATCGCTCCCGTACGAGTAAGATCTATCAATTCCCCATTCACATACAACGAAGCTGAAGCGACAGGAGAAACGCCATCATACATAATAATAATATGCTTCCATTGGCCTGCGACAAGTGTATTATTAGCAGAAGTGTAGAGAGTTGTACCTGCACTAGTTGCTATTACTGCTTGCACCTGTCCTGTAGGAGTAACTTGTAATTGATATCCATCAGTATCACCGGTAGCCGAGTTGATGATGGCAGGGGTATTGGCAAAGGTATTTGCATTTACCCAAGTACTCAATGAAAGGGCAGCAGGGTGAAGACTATCATTCTTTGGTACCTCCATATAGTCATCAAATCCATCAAATGTGAACGCATTACCAATTTCACCGGTTGCCTTAGTGGTAGCACCAAATGAAGTACCCACAGCGCTAGAAGGATTATCACCATCTTGATACAAGCTGAAAATTTCAGGAGCAGTCAAAGCACGGTGAAAAATCTGAACATCGTCAATGAGACCTTTGAAATATTCGCGCATTGGAACGTGACCGATCTCTAAGGTTTCATTCCTATCATAGATACTATATGTCGTCCCTGCAGCAGGAGATATCGTGCCTGCCAGTACGCCGTTAACGTAAATCTTTGCTCCTGTGGCACTGACGGTGGCAGCGATGTAATTCCACTGACCAAGCGTAGCAGCGCGATTAGCGGCTAAGTTCACGGTACCGACATTTCTATCGTAAAAAACAAGGTTAGGAACACCAACACTGCTAAATACCAAACTGTAGGTGTAATAGCCTTTCCCAAGGATGCCACGATAACTTGACCAATCCCCTGTTGGTTTCACCCATGCAGACATGGTGACGTTGGTGACGTCAAGATTGTTTGCATCGGGAACCATGCGCTTCTCATCATTGTTATTATATTCGGGTACATAAACATATTGGTTGCCTCCATTAAAGTTGAACGCTTTTCCTCCCAAGTGGCCAGTACCATAGTCAGTCGATACATTTCCGGTGGCGTTAACATACGTTCCGTTGTTGTTTCCGAAACCAGAATCATTGGTATTCCCCTCTGCCTTTAATCTCAACACTGAACTGTACATCACTCGTACTTCCGGAGCGGTGAGGGGACGGTTAAAGAGGCGAACATCATCTACCTGGCCGTAGAAGAACTGATCAGGGGCACCAAAATTTCTGCGTCCGATATCAAGAGGAACAGTGCCGTCACCATAGTTAATCGGACCAGAAGGGACTGAGCCGGTACGAGTGAGCGTCTTAGCTTCACCGTTCACGTAGAGTGTCGCAGTACCCACACCATCATAGGTAACGACGATTGGGTACCATTGGCCTGGATTGTCGAGATTCACCGGAGGAAGGTCAATTATGAGCGGAGCAGTAGCGTATGTTGTTAACCCTGCCGATGTTGAAATCTTGAATTGTACCGATCCATTACTCGTAACTTGTAGCTGATATCCATTAGCATCCCCACTTGCCGAGTTGATGATAGCGTAAGGAGTATTTGAAGCAGGAGTGTTGGGAAACGTGTTTGCTTTTATCCAGGTGCTCAAAGATAGACCTGTGGTAGTAGGATGGAGACTGTCACTCTTTGGCACCTCCATGTAATCATCAACGCCATCAAAAGTGAACGCATTGCCGATTTCACCGGTTGCTTTTGCGGTGGCACCGAAAGAAGTATCAGCACCATCTTGATACAAGCTGAAAATTTCAGGAGCAGTCAAAGCACGGTGAAAAATCTGAACATCGTCAATGAGACCTTTGAAATATTCGCGCATTGGAACGTGACCGATCTCTAAGGTTTCATTCCTATCATAGATACTATATGTCGTCCCTGCAGCAGGAGATATCGTGCCTGCCAGTACGCCGTTAACGTAAATCTTTGCTCCTGTGGCACTGACGGTGGCAGCGATGTAATTCCACTGACCAAGCGTAGCAGCGCGATTAGCGGCTAAGTTCACGGTACCGACATTTCTATCGTAAAAAACAAGGTTAGGAACACCAACACTGCTAAATACCAAACTGTAGGTGTAATAGCCTTTCCCAAGGATGCCACGATAACTTGACCAATCCCCTGTTGGTTTCACCCATGCAGACATGGTGACGTTGGTGACGTCAAGATTGTTTGCGTCGGGGACCGAGATATATTGATTTGCACCATTTAATTTAAAGGATTTTCCTATTCCCAGGTGGCCAGTGTCATAATCGGAAGCAACATTTCCGCTTGCATTATTAAACACAGCGTTGCTTGCAGAGAAACCAGAATCGTTTACATTGGTCTCTCCTTTAAACCAAGCCATTGGCCCATATATAAACCGTACTTCAGGAAATGAGAGAGAACGATTAAAGAGACGAACATCATCGACTTGACCATTAAAAGGACTGGTGACCCCCCCATCGGCAGCACCGATCTTCGTAGTACCAGCGCCAGCCCCGCCATAGGTTGCAGAAGAACTCGTTACAGAAGCAGGCACCCCATTGATATATATCTGCCCATCAGTACCGCCATTGAACACAACAGCGAGATGGAACCACTGCCCTGCTACAATTTTTTCTGTCGTCGTAAAAACGGCAATTGTATTACTGCCATCGGTTGGTCTTCGTACATACTGAATCGTTCCCGTTGGTGTTATGCGAAGTTGCCATTGACCTGCGATGTTTTCATTACCAATTTCGGATGCAACAACTTGATTATTTCCAAAAATATTCGTATTTACCCATGCTGACACAGTTGAGGTTGACACAGACCCCAGCGCGACTTTGCTTGTCTCCATATAATCATGCACCCCATCAAAGGTGAATGCATTACCCATTTCACCTTTTACGGTCGCAGTTGCACCACCCATTGGAACAGAAGCGAGTGCACCGCCATTTCCGCTATTATAAAGAGTAGAAATGTCAGTTGCAGTCAAAGCACGTGTATGAATTTGGAAATCGTCAATAAGACCTTTAAACGGAATTCTTCCTGTGTAATACGGGGCCCCTGGTTTCTGCTTACCAATAAATAAATCATTTCCTGTATTCACGATGTGATTACCTATCCCGCTCGCTGACAGCGTACGCTGGGTGCCGTCCAGATATATTTTTCCTTTTGGACTCAATGTTGTGTCATAGATAACAACAAGATGGTGCCATGCATTTGGCGTCACTACCCCCGTCGGTGTCTGCATATATGCATTCCCCCCACCATAATCCCAATAAATCTGGCCACCGGCTTCAAGCGACACTGTGTATTCTTCATTTGCATCTGAGGAGCCCTTGCTAAACAATATTTGTGAGCCTGCCACCGAAGGAGTATTGAACCACAAAGAGACAGAAAAGGCAGTGTCCGCCAATCTCAAATTAGCAGCATCAGGAACTTGCACATAGTCATCAACTCCATCAAAACTCAAAGCGTTGCCAATCTTACCAGGTGCGGTCGTTGCGCCATTTGTGAGTATCCCATTATTATTACTACCGCTTGAATCTGAAGCATCGCCATCCCCTTTCCAGTATCCTATAATATCCGAAACCTGCCCCATAAGTACCCCATCTTTACCTCCTTTTGAATCTTTTGCATCGCCATCCCCTTTCCACCAACTGACAAGACCATTATCTTTTGCGGGTGCTCCAAAAAACGCACCATTATTACCTGTGCCGCTGTAATCAGTAAGACCACAATCGATACCCCCACAATCTTTGCCACCATCATCCGCTTTCCACCAACTGACAAGACCTACATTTCTATTGAGCGTCCCCTTTAATGTTCCGTTATTTCCGCTAGTCAATACTGCATCCTTAATCTGACCGTTGTCGTCAGTAGTAACATTGCTCGTTGCTGCAACATTATCATCCGCTTTCCACCAACTGATAAGACCAACACCATCTCCTGGCACACCGTAAAGCCTTCCTTTGTTATTATTAACACCTGTTCCAAATGAATCAACAACCTTCCCAATATCAGCATCGGTACCTGTTGCAGAAATATTCTCATCACCTTTCCACCAACTGATAAGACCATTGTCTTTTGCAGGAACACCATAGAGTCTCCCTTTGTTGTTGTCAGCACCTTTTCCAAATGAATCTGCAACCTTACCCACATCAGCATCAGTCCCCGTTGAAGCAATATTGTCGTCTGCTTTCCACCAACTCACCAGTCCATTGTCTTTTGCAGGCACCCCTTTAAGTGTCCCATCATTTTTATTAAAATTACCATTACTGTCGATACTATTATCCTTAACAGCACCAATATCAGTATTACGTCCTGTCGCAGAGGCCTTATCGTCAGCCCGCCACCAACCCACAAGTCCTTTATTTTTTTCTGGTACACCCTTAAGTGTTCCATTGTTATTGCTCCCACTATAGTCTGCCACTTTTCCAGTATCAGAACTCGTACCTGTCGCAGAAAGATTGCCATCCGCTTTCCACCAGCTTACTAAACCCGCATTAACATTGGGGACGCCATAAAGAGTGCCGTGGTTGGCATTATTGAAATCTCTTGCATCGCCATCACCCTTCCACCAGCTCACAACGTCGGTCGTATTGAGTGGGCCTTTTGAAGTAATATTTGTTGAATCAGGAATTGATACAGTCGCAGTTGCTTCCCCATTGTTCATAGCCGCTTGAATTTCTGAAGCACTCAATGCGCTATTGAAATACATCACGTCATCTACTAGCCCAGTCATTTCACCGCCATAAGCCCCCGTAGTTCCCCCCCAACATCCAGCCGTTACTTTGGTTGCCCCTATTACAAACGGAGCGGGCGATGGAGACGACCCTGTCCAGGGAGCGCCTGTAGCATTAGTTTTGGTAGCTACGAGTGCCCCATTTACATATACTCTCATTTCTTTCTTAACACTGTCCCACTCTGCGGCAACATGGCTCCACGTATTTGGAGTTAATGTCGGATAATCCAATGTTTGTCGATTTGCACCGGCACCGGCATTACTTGAATTTATTATAAACTGATTTGTAGTGAGTAATTGGGATTCCCAACTCACACACCCAGAATGATTTGAAAAAATATACCCATCTTTTGATGGTTTAACCCATGTTGCGATAGTAAGACCTGTCGAACCCGGAACCAACTTTGAACTATTTGGAAGTTGCACAACATTATCATCAACAGACATACTGAAAGCATTTCCAAACTTTCCGAGCGGTGCCAAGTCCATTCCATTATATATATTCGAGATGTCTGCTGCTGAAAGAGCACGAGTGTAAAGCTGCACATCGTCTATCTGTCCATTAAAGAAACGCCCATTATTATATCCTGAACCTATTCTTAAGCTCGATGTGGGAGTAATTGTTGTGAATGTTGTAGTGTTCGGTGTGCCAATCTGACTACCATCAACATACAGTCTCGAATCCCCCGACTTAATTGAAAAAGCAATATGACGCCAAGCTCCGGTAGGTGTCTGAGGGATGATCGGCATCAAAATCTGTCCTCCATCTGTATACGCAACAATATTTCCAGCACTGTTGAGCTGGAGATGCACGAAAGATGTAGTAGTTGATTCAACCACTGCTTGAAAATCTCCTGTTTCAGCACCTGTCTTAACCCAAGCAGTAATAGTTGCCTCACTGCCCCCTCCAAATGTACCAGGGACGCTTACATAGTCATCAACACCATCAAAAGTAAAAGCATCGCCTATCTTACCAGGCGTCGTTGATGCTCCATTATTAAGTGTTCCATTGCTCGCGCCCGTAGAATCGGCTGCGCCACCACCTTCCGCTTTCCACCAATTTGTTGGTAAGGAATCGGCTCTTGCGTTTCCAATCAAAGCCCCATTGATATTATTACCACTCGAATCATTAGCATTTCCTTCCCCTTTCCACCAACCCACAAGATTGCCCGACATTACACTACTGGGGGAAGAAGGAACGTATGCACTATTATAGTAACGTGCATCGTCAATAATACCTGAATAACTCAGCCAGATATTATTACCAGCTGGATAGACTCTCCCACCAATAACAACATCGTCAGCAGTTCCATCGTGATTATCGATGAGACCTGTCGCTGTAAGTGTCACACTTTTTTCAAGAACTTCATCAATATACAATGCAAAAACCTTATTTGTGATATCCCTAGTCATGGCCACATGGTGAAATACACCATCAGCTACTATTTTTGTGCCTTGAAGAGTTTGTGTGTTCCCAACAGCATCACGTATCCACCCACCTAATACGCCATTATATATGTAGAGATCATATGCAGGATCTGCGCCACACGCATTTCCACATTCATAATAACTGATAATAGCTCCCTCCCCTGAAGTCATGTTTGTCTTTATCCACGCCTCAACACTAAATGAACTAGTCTTAGGGTACATAGTACCGTTAACCATGTCGTCAGGAATTCTCACATAAGAACTTGCTGTTCCATTTAAGCTAAACGCCTGACCATCGTGTCCTGGAACATATGTTACCCCCGTGGCAGTTCCATTATTAGTGCCAATTGAATCTTTTGCATCACCCTCCGCCTTCCACCATGAACCGGTAAGGGTGGCAGTAGTCCCCGCTGGGGCAATCACCCCACCATTCATGACATCTTGGACTTCTGAAGCAGTGATGGCACGATCGACGATCATGGCGTCATCAATAAGACCGTCAAAACCCATACCGGCGGTTCCATTATCTCTGTTACCAATGTTCAAATTTTTAGTACTATCAACGTCAGATGACAGAGTATTGCTATCGACAGTTACTGGTTGAGCAACTCCATCAAAGTAAATGGTGACTCCCGAAGCAGCGGCACTCCCATTATAGGTCACCGCAACATGCGTCATCCTTCCTGCTGATACACGAGCATTTGTGGTGACACGCAAATCATTGGTACCAACACTACTTATATAATTAAATCGAACCCTTCCTGAATCCCACATATCAAGACCCCAACCAGCATACGGTGATGTACTCGACTGCTTGGTAAAAATTGAATTTGAACTACTTCCACTTGCTAGCGAGTTGGGATTTACCCATGCCATGAATGTACGCGCATCTGTTCTGTTGAAATCATACTTGTCACCGATATTTACATATGAGGTACCTCCATTGAAACTGAACGCATTCCCATTTTTTCCTGCCACCGTTGCTATCGCACCATTAGTCAACGTTCCGTTATTAAAATTGCCACTTGAATCGACTGCATCGCCATCTGCTTTCCACCAACCAATCACACCAGTCACCGAAGGGGCAGTCGATGCGCTTGCAAGTGTCGCCTGTATCAATGTACCATCGTTGTGTCCCGCATAATCTTTCGCATCGCCGTCACCTTTCCACCAACTCTTCATATCAGACACTGCGAGAGGACAGCTAATTGGCGCGTCAGCTAGCGCGGGTTCCGCACATGTCTTTCCCCAACAGATCCATCCATAGATTGAAGACCATGACCATCCTTCGACTTCACCCGTTTTTTTATTGATCTTTACACCATAATTTCCCAGCTTATTTGTTGGGTCTCCAACAAGGCCACGTTGCTTTATCCACCCCGCTTTTTGATTCCATGCGTATCCACTAATAATATAGTAGTCATCCGCAGCAGCTATACCAGCTATTGCGGTAGGTGCATGTTGCTCCTTCGGAGTGTACCCTAATCCGATCACTAAAAGAAAAACCGCAATAAATGCGACGCCGAAAATCAGACTGCGATTGTGTGATGAAAATATTCTCACTGTGGCTAGTTTATTTAATTATAAGTATACTATAAATAGTTAATTTTTACGATATAGATTTCACCCCCATGGCACTCCCCGAGAAAAAAAGTGATCGCGTAACATCGCGAAAGATACAAAAGCTTGAAGCTCAGGCACAAGAGTATCAAGACAAAGCAGACAAGCACCATAACAGTGTTTATATTTTATTAATTATTTGCACTGCGACCATCGATCTCCTTGGTGGATTAGGATTTGGTCTTCTCGCATTACTATTGTCGCCAGCAGTGTGGTTGCTCAATGGATTTTTGTGGTTGAATCAGAGAGAGCTTTGGGAAATAGACGACTATGCAACTGCGTTCGTAACCAGTATAATGGAATCAATACCGGGGCTTGATGTTCTTCCTGCCGCAACAGGTAACGCACTTCAAAAATGGATACGATCTGGGATGCGCGCAATGGAAAATCAATCGAAGGCAGACGACTACAATAGCCAACTAGAAGGACTTCGAAAAAAGCAACGCGCCCAACGACTGTATTCTCAACTCCCTCGTTCACAACCGCCTCCCAATTACACTGCCGAAAAAGAAGAACGCACACCTTCAAATGTTAAAATAAACGAAGCAACGGCAAAAAATATTTTCGCACTTCCCCGAGATGAAAATTATCAAGACAATATAGCTGCATAAAATATTGACTCACCATAAATTCACCCTCACATTTCACCCCATATGAACATAAAGCGCATCGCACTTATCATCGGTTTCATTCTCTTTGTCGTTGGTATGGCATTACTCTTATATTATGCATTTTTCAAGCCTTCAGCGCCTTTACCCACCACTCCCACCACTGAAGTTCCTTCCGTAACCCCTGAATTCCCTGCTCCGGGCGCTTTTGTACCACCCACGGCAACCCCAGCAACCCCGACTGAGCTCCCTGTTGGGCAACGGCCCCCGGCGGCAACAATTGCTGATGCAAAAGGCGCTATTGTTCAAACGACAGAGATCCAGCACGACCGTAATACGGCCATCACCAGTACTGGTTCACAATCTGATTCAATCGTTACCTTCGATTCATTTGATCAAAAGTTTTATCGCATCACCCCCGATGGAACACAAACAGAACTCACTGACCAAAAATTCCCCGGTGCTACAACAATCGCATTTACCCCTAATGCCGACAAAGCGATTATTGAGTTTTATGATGGCTCAAACATCCTCTATAATTTCACCACAAAGCAACAGGCAACACTGCCAAAACATTGGCGCGAATTTTCATTCGGACCGAGTGGTAGTCAAATTGCTTTTAAAAGCTTAACGAATGATTCAGATTCAAATTGGTTAGCTATCGCCAATGATGATGGCTCGGCGGGACAACAAGTTGAGCCATTAGGAATCAAAGGAGGATTGGTCGATGTCGCATGGTCCCCTTCTGATCAAGTCATCGCAACCTATCGTGAAGGTGTTGATGGGTTTCATCAAAAAATATATTTTCTCGGAAAGAATGGAGAAAACTTTCCTGCTATGACCGTGAACGGAAGAGACTTCCAAAACAAGTGGTCGCCTCAGGGTGATCGAATGATCTATAGTGCCTACTCTCCCGAATCAAACTTGAAGCCAGAATTATGGGTTGTTGATGCGCTTGGCGATACGATTGGAAATAATCGTCGGGACCTCCAAATCAACACGTGGGTTGATAAATGCACATTTGCTTCCGCAAGTATCATGTACTGTGCGGTACCTTCACGAATGGATAACGGAGCAGGTGTCGTACGAACCCTCAGCGACAAAGAAGAAGATTATCTCTATCGCATCAATATTGATACGGGTGAAAAAATTCAAGTCGCGCAACCAGATGGACGACACACTATCGAAAGCATTGTCATCGCAAAAGATAATCTTTTTTTCACCGATAAAAACAGTGGCAAATTGTTTACCATCAAACTTCAATAATTAGCCTCAGCTTCATGAATAGTTCACGACGTATTCTTACACTTCTCTCCACCATCGGTGTGATTGTCTTTTTGTACGCGTCCCCCGTCATTCCTGTCTTGGCCGCGCCAACCGGCACCACTACATGCAAAGAGGGCGATACAAATTGTGTAAATCTACAAGTTCCTATCGGGAGTATAAAAAGCGTAGATGTATGTACAAAAAATGGTGAAAATCTTGAATGCAACGGCATCGCGGTATTTCTTGGGGGAATATATCAATGGATTATTCAAGCCGCAGCGATTGTTGCTGTCGTTATTCTCATGGCAGGAGGTATGCGTTGGATGACTGCACGGGGCGACAAATCAGGAACAACCGCAGCGACAAAGATGATTAGCAATGCGTTGATAGGTCTCGTACTGTTGCTTGGTTCGTATTCGTTGCTGTATCTCATCAATCCTAGACTAACGGTGTTTTCATCTCTAAGTTTAGGGAAGCCAATAGTTGCTATTCCACTGGATGTTAAAACAATCGCGAGCATGGACCTTACTGATCCCAACGTTCCCACTACCGGTGGAGAAGGTGGTGGACAAGATGGGGTACCACTTATTAAGCAAGCAACTAAGAGTGGATGTGCACTGACATCATTAGCAATGGTACTTCGTCACTACACAGGAAAAACTGACATTACCGAGGCAACGATGTATCAACTCAATGGTGGAAGCGCCACTGCCAACTGGGGTCCTATTCTCAGTAAATTTAATCAACAAAATAGTACATCATTCACATTTGGTTATCTTGATCCATCATTTCAAAAAGAAGCAGACCAGCTTATCAAGTCTGGAAAACCAATAATTTTATATACTACCAGCAGTGCATTCACGAGAGGGACGACCCACTTTGTTGTTATTACTGGTTATGACGCCACAAAAAATCTATATCACATCAATGATCCAGGATACGGCAAAACGACAGCCACACTTGCGGAACTCACTTCTGGGAAAGCCAATAATGGAGATCCCGCTCAATTTGCATACGGCTATCTCCATCAATAATGTTTATTGAAATCAACAATGACTAAACACTTTTTTACTGCATTGAAATTCTTGATGTGCGCATTAGCACTGTATGTATTTTTATTTACCCCTCCACTGACATACGCCGCAGACGATCTCATTCTTCAAATCCCTGTTCCCAAATACAAAGAGCCTGCGACGTACACGAACACCATAAAGCTTTGTGAAACAGAAGACGGTGGCGCACTCGTGTGTAACGGCATGGTCAATTATTTTGCGGGACTCTATACATGGTTGGTAGTGGCTGTCGCCATCATCGCCGTTGTTGCACTTATGATCGGCGGTTTACAATGGATGACTTCGCGAGGCAATAGCGGACAAGCTCAAAAAGCGTTAAAAATAATTTCAAACGCGATCATTGGTCTTGTCCTTACACTGGGGTCATATTCTATTTTATATTTGATAAACCCAAAATTAACTTCATGGCCTTCACTTCACTTAAACACAGTGGCAGGGATGAAGTTAATCGTATCACAAATACAAACCGACAATGAAGTAGCTGAGGCAGGAAGTTTAGCCTCTGCTTCTTTCAGTGGGGCGAGTGCAAGCAGCGCAGAGGTGGTATCTTACGACACCAGCAAAGTAATTTCTGATGATGGAGATAAACTATTACGCCAAGCAACGGCTGATAAACTTAAGTTGGCGGGGCAAAATTGTTCATCACCTATACATGTCATCAGTTCATGGCGTTCATACGACAAGCAATTAAGTCTTTACAACGCCTACTTATCAGATCCTGCTCACTATAACCTTGCGTGTGATCCTGGCTCCGACCCCACAAAAGTACATTGCCCACACACATCAGGACAAGCAGTTGACCTGGCCCATACTACAAAATCTGGCGGTTGCAATCCTGTGTGGACCGACTGTATGAAACAAGCAGGATTTTGTCAGTTGAGTAGTGAATGTTGGCACTTCGAATACCCAACTGTTTCTACTTCGGCATGTCATTAGTATCGCGAAAGGCTTTTGTTTGACGCACACAGTAAAGCTCTGTATATTTGAATGAACATACCCAAACAATATCTATGATCTCTGAACGTCCAATTCGACACAATGAGCAACTACCACCTACCGAACAAACTCCCTCGGCCACTGAAGTGAACGTCCAGTCCTCGTCCCAAGATCAAGAAACACTTTTTCGAAATAAACTTGATGCGTTCATTAAACAAATAATGGGATCAAAGTTGTCTGTGGCCAAACGGCTTGCCCTTGCGGCAATCACCACAGGAATTTTTAATGCTGAGCCTGCTTACGCACAGATGACTTTCGTGCAAGATACATCTCACAAACAAACATTTCATGAACAGTCTGAAAAAATAACTGAAACTGAAGATATAAATAGTGTTATTGATAAGTACTTGGCGCAGGACTTCACTTTATCAGAAAAAGACATACAAAAGGAACTCACAGGTGTCAGCTTTGTAGACGACGTACACCTCCAAACGATTGATCTTAAACAATCCAACAACCTTGATGACGCTGACAATTCTTTAAAGAAGGTTATTGACTCTGCCATTGCGGATGGTACGATCACTCTTGATGCAAACAAAATTAATTTTGTACAAATTGATTTTGATAAAATAGCTGAACATTCAGCGGCATTTTATGATCCGGAACATAGAATAATTTTTATCAATCAGCTAAATCATGAGCAAAGAAATGAAAAAATAAAATCTCGCATATCTCAACTAGCTATAGAAGATGAACGCGATGACATTGCAGCCGATATCGAACACTCTAACGTTTCCATAAATGAGAAAAAAACAAAACAGGCGTCATTAGACGAGTGGTACAAAACAGCTATGGACGCACCCGAAAAAACAAAAAATATCCAGGCTTTGATAAAAAAACACGATAGTTCAATCAGACAATTAGTACGGTCACTGGAGGAAGATGAGTTATCCCGACGCGTATTTACACAGACAGCATTGCCACATGAAGCATTTCATGATTTCTATTACACACATCTGGGGAAAAAAGGATATGAAGGTCCCTCCATTTCAGAACTCTTAGCAATGGCTTTACGCGGTAAACAAAAAAGATTTGGCAGTACAGACACATACTACGCACCTATTAATGATGTAATCAAAGGACTCAATATTACTAACGAAACGGAGCTAAAAAAATTCTGCGACACGATGACATCTCGCTTTGATCTATTCAAAACAAACTTCAGCCAACAGGAGAAATTGACACTCAGTGACGAACAACAAGAGAACTATTATATTCAGAATAAGCTTACGCAGTTTATAACCGAATACTTTGCGAGAGTATACGAAACTGAATTCTATACAAAGGAGACAGTCGGCCGAAAAATGTCTGATACATTCTCTCCTTATCCAGATTTGTTGCCAAGATACTATGATGCTAAACAGATGTTTCCCGAGCGCTATCCTGAAGAGTCAAAAATCATGCATCAAATGAAAACAAATGGACAATCACTCTTTAAAAACTGATAGTTATGACAACGACCCAAACAGAGAAAACAACCTTTCTTATCGGATACGCAGACTACATAGGTCTATCACCAGAAGATACGGCCCAATGGACGGCGATCGTGACTTCATTATCTGAAACAGAGCAACAGAATATTCTCGATCTCTTTAAAGATCAAACACATGTCGTGCCGACCATCGTTCATAACGCAATCAAAAAAATTGAATATCTCCGTAAGGGAAACCTGGTAGCGATAGAACGTCTCACTAAAGAAGAGGAGGCTTTATTACAGCGGCCGTTCCCGGGTATCATATAATCTACTATGGCCAAACCCACCCTCCTATTTGAATGCTCTCAGTGCGGTGCACAATCCCCCAAGTGGGCGGGGCGCTGTTTTGAATGCAGTGGATGGGGCACTCTGGTGCAAACAGTTTCCGATGGCACTCCGGTAAATCTTCCCCCCATGCCGTCTGCGGACGCGACGCCGTTTTCTGAAATTCAAAGCACTGATATTCCTCGCGTACCAACAGGCATCGGCGAACTTGATCAAGTCCTTGGTGGAGGAATTGTACCCGGCAGTCTCATTCTCATCGGCGGTGAACCAGGTATTGGAAAATCAACTTTGCTTGCTCAAGTAGCTCTCCTTCTTGCACAAGACAAACACCGCACACTCTACGCATCCGGCGAAGAATCAGGGCAACAAATAAAAATGCGCCTCGACCGTTTGAGCACCTCAAAAGAAGATACTCAACATATACTCTACGTCGGCGAAACCAATACTGAAAAAATTTGTGCGAGTATCATCGAGAACAAACCACTCCTCGCAATAGTTGATTCCATCCAGACAGTTCACTCAAACGACGTCCTTCAAGAAGCGGGCAGTATCAGCCAAGTTCGTGCATCGACAATGAAACTTCTTGAAGCGGCAAAAAAGCACCACATTCCCATCATCATCACTGGTCACGTTACCAAAGAAGGCATGGTCGCTGGCCCAAAAACACTTGAACACATGGTTGATACAGTCCTCTATCTTGAAGGAGACAACCAATATCACTTCAGACTTTTGAAAACAGTAAAAAATCGTTTCGGTTCAACCAACGAACTCGGTGTATTTGAAATGACCGAACAAGGTCTCCGCGAAGTGACCAATCCTTCCGATATTTTCCTTTCCGAAAATACAAAAGATCTTCCGGGAAGTGTCACCTCTGTTATTATGGAAGGGTCGCGTGCATTTCTGGTACAAGTTCAAGCTCTCACCTCAAAAACTTTCTTTGGATATCCTCAAAGACGTGCTGTTGGTTTTGATACAAATCGCTTACAGCTTCTCATCGCCGTATTATCAAAACGCCTCGGACTAAACTTAGGTGACCAAGATATTCATCTCAACATCGTCGGAGGATTCAAAATAAACGAACCTGCTGTGGATCTCGCCGTATGCGCTGCTATCATTTCAGGATATAAAAACATCGCACTACCACGAGATCATGTTGTATTTGGAGAAGTTGGCCTCAATGGTGAAGTGCGCCCTATCTCTCACGCTGATCGTAGGCTCAAGGAAGCCTCAAAACTGGGTTTTACCTATGCTATTTGCCCCAAAGCATCATATAGCTCCCCTTCCATCACCCTACAACAAATACAAACGCTCAAAGAATTGGAAATATAGTTTATTCAAAGTGAATGTTTTTTTGAAATGATTCCAGACGTGCTTGGATACTTGGATACTGATCCCAATGTTCCATCACTTCCGTCGCCGTATCGCGCGCCGCTTTTATAAGCCCTCGATCATTCAATGCGTCACGGGAAATGGGGGGCAATCCTGACTGTCGCGTTCCATACACATCGCCCATTCCGCGAATTTGTAAATCTTTTTCTGCCAACTCAAAACCGTTCGTACTTTCTGATAGTGCTCGCAAGCGCGATACCTCTTCTTTCTCTTGTGTTGATGCAAGCAAAAAACAATACGACTGTATATTTGAACGTCCGACACGTCCGCGGAATTGATGCAGCTGTGAAAGTCCAAACCGCTCCGCTCCCTCGATCATCATAATAGTGGCATTGGGGACATCGACCCCCACCTCGACCACTGATGTTGAAATTAAAACGTCGATCTCCCCCTTTTGCATTCGGAGCATTATTTCTTCTTTTTCTTTTGCACTAAGTTTTCCATGTAATACTTCAAGTGAAAGATCAGGAAAAATAGTAGACGACAACTTTTCGTACTCTTCAGTGACCGATGTGACACCAAGCGTATCGGAGGCATCAATCAGAGGACAAATAACAAATACCTGTTCGCCTTTTTCAACATGTTCGCGAATAAAATTGTACGTCCATTGACGGTAACGCATCGGTACTACCTTTGTGATAATAGCCTTTCTCCCTTTTGGCATTTGATCGATAATAGAAAGGTCGAGATCGCCATACACCGTAAGCGCTAATGTGCGAGGGATTGGTGTCGCGGTCATTGATAGCAAGTGAGGCATAATACCGTCGTTATTTTTTTCTTTCAGTGCTCTTCTTTGGGCTACACCAAAACGATGTTGTTCATCGATAACCGCAAGTCCTAATCGGAAAAAATGCACATCAGCCTGAATAAGGGCATGCGTCCCAATAATCATCGACACCGCGCCACTCGCAACATCCTTCATCATCTCTGGACGTTTCACTGTACGTATTTGCATTTCACCAGATGAGTCATCCCACTGTGCTATGCGACAATCTCCTGAAGTCCATAATCCTATCGTCTGTTTTGAACCCACTGAGTAACTTTTTATCCAAGATAAAAAATGCTGCCGTGCCAAAATCTCCGTCGGAGCGATAAGTGCCACTTGATAGCCTTCTTTCAATACCATACTTGCAGCGATTGCTGCTACCGCCGTTTTTCCCGACCCTACATCGCCTTCCAATAGACGATTCATAGGTGATGGCCGTTGTATATCTTTTATAATATCCCAAAGAGCGGATCGTTGCGCCTCGGTTAACACAAAAGGTAAAGATGCGATGCAAGCTTGAATATATTCTTGGTCAAATGTTATTGGCTGTGCTTGCAAAGCAGCGAACTGTTGTTTTGATAATGCCTGAGACAACTGGATTAACAACAGCTCTTCAAAGTTTAACCGTCTTTGCGCGAGGGCAACTTGATCGAGTCCAACTGGCTCATGGATCGTCGTCAATGCAAGGGGGAGCGATATAAGACCATACTTTTGCAATATTTCAGAAGGAATCCATTCAATGCTTTTATCAACACACATTCCCAACGCTTGGTGAATAAGAGTCTGTAATTGCTTTTGAGTAAGACCTTCAACAGTGGAATAGACAGGGACTAAACTCTCCGGCCCCGTTTCACGCCCTGGCGCAATTTTCTTATACGTCGGGCTCACCATCTGTAAAGAGAAATAATTGTCACTTGTTTTTCCGGAAAGCCGTACATAATCTCCCGGCAATAGCGACTTAGAAATATACGGCTGATTAAACCACACGACACCCACCTGACCGCTATCATCGGCAATGAGGCATTCGGTAATCGTTTTTTTACTGCGAGGTGATCGACGATTATTGATAAGTTTCACTTGACCATGAATGCTTACCTGCATCCCTGGTTTGAGATCAGCAATTTTCACGACGTTCGTGTAATCTTCAAAACGAAACGGGATATAAAAAACAAGGTCTCGACACGTATCAATACCAAGTCGTGAAAGTCGTTTGTGCAATGCCTTGCCAAGAGTTCCTAACCCAGAAACCGGCGTATCGAGAGGAATCATATAACCAGCATATTACCAACAAAAAACCATCCCGTGAAGGATGGTCAATAGGCGCACTACATTCTCGGTTTGAACACTTCAGATAGACTACTCTTTTCCGAATGTTATTGCGTCAAGTGAAGAATAACGATCAAATGAGCTTATTTTTCCACCCAGTGCATCACTATATTCATACGCGTTTAAGCTCTGCGGTATATAGATGTCTAGTTTTTCATCTTTCATGACATATCCAAATATATTGGCCTCTTCTTTAAAGATTTTTAATGTATTTTTTTCAAATCCACTCCCCAGTGTTATGCCTACATCCATCCCCTCTGCTTTTGTAAGAAGCATGCGGATAAATGCACGATATACCTCGTCATTCGGAAGAAGAGAATAGGGTTTCTCAACAAACAATGTCTTTCTCTTTGTTTTAAAAGAAAAATCATTCTCATCTCTTTGGTCAGTCAATTTGATAATACTCCTTGCTATCACTCGACCATCTCCATCAGCGATATTCAAAACCTTTTTGTTGCTATCTGCAACATATGACAAAAGACATTCGTTGTAACCGCCATTTCTCCATGACTGACATGTCTCTTGCGGCTCAGTCCCCACTTTGAGCAATACGAGTGGATCATCAGATTCATATGAAACAATATGCTCAATATCTCCCACGGTAAAAATCTTTCCTACTTGTTCTATATCCAGTCCAGCAAGAGGTATATTAAGTTCACGTATCGTTTCACCTAATTCCCTTGCTTGATCAAGAATTCTTTGTTTCGTATAATTCTTTGGCGTTGCCCTTTCAACTTCCAATATACCACCAATCAATGTTGCTTCCGCTTGTACCATTTTTTTCTGATCTATTAATCTCTTCTTTTCATCATCCAGTGTTGTCGTTTTTATATTTTGCGTGATTTCACGTATGATCGCATTCAATTCGTCGAGTCGAGTATGAGAAAAATCAAAGTGAGGTTGTGAGTCTAGAATATGTTCTTTCGCATTTCTCATTATTTCTTGCGCCGCTTTCAATTCATCAGCACGTCTTGTACTCTCATCTTCCGTAAGTTCAAAATTAATAGAGATAGGATCAAGATTTTTCTTCCAAAATTCCTTTTGTTCATCTGAAAGATCTGCCAGTTGAGTCGCGCTTTGTTCATGGGAATAGCGCCATGTAACAAAATCACCTGCAATAATATGTTTAGTGACCACTTTTAATAACTGTTTAACGCTCTCTTCTTTTTTTGCCTCATATTTGCCCGCTAGCGAAGGAACAATTTCAAAAACACCACTTTTTAGTAAAGCGTCTAGATTATCTGAAATCTTTTGTTTATATTCTATTGGTAATTCAAGTTTTCTACACGCCGCTTCGACAACCTGTTGGGTCATAACTTTTTCAATTCCATTCAGACCTGTCAGATTCTGTAATTCCATTTCTCGCGTTTTAATCGCGTCTTTTATCTTCTTTCGCTCTCCTTTATCAGTAATTTTTCCTGATTGGTTTCTCACATTAAAAATTTCCATGTCATCCTCTACGCGCTTAACATCCTCTTGGCTTGGGACGACAAAGCCGTACTCACCAAAACCATCAAGAGTCGAGAGTAGTTGGAATATTCGTCGCATACGTTTTGGGTCTTCTCCAGCACCACGGTATGCACTCAACAGTGTTTCCATTACTGCCTTACCATCTTCTTTTGAGTTAAGTAATAGTAAACCATCTAAAAATGCCTCTCTCTCAAATCCACTTCGTTTAAATGTCTTGGTTTCAAGAATACTATCCAATTGGAACAGCATAGCTTCGTCGGTAATTCCTAATCCTTCTTGCGCAATTCTTTTTGGAAATGAACCACTGTCTCCGTACTTTGGATTTACTAGTGCTGCTAATAACTTATCATCAAATTGTGTCCAGAATGCCTGTTTACTATCAATCATGACGTGCTCCACCTCTCGTCTTTGCTTTAAAAGAGGTTGCATAGCCTCCTGTACTGCTTCAGTATGATCAAGATAAAATCCTCTTAATTGTTTTTGATCGAGATCTCCTCCATCTTCCAAAATTTTAGTCAACAATTCCTTTGCTATGGTGAGATCACCATTTTGAAGCAAGTAACAAATAGAGTATCGCGAATTCATCCTTCCAAAACGAGTCATATAAGAATTCTCATCACCAAGGACCTCTAGTAATGAACGTTTATTTTTTGGTAGTCCATCAAGCATTGTTTGCAGTGATTCCGGGTTACATTCCTTCAATATATATTCCATTGCATAGACGACCGCGTTATTTGTATGTCCTGATCCGGTCGCTTCTATGTGCTGCAACATAAAAGGGAGCGCTTTCGGATTTCCCAAATCACCCATTTTTTGCGCAGCTGAAGTCCCCTCAAAGGATTCACTACCACCCGGGAAAAGCTGTTCATCGCACATCCTTTGGATAAATATCTCTTCTACGTTTTCGAATGTTTCTTTTGAGATCACACCAGAAGTCGTTGCAAATTTTTTGACGATCGGCCAGCGCTCTAGACCCTTAAGTTTGTTTAACACAACAATAGGTACTCTATTCAAATCTAGGATGTTTTCATCGTCTTTAAATCGTGAATGCGGTGCATCAGGATACACTATTTTTTCAGTTATTATAGATATTTTTTCTTGAAACTCTGGAGTTGAGATGTTGTTAATTGTATCGCTTAATATTTCAATTTTTTCTCTTGCTTCCTCTCTCAATAAAAGATCAACAATTTTGTCATAGCTGTTATCTGCAGCATCGTTATTTCTACTACTCACATGGTCACCAATATTTCTTAAATCAGAACTAATGGTATTCATTCGTCTCCTTCGCATATCAATCGCCTCTTTCTTTTCGATAGGGTCACTCCACTCTGCTTGATTACCTTGCTCCAATTGTCCTTTTAGCAAAACAAGATACTCTTCTCTTTCTGAGAGGGTTATCTTACCCTCATTTTCTAGTTTATCTAATTCTGGTAATACTTTTTGCGCAATCAAATCTTCGTTGAGTTGCTTTTTAACTTCGGGAGAAGTAAGTACTCCTTGCATTTGTTCTTTTTTTTCTACGACAAGTTTAAATAGTTGTTCAATTGAATTAAGGGCAAGCTCTTGTCGTCGTGAATTCACCTCCTTAATTCCAGGTTCTATGATATACTCTCCCAGCGTTTTTCGTTCTTCTAATTCATTATAAAGCTCAGCGGAATGTTTAGACATTTCGTTGAAACGCATACTCATTTCCTCCCTCTGCTTTTCACGGAAATATTTTATTAAAAAATTTTTACCCTCTTCGCGCATCAATTGTAACTTTAACTCATCCTCTTGATTCTTTGATTGTTCTACACTAGAGCCAAGAGATTGAACGACGTCTTTATTGCTCTCCAGCCATGACTGTAGTAGCCCTGTCGCCATCCCAGAAGTAATCAATACCTTTGCAATATCATCAATGCTGAAATTTTTTGTTATTGAAATGTCCTCTTGAATGCTTTGTAAAACTTTCCTGGGATCTTTTATAATCCGCTCTTTTGAGCGACCTTGTTCACTCTTCACAGGCTTTTCAAGCAAAACAAGAATATCTTGTACTGTGTTAAAGTTGGATTCGACAAACGAATCCACTGATTGTTTTTGGACAACGATATCTCGAATAATTGCTTCTCTTGATTGTTCTGGCGACACATCCCCTTCATGAAGTCTTTCGATGTCTGTCTCAGAATTCTGTTGTTGCTCAAAATTATTCATACTTTGTTATTCTATCAAAATAACACACATGAAACAAAAAACCATCCCGTGAAGGATGATTTTCTCTGGTGCTCTCGCAAGGAGTTGAACCTTGATCACGAGTTCCGCAAACTCGCGTTCTATCCATTGAACTACAAGAGCTCGATATACATACTACAAGCGGAGTCTTCGTGTAAGCCAATCTCCCAACGGCTCATTGGTGTACTCATCGTTTTCCTCCACATATTGGAGTAAATAATCTCTCACATGAGCTGAACTTTGCGTCTGCAACGGCACTTTTGTGATACGTTTCATTCCGCGACGCGACTGAAAGTACAGCACTTCTCCAACCGCTGTTCCTACAACCCAAAATGATTCGATATCACCAAACAAATACATCGTGTCGCCAAGCTGAATTCCATCGGATGAAATGCGGCAATTAAGGGTGAGTGGTGCTTGCAATGTGTGCGCAAACAAGATGATCGTCATCATGATGATAAGGAGCGGAAACGTATAATTTTGCTGGGAGATACTCCAAACGACCAACAGACCAACAACCAAGCCCGCAACAACATACCACGTCGTAGTGCGATGAGGTATCTCATATTCAGGGAACGTCCACTGTATGATTGTATTCTGTTTTTGCATGGTACAGATCGGAGATACCCGCCAGGGTACTAAACTCCACTAATTTCTCTGGCGGAGAGGGAGAGATTCGAACTCTCGAGGAGCTTTTGACCCCCAACACCTTAGCAGGGTGCCGCTTTAAGCCGCTCAGCCACCTCTCCAGGTCCTTGAAATACGATACCATTCCTCTGATATATCGTCAACGGCCATTAGAGCTTTACGAAGTTTTATTTATATTTTCAGGAGGCGTTCCATGAGCAAACACCAAGGCATAAATATGTGAGACCCCTGCCTCGCGCAGAATACTGGCTGCTTCACGCAATGTCGACCCTGTCGTGGTAACATCGTCAATAAGCAATACACAACGCGGCATATTATCACTCGCACGAACTTGATACACTCCTTGAATATTTTTTTCACGAGATACTGCGTCAAGCGTTGCCTGGGGAGCACGTGAAATAGTACGAAAAAGTAAACGTTCATTTACAGCCACGCCACATCGTATAGTCATCGCTTTTGCAATACAATACGCCTGGTTGAATCCGCGTTCCTTTTTTCTCTTTCTGTCCAACGGGATAGGTATAATTGATTCAATCTCTGACGGTAAACGAGCAATTTGCTGAGAAAGAAGTAAACCCATATCATCTCCTAAACTTTCCTGATATTGAAACTTTAAAGAATGAACAAGAGAAGCAACTTTCTCGTCGTCGTAACGATACCCGATCCATAGCCCCTGTATTCCCCATTGAGGAGCACACTCATCACAAATATTACTGCCATTATCCACCGAACTACACCAAGCACACAACCCTTCAGGCCAAACCGTTAAGTCTCGCTTGCACCCCGTACATAAAAGTGATCCTTCATCGTCACACAATGCGCATTGCCGGGGAAAAATAACATCAAAACAAATATTCTCAATGCGCCGGGCCGCACGCAATAACACCGACACAATCCTATTTCCAATCTACCGAGTCAACCAGCCATACCCCCGCCTCCTTCAACATTCTTACATCGACATCTTGATTATATATCTTTGAATTGGTGGCCGCACCGACGGACTCTTTGCGTTGTGTTGTCATTTGTAATTGCGCATCATTCGTGTTCACAGCTGTAACATGATAGGAAAGAACTGACGTTGAAGTGCCTGAGTAAATAGGCTGATACCCGGCTGTCTTTGCGGCATCAATCCTCCCTTGCGCCCACTGCTTCATTGATGATGTCATGAAGGGCAAAAGCATCTCAAGATTTCCCGACCCCCCTTGATTAGAATAACTCCCCATCCGCTCTACAAATGGCAGTGCAATAGAGATAAGCATCGATTCCGAGGACTTCAATGCAGGCGCCGGTTTTTTCGCTTCAACAGCAGCAGCTGACGTAATGGCATTCTGATTTGTTACGGCAGGAGTCGTTGTTGGGGTAGTAGTATTATCGACAACTGTTGCCGGAGTAGATACGACAGGTGTTGGCGTACTTCGTGACATAAACGTACTTATCCCATACGCAGCTCCGGCGATAATAATAACAGCACCTCCTGCAAAAAGTAATAATTTTACCCGATTGGTCATATACATATGTCTCTATATTATGATAAACCTTTTTCTTCTGCAAATTCTTCTTTGGCTGCCTCGATCTCAAGCAACTGACGAGGATCAGTCGTAATCAGCTGATCTTCTGCATACGATGCCACCACTTTGATTGCGGCGTGCTTCTGTCCAGCAAAGAAAATTCCTTCTCCCGGTGCCGACTCCAACAAAAGATATTTCTCCCCTTCAGTTAGCAAGAATGTTTTTTGAATAAGATCGATTGATGCGGGTGACTGCTTAAGCAGTAACTGTATCGACGAGTTGGTCAAAATTGCCTGCCCGTATTGCGATCCCAAAAAGTCATTAACATCCTGAGTGATAGTCGTTAATCCCAAATAATATTTACGACATCGTTTCGCAAGCGCATAAATAAATTTCGCCGAATCCTCATGTTGCATCAACCACCACGCTTCATCAATGACAAGAATACGTTTTTTTAATTCTGATCGGACAACGTTCCAAATATAGTTAACCACTGCATAAATTGCCATTGGACGCAGTTCATCTTCCAAATCACGAACAGAAAATACGACAAGCTGATTTTTCATGTCAACGTTTGTTGGCTTGTTCAAAAGACCGGAAAACGTTCCTTCAGTATACTTTTTCAATTTTTCAACCAGCGTTGCACCTCCCTCCATCCCTTCCAAAATATCCTGAAAATCGCTCATTGTCGGCGGTTCCACTCCCTTACGCAAATCCGTATCGGCCGTAATATCTTTCTTCGCGTATGTTTCAATCAACGCACGGTCAACGATTGAATCCTCCTGAGGAGTAAATACGCCTAACATCAATCGGAACAATCCTTTCAACGTAATAACCGCACTTCGGATAATGTCAGCGGTAGAAACTGAATCACCTACCGGACGAGGAAGATCAAACGGATTAATGCGTGCTGTTGATGAAAGTGAAATATTGATATAGGTCCCCCCTACTGCTTCACACAAATGCTGGTACTCGCGTTCAGGATCAATAACAATAACATCAGTCCCCACCATCATCGAACGCAACACTTCCAATTTAATTGCATACGATTTTCCTGCACCGGATGTTGCGAACACCACCGAGTTGGCGTTAGGCATCGAGAAACGATCAAATATTATCAAACTATTGTTATGTCGGTTTACTCCGTACATAATCCCCGTATCTGAAGTCAGATCAGACGACACAAACGGAAAACTCGCTGCAGCCGGTGACGTATTCATGTTAAACGGTATTTGCAATTCATCCGCACCAACGGGGATCGTTGAATTAAATCCTTGTTCTGCCTGATACAGCACACGCTTGGTATATACCAATTTCGAGGCGTACAGCCCTTCCATGTCCTCCGTCAGCTTGTTGAGTTCATCCAGCGATGACCCATACAACGTCATATACATGCCCACTGAGAAAAAATGCTCAGTGCCTTGCGTCAAATCATCACGCAATTTTTCTACGTCGGCAATAGCCGTCTGTGCCATCGGGTCGCGCGCCTTCCCTTTTTCTTCGCCCATCGCGATTTCTGCCTCGAGACGTCCCACCTTATCTTTCAATTGTTTTAAAATAAATTGCGCGGGCATCGGTGAAAAATGCAACGCAATATCAAACGTGGCACTATAGTTAATAATCGCGGCAAACCATCCGACGCTGAGGTATCGAGGATATCCTACTACAAAAAGTGTTCGAGCATATGCACTTCCCACTCGTACATAATTCGATTGGACTTCAAACGCAGCCGGCGCGATAAGATCCCAAATATTTCTCAGTCCTTTTCGATATCGCAACTCCTCTGCAATAGCAGTCCTTTCATCCTGATTATGAACGGCCGCAATTCTTTGCTTCTCCAACTCAGCAGGCGTGAGACCATGAGTCGTTGTAGGTCGTATAGGTTGAAATGCCATAAAAAATATTATGAAGAAACTTGAATCTCAGACACATTCACCATTTTTTCACGTGCCGAAATGTCAGGGTTGTATGTATTATAATACAGTTCAATCAAATCCTGTGTCTCAAGGCGTGCTGCGTTCAGTCCCATACTTAAGAGTCCGTTCAAAACATTGCCCACCCGCTGATCAAGGATATGCTTACGATCAGCAAACTCCTGATGGCTCAAAGACAGTGACGACCCAAACGAAATCAACGATTTGACCTGATGCATAAAGCCCCTCTTTCCGTCAGCAACAGGATCATAAGGAATCGTAATAAAAAACTTTTTACTGGTAATCTCCGCAAGTTCTACCAGTTCAGCGACAAAAGCCCGATAATCCCTCATCTGAAGGCGCAACAGTTCATTTGTCTGCTCTTTTTCTTTATGTTCAAAGTCAGACAGATACTTACCAATATCAAGTTTGCGTGACTGCACAACAATTTGCAAAGGGAAATCAACTGAGTTAAGAAATGACATATACCCCTGAATGGTTGCTTCCTGTTCCTCCTCTGATTTAAGCGCAAAGTTCATTGATGAGACAAGTAAAACTGCGCGAAGAGTGCCGTCGCGCATAATAACCGTTCCATCACGCATTTCCGCCATCGGTAAATACTTCTGTGTGGACGGAGTATTAGGGCCGGCATGAGGAGATTTTTCGAGAATATTTTTGATAGTTGCCATAGTATTTTAAAACAATTCTTTGCCGTCTGCGGTATCACCCTGATACGCACCTCCGGTATCAACAATAAGTGAAAGCTCTGAAAGGCGACGGGCTGATAATTCATGTCTTTCAGGCCGAAGTCCTGCCAGACGTTCACGTTCCTCCCTCATTTGTTGTTCATGGATCCCCCTCTCTTCCGCCTCCCATTCTTTTTTTGAAACCTCTTTCTTCCAAATACGCAACATAGGACGCCGATTGGTCTGAAAAACGTTCAAAAGAAAAAGATGAAACGGCTGACCATTAACCTTATAAAAAGCCAGTACACCGCCACCGCCACCAAGAATCAACGCCGCCAGCAAAAATGGAATAGTACTGAACAGCTTATAGCAAACAAATATCAAAGCAAACGAGCCCCCCATAATGAGAAACTGCCGTACGCTCAAAAAAGAGATGATCTTATCTTCATTTTCAATAAATTGTGGGACGGTGAACTTTTCCATATCGTACAATGGTAGTATATCACATGAGCAAAGTATATGACAAAACTTTTAATATTAAAAAATCCCCTAAGCGGGGATCTCTGAGTCTACTTTTTCTCCCACTAATTTGGGATAGGGACAAGAGGTTGGAGACGCAGAAGCTCCTCAACATCATGCTCATCAAAAAGATTCTTTTCACGAAGCTTTTCCACAAGGCGAGTAAGTCTTGTATCTTCTTTACGGAGTACCGTTAGTACATCTCCGCGAAGATCAGCCATCTTGTCATCCAAATAATCTTTAGTCACCATTAAAGATTCTACCCTCGTTAACCGCACACCTAGTCGATCTACTGCACCTTCAACTCCCGTCAACCGCACATCTAGACGATTTACCGCACCCTCTACCCCTGTTAGTCGATCATCGAGTCGATTTACCGCACCCTCTACCCCAATAAGGCGCACCTCAATTTTATCAGCATATCCATTGATAGCCTCTAACAATTCATTTTTTACACTTTCTAGTGTTGTTTGCTCTTCTTGCATATAGGATAGTTAACTCCTTTCATTATGAAACAAGCCATAAAAAAGTCAAAAAAAACGATCAAAAACGCATCATCTCGTTGAGTTCCATCAGAGCGTCAAATTCTGGTTCTGTCAGTGTTGGTCTCCCTTGCTGAGTGCGCGTCGCGATGATATCTTGTATCCTCTTTCCTGCCCCAAAACTCTCCTGACCGATCGCGGTATACAGCGCGCTCACTTCATTGGCCTTCCAGGCGTTGATGCCCGCAACTTTCCTGCTTGCCGAATCCTTCTCAAGAAGCTTTATTTTTTGATACACATTCCTAATTGCGGCGAGCGGGTCAACTGACAATCGTCGAAAATCTTTGATTGTAAAAGCACGTAACTCATCGACAGGATCCATCAAACGTGGGGCTGCCATTTTTACGTCAGTCAAATTTACTTTATGAGGAGACGGCGTTCCACCCTGACGGATCGCAATAGGACGAGTCTGATTCTGAATGGTCGGCGCCAATGGCAGATTGGCAGGAACAGAACCCGTATTTGTCGGTATTGGACGTTGCGGTGCTGACATTGGTTTGGTCGCTACGGGAATTCCTTGAGGCTTCATCATTGCCGATACGGATTTCTCGACAATCATCGGTACCCCTTCCACCTCTTCTATGGCAAAACGAGTCTTTGATGGTTCGGGCGCAGAAGTTTTTCCAGCAATGGGCTGAGTTCGCCCTGAAACTCCGAACTGAGGGTGATTTTGCGTCCGAGAACGTCCGCTTATTGGGCTTGAGATTTTTTGTGGAATGGGTTGTGTTGTCGACTGGTTCTCTAACATTGTGGCAGTAACAGTAGCCGGTTGAGTAAGCGCAGGATTATCAGTTAGAGGTTTTGGTTCTTCAACAACCACGGGCGGTTTTACTATTGCAAACTCCGGCACATTACCTGCCGCGATCGCATCAGCATATTTATTGGCTTCCTTTGAAACAACAACTGACATTTGAGGATCAATCTTGCTTCCCAATTTTGTAAAGAATTCACGTAATGATTCTCGTGTATCAATTCCGTCACGAATACCTCGAAGACGCGTCAACAAAATCGCACGAACTTTCGTTAATACCGCAGGGTCTTCTATGATAAGTGCGGTATCTTTGATAATCCGCTCAACAATTGCATCGTAATCAATGGCAGGGATAACCGGCTTTTTGGATTCCTCCATCATCGGAAGTTTTCCTTCATTTGTATCTTTGACTTCAGTATTGACGGCTGGTGTTTCAACAGCCGCGTTTGTAGTGGTTTCGGGAACGACAGTAGAGACAGGCGAAGAAACAGAGAAGAGTGGGGTGAGCATTGACGTAGAGATACCGCTCATCAATTCTATAATCTTTTTTTGCACCATACTTGCGTCTTCAACTCCCAAAGAATATTTCTGTTTGAGTATGGATACTATTTTTTCCAATGTATATTCTTCGAAAGCATAAGAGATTATTAAAGGATAGATAATATACCCCGATTGCTCTTCATACTCCTTGATTGCCTGTTTCCATTCCGGAGATACGATACGTTTCTGCGCCTCAATGTTAAGATGAGAAAACTTACAAAGATACCAATATTCTTTGACTTGTGTAGAAAGAACTTCTTGTTTATCAATTTCACGAACGATAGGCAATAGCGGCTGATCATACAATGCCACCGACGTATTGAGTACATTATCTGCCAAGGTTTTGTAATACCATGCCCACTGAGGAACCAATTCCCCTGCCTGAATGTCATCCTGTATAGTTTTGATAACGTACATACGTTCTTCTCCTGATAGCTGACCTGCCAATGCTGTTTCCATATGCATCTGGACCATTGACGATGTTGCTTGCTGATTTACGAGATCAAGAAGCGTATCAATACATGTGTATATAGTCTCCTTTGGAAGACCTATCAAACTTGCTTCAGGAAAATAATCAATAATAAAAGAAGAAAGTACCTTGTGGGGCACAAGAACTTCATGAATATAAGTTACAACATCTTCTTTGTTTATTCCCAGAGACGTCATCATTGTGCCCATATCACCCAGAAAATCTTGAAACAAAATAAAATAATGAGAGACCAACAGACGAGTGATATCATCAATCAATGTTTCAGGTATACCTGAATCACGCAAATGCAATGGTATATCAACAAGTAAGACCGATCCAAGCAATACTGAATCTTCCATATCACGTACCGTAACATATTGCTTTTGAGATAGAGACATCTGTTCCAAAAAAACAGCATGGAGGTCATCGATCGCTGGTATATAACGTCGATCGCGAATAAGCAAAGGGATTTGAGAGATGGATGAGTACATAGACTAAAATATAATCCAAAGAGGCGTCATGGTAATAAGTGCATAATCTTTTCCCAGCTTTTATCGCTGAAATTCCCTTCTTTATAACCCCCATTACGTATTGGTTCCATATGACTCACCACTGCTTCTGCCAATGTCCGATTTTCGTCACCTAGCTTCTTAATTTCATTTATGTCCCATTTTCGAGCTATTGTATCAAATACTGTATTATACTGAGCTGCAGGTAAGTTTTTCACCTCTTTCAAATCTGCAGCATGTGCGCTTGATAAGTACTTGGTCAGGTCTGCATCATTACCAAAGACAGTCTGCGGTGCCCCAGACACATCGTTATACATCAAATTTTGCGAAACCTTCCCCAACGTTTTTTGCGCATTTTCCCTCACCACTGGATCCGATGAAGTAGCGAGTAACCCTTGTAGAGTTCCCTGAAGGGATTGCTTCTCATCAGGATCCATATTCTTTATATCATTTTCTTTTGGAAGAGTGCCTTTATCACTCATAAGCTCTGTGACAAATTCAGTACTACCCAACGCGCCATTACCATCAGTATATATCTGGTTTCTTACTTTATCCTTATTTTTTGCATCTTTCATTATACCAGAATAATCAACATTGCCAGTAGTTGTATTCGTAAATTTCAACAAGTGATGCCCCGCTACCCCCGCATCAACCATTGCTTCTTTATGCGCACGAGCTAACCCCGCAGTGTTGGTAACAGTTGTTCCAGCAGCAAGCTTTGTTTTTGTTTCGTCAGAGAGATTGCCAAATATCTTCTTTATTTGTCCTGGATCATCAACTTGTGACACAATACGTTCCACAATGGCAGGGTTCTGAAGTATCAATTTATCCGTCATCTCAGTCTGCATACTGCTCAACAAATTAGGGTCTTTTATCGCATCAGCAATGATTTTTTCCTCATCGAGTGTTCCTGTAGCGGTAGTATAGGTGTGTTTATTGCGCGTACCTGCATTAATGAGTCCTTTTTTGTGTATCTCACGCAGTTGATCTCCTCCCAGACCTTGAAGCATTGCATCATTAAGACCATTTTTCTTAAAATACTCAACAGATTCCGAGCTCATAGACCCCAAACCCTTGCCCAGCTTTTGGGCATCTCCACCTGATTTTTCAATCATCGTATTGATAAAGTTGGGATCCTTGTCTTTGATTTTTTCCCGTTGATCTTGAGTCAGCTGACTTAAATTGATTTTTCCATCATATAAATGCTCCAATAGTTTATCGATATTTACTTCTTCTATTCCAGCTGCATTTTCTTTCACGTACTGATTAGCAAATGCTGCATCCCAATTTTTAGTACGTAATGTTTCCTCAAATTTCTTTCCCATTTCAGTACCTTTCAAATCTTTACTAAGATCATCTACCAAAGACAGGTGATCGGCACTACCAGTAAGTTTTCCTTTATCAGCGAGCTGTTGCATTGCGGCAATACGTCTAGATCTTGGTTCTTTATTATTTTTGAGAATTGTATCATAGTCGTCCGCAGATAATTTTTTAAAATCACTCGTCATCTCGCGGTCGATTTTCGTTTTGAGCTGCTTTTCCTTTTCAGCTGAGATTATATTCTGACGATCAAGTTCTGCCGCTCGTCCACCCATCAAGAATTTACCGGCAGCTCCGGTTCCCGCTATCTTAGACGCCATTTTCTCTTGTCCCACCGCCAGTCGGGATGCAATATTGTCACGAGCTGGCTTTAATGGCCCCTTCTTTCCTGTCAGTACTTCACCAGCAAATTTCGTTCCCCCTTTAAATCCAGCCCCAGCCAAACCTGCACCTGAAAATCTTCCCACTGCTCCGTTTGCCATTTTTGTAATTGATCCCGTAATCTGCCCTGCAAACTTACCTCCCCCAGCACCGAGTTCTGACGCCGCCGCAATCGTCCCGATAAGCATTCCGATACCGAGCAAATACCCGACAATTCCCTGAAACGTTCCAATTTCTGTGCCCGCGACTTGCAGAGTAGCAGAATCAGGTGACTCTTCAATGTTCCCTGCGAGTCCTGCCGTTGAAGTATTTTTCACATCAGTCACCCCAGGATTAAGTTGCGCAACGACTGCCAACGAAACCCATAAGAAAAACGCCATAACCGGTCCGAGCAATACAAGGTTAGTAAAACTATCCCACCATTTTTTTGCATAGCTTTGTCCTCGTGGAATCAAGTTCAGCATGAATGCCCATGGTGAGAGTATTACCAAAAACCACAAACCGACAATGCGCATAACCAGCATCATCGTCATCATTCCCACGACAATCAAAGAAATAATACTAAAGATCGTCGCCAATATTAACGCACCCGCCGAATTTGCCACCGTACCGATATCTCCCCCCGCCACCAATGACATATATTTCGGTATACCAAGAAGAACCGAAAAGTTTCCTCCTCCTGCTGTTGCAAATGCCGCAACAAAGGTGTTCATGACCACTTGCGAAATATCAATGATAAAACCAGCAATCGTCTTAGAAAAATTCACCAAAATAGCCGCCATGATAAAACCTGGCAAAAGTGTTCGATAACTATATTTCTCTTGCTGCAAAATTGTACCGATAGCAATAGCTAACAGAATAAACACAAAAAACATGTTCGCCATGTCGCGCATCACAATCCACCCCAATGTAACAGCCGGCGATGAAATGAAATCATTATATTTAGCAAAAAACACCAAGGCTTTGATGACCAGGATCAACATGATACCCACCATACTTGATATAACCGTACCAATAACACCAATCACCACCGCAGTCGGTTTGGCAACCCCCCACGTAAACCCTGTTTCCAGTATCCCCACCGCGTGCGCATCTCCTTGCGTGAGAGTAAACACCCCCACGCCAATGACAAAAAACACCCCCAGCACCAGCCAGTGTGAAAACAGAGAACGAGAGAGACGTTTAAGTACCGCTTTTGCCTTCATTTCGAAGCGATTAAAGATGTCTATAGTATACCAAGGTACGGGAATGGGTACAATGTGCGGTAATGTTGGTAATTATCTTGGACAGCCCAAAAACAGTCTGATATACTTTTTGTACTATATCCTATGATAAAAGCGAACCGCGACGGACATGAAATGCAGTTTGAAGATGAGCGAGAGCTCCTCGTCTTTATGGTTGAAAATATGGCCATGAAAGCTGAGTTAAAAGACGTAGAAGAAAAACTCACCGAAAGGATTACTGGGGAGGTTAATGTCATCAAAGCTGATCTTACTGAAGTAAAGAATGACCTTGCGGGGGTTAAGAACGACATTACAGGAATTAGGAGTGACCTTGCCAAACTAAACCACGATCTTCGTGATCATATTGATAAAAAAACAGAAGAAGTAAAAATCCACACCGCAACACTTCTGAAGAACAAAGAAATCATCAATAAAGAAGAAGCGCTACAATATATCAGGGGGGATATATAGCCCCTACTCCCTCAATCGAGGAAACGGTTCCATCCGCAATAGAGCACTTGCGTCTTGCTCGGAAATAATGCGATTATTTTTGAGTATTTCTATAAGGGTTATAAGTTTAGCGTCTTCTTTGCGAGATTGAGTAACAATGTCTCCTTGTATATCAAAACGAAGCTTTTCCATCCGTGTGTCAGTATAATCCATGAGATCGTGTTTGAGTTTACCGATCTTTTGATCAAATTTCTGATCTTGGGCCTCTAACTTTTGGCCCAATTCTTCCTTTGTGACCATCTTATCCTTAAGAAAATCCATGATCTCATCGTTAGTGACTCCGTATGACGGCACTTTTGTGAGTGGCGTATCCATATTGGTTACTTAATTATGATAATGATAGATTATCACACCATCAAACAAATCACAAAGATGATCTCAAGTGTTCCCCCGTTGCCAGTACCCTCCCCGCACGCCCTTATTTGAACAAAAATCTGCAATCGACGGTTGCAGATTTTTTGTTTGAAAAACTTCAGTCTTGTATATCTAACATAACTCACGGCGCGATGGCACATGTTCTATTTCCGGCACCCCAATTATCCCAAACAGTAACGCAAACCTCTTTTCCGATGGCGGTATCGTTATATGTATGACTAAAATGATGCTCACCACGGGGCTGTGAATAAGGGGGCGCATCACCAACAATTGGTCGGTCGTCCTCAGTGTAACGCAGCACCTGTGCTCCTAGACCATCGCCCCATTCTATTTTAATCTCCGTCAATGGCTTTTGTTGTTCATCAATAATACTATTAAAATTCAGCTCCACTGTCTTCCCATTGGGGTGGGTAGAAAGTGCAATATTGTTCTGACGGACCTTATTTGTATCAATCGACTGAATCTTAGGTGAGATAAGACAACTTCCCGTACCAAAATCCCCTTCACAATATACGAGGGGTCGTTCATATGCAAGAGTATCTGGTCCTGTCTTCTCAACATAATGCTGGCCCTTGGGATTCCATTGCCACCACTTATAGCCCTTAGCAAAATCTTGTTTCAACCAATTCAATGCCGAATCAACATTATCAGGAGAAGCTGTCGATCCAAAACATTTTCCACCCCCTACACAATCATTACTAGTAGTACACTTAGCACCGGTCTTTGGACCGCCAAGACAAATGGAACCTACCGCTGGATCTACAGCAGCAACCGTTAGCGCCTGAGCATGGGCAACTGCTGAATTATTTTCATTAATGATGGGGATCTTACCCCATTTTTCAGGACGACCGACCGGGGGAATAAGTGACATAAACTTTGATGACGAATTGAAATCATTAATCAGCGGGGCACCGGCAGCATCCTTTTCGGCATCAATAACTTTTTGACGCCATGGTACTGACGTACCATCATCCTTAACTACCTGAACAATATTCGTACAGTAATCCTTTAAGTAGATCGTTATCGTTACAAAGACATATTTATTTTGTCCTTCACCAATGTCTCCAGAGCTACCTCCAGAATCGTCACAATAACGCGTATTCCAGGATAAAATATTACCATTACTATCAAAATTTGGAGCAATAACGGCAAAATCGCGACCAATATCGCTATCTTTTCTACCATGACATTGAGCACCAAATGCATTCTCTGGAGTAACATCTTGTGAATTAGCGCTGTTAAGGACCATCGTATACATATTTGTTTTTTCCGTCGTTGCAATAACAGGTCGTGTAATATTAGGAAGAGCGTCCACATAATCCGGATAACTATCTGTTACTTGCGAAGCTGATAGTAACGGGCTTAAAGTAGAATCCGGTCCTTCACAGCCTTGAAAGTAATCTCCCAGATGACGAATAGCACCCACTATAGGAACGAAATCCCACCAACTATTTGAAGTAAGTGATCTTGTACAGACTAAATTAGTTATACCACCATTAGTAGACTCCAATGAAGCCCCTTGGATATCAGTACTAGCCCAATTAGTTCCGGGCAGTGTCGCACGTGTTCGGTGTTCTATCGTGTAATTTATTTGGGCAATATCATCTTTATTAATCACTCTTTCGAAATCATTTGCAATGGCAGTGCGACGTGTGTCTGCCGTATCTGCTGTTTTTGAGAATAAGACCATTACTGAATTTTCTCCCGCAAGCTCCGGAATACTAAATGAACTGCTTGGAAGAGTATAGCTACCACCGCCACTTCCAACATTTGCAATATTTACCACCTCTTTAGCAGATGGAGCTTTGAATACTACCTTCACAATTCTGGAAGTATTGCCTTCAACTGGAGATGTAGCGTTTATAGTAATTTCAGCATTATACGTTGCCCCCGGAATGGCAAAGCTCACAGCTTCAGGACTTAAGGAAACAGAGAAACTGGTTCCCGACATTCCTGCCGTAGGGCTTAACGTTAACCAATTAAACTGGCCATTATCCCTGCGCAAAATCGGATCTTGTTTTGTGATATATGCACGCCAGTTGTAGACTGTCGTCTTTGGGTTTGAATCAACAAGCACCGAACGAGCTGTCCCCACATCCGCAGGAGCCAGATCAATTGTATCAGGAAGTACCATTGTCGGACGTACGACGAGTGTGGCAGATACATCTCTTGTAAAGCCTTGTGGATCAAGATTACTTGATTGAGTGCTATCTTTGCAAGAATTGTAGTCAGTACAATCCCTTATTTCACAACTTGTTGTATCGCACGTCTTCGAATTACTACTATACGTGTGACTGCCCGTGCCCTCATTTGGCCAGCTGTCATAACTATGACTCGTGAACTGATACGTATGCACTTTTTTCACAATAACTTTCACCTTTCCCTGATATGCTTGAGGGGTATACTGAGTATCAGTAATAAGAAATTTACGGTTAATCTCCTCAGGATTCAGTGTTTCCGTCTCGACATAGACAGGATTTGTCACTGAATCTGACTCTTGACCGGTATTAAGTCTGAGTTCTTTCAAGATGTCGTCTCCAGTATCAGGACCTTTTTCTACGATTCGAGTACGCGGGCCGGATGTATTGTTTGTTTCCTCTTTTGGCGCAAGCCACTTAATCGTCTCGCAAGGTTTCCCTTCCCCGCAATATTGAGTAGGATCGTTTGAAGAGGTCACTTCCTTAATTCCGTAATCATAACTTGTTCGTGTCTCTGTGGTGTCGCAACTCTGAGATGAACCTTTATCACTTGAGTTGGTAGTACAGTACGTATTCGCATAATGGTAATTTTTATAAGCCAACAGACGTTCATCTTTTGTTTTCAACGAAGATAACCTCAACGCACCTTGTGCAATACCGTTGGCAACGTATTTTGTATCCCCAATACCATAGGCGGCGTCACGAAGGCGCGACCCGATAGGATTTGTTTTATCTGCTTCCAAAGCATCAAGCCTTTCCTGCTCTGTCATATTACCTGAAAGTTCTGCAGGATTCTTTACGTCAATGTAAAAAACTTCACTGCGTGCAGAAATATTTTTATTTACATTCTCGATTACAAAGTAATATTGAATTCCACCCCCCACTCCAGACAGTTGTGTATTCTCTTTGTCGAACTTGAATAATATATCGCTACAGTTACCTTGTTTAAAGACTCTTTTTACCTCCCCCGTACCAGTGTACTCGGCACTCGGCATGGCGTGCCAGATACCTTCACCAATATAACTATATATAAGTCGAGCCTGAATTGCAGTCCCTGCAGTTTGGCATAATGAGGACATACTCTCAAATGCACGAAGATGTAGGGTTATTTCTGTATTCGATGCGTATACCGGCGATGTTGCATCTTTAAGTGCTGGTGGATTGGTAACCGGCACAACAAGACGACCGCTATTAATTGCTGGATCAATATCGTCATAAGTCACCGCAGCAGCGAATGTATCTTGTACCGTTGATGCGGTAGGAGAGTACTCGAGAGGGATTGTACCTATTGATATAGGAGAGGATGTACGTTCTGTGGGTATAGTAAGTATCACGGGCAACGAAAGTTCTGTAGCCGCGTCAGATGTTCCTTCGATAGGTGCCACAGCATACACTTTTACAGCCCCCCTGTATGTTCCCGGCGCAAGATCTCCTAAAATATCTTTGCGCATAGATACTTCAACGCTATCTCCCGAATTACCATGATCTTTAGTGATACTAAATAAAGAAGAAGTATACCCACCCTGAATAGACACCCGCGGTGTTTTACTGGCATCAACCACCGCTCGCCACGCAAATTGGTCAATATTAGGGCGGGGTATTGGGTCAGACGAAACTACTACTGATTTCAGTGTACCTGCCTGTGCTTCCTCTAGAGTAAAGTTGATGGCTGGCGACGAAACCGTGATCGCTGGTTTGATTACTTGATAGTCTCCTGTTGGAGCTAATCCCGCAATGCGATAAGTCGTGAGACTCGAAGCGATAGTCTCCAATAAAGACGACTTTACCTGCGCAAGACCATTAACAAAGGTGTGTATTTTACCTTGAGCTCTTGCTATAGCAGAAGACAGCAGGCCTGTAGAGTTTTGTGCAATACTTTGACTGACTGTTTGTACATCGAAGTATTCAGTGCGCATGATTTTATGTACCCTATAGTCAGGACTCCAGTCTTGAAACTCATGATAAGGAGTCTCCCCAAAAGAACAATAAAGTGGAGTTATTTTATGCCTACCTGAAGGTGTACTCGGAAGACTTAAATTAACGACTTTAAAAGTAACATGACCGAAGAGATCCGTCAGGGCAGAAAATAAGCCATAATCTATAGCCGATTTGCCTTCGTACTGGAAATTGCCTCTATAAGAAGCTTCTATACTAGGCATTCTAGAATTATCTGGCACAAGAAACCACCAATCTAAACCGAGCGCGTTAAACAAATCCGTTCTAGCATCGGTACTACTACTGCGGTCTTGAAGATCACACGAGACCCTAGTACCTGGGGGTACATTCGAGATATCAATTTTCATAATTCCCCCATGACGGTGAGCATCATCATCAAACCAACTTCCTGGAGAAAGACTATAATTATTAAAATACATTGGGTACAACTTACCCACCGTCATAACACCAGGAGTGGAACTTGAGGTAGTATTTTTTAAGATAGCACTCTGTCCCGTTGCTTGATCGGTAACCGTAATAACTGCGCTATTTTCAACCGAATTTGCAGGAGCGCTTGGTATTAAGCGAATAGGCACTTCCAACCCAGGCGTGGTGATGTGTGCTCCTCCGACAGTACACGTCACAGGTAATGTTGCTGTACCGGTAGTAATGGAGGGGTTTGCCGTTTTAGTAGTCCCCGCCAAAAACAATATCTGTTGATGGGCTTCAGGTTTTATAGGACAGTCTGACTTTGCTGGACATGTATAATAAGGGACATTATTGATCGCTCGGTAACTAGTCGTAGAGGTTTCCAAATAAAGATCTATTCCCAATGTATTTTCAATCCCTTCCTTCATGCTGGTATCAACATTGCAAGTGAGGGTATGTGCATATTGTGCATCCTTATTCTCAGGGAATGTAAAGATTAATGCTACCTGATTGCTCAATGTACTAGAAGTAGGATACGTTGGAATTTCGAGCTCATGTCCACCTGAAAAATTACGTACCTCAAACTGAGCGGTGGCAGCCTCAGCAACATTTTCATTATACAGGGATATAACTCCACTAGTATCTCGAAGTTGCATCTCAGCCCCAAATTTTGCAAATCGAAATATGGAAGTGTCTCGCGTCTTCACAGCGTACTCAGTCATGATCTCAGTCGATGCGGGGGTATTTGAATCAAATCCTTTTTTTCCCCCTGTGCTTTGAGTACAATAATATAATGGCTTTACACCACTATACGCTGACATCGGATGACCACCCCCCAACACGCTGGATTGGCCGGAAATATAACCGGTAGGATACCAGTTAAGACAATAATTTTGATAACCTGCATTAACATTTTTTGTAGCACTATATTGCCCACCCATTACACCAGAATCATAATACTGAGGGTAAGGTTCTAGACAGTAGCCATACAAACCTTGTTGACGATTAAGGTTCTGATCTTTGTAGTAGCATGCATCGACCGGGACTTTCGGTTCAATAGTCTTTCCATTCTCATCAACATAATTCCAATACATCATCTGACCGTCCGCAACAGGGGCATCTTCTTTGGGATACAATCGACAAGAATTCAAAAGACTAAAGTCCGCCACGCCACCCATCGGACCAGTTAATGACGCGGTTGGACGATTATCTTTCAAAGGGTCCGGATTCTCAAGTACCTGGTTCCAAGAGAAGGTGCTATCGTGACCACCAAAGACAGTAAAAGGCAATTCACCCAAAATAGGGTTGAAAGTAAAATTCGGTCGCGCAATCCCCGATAAAGTACGCGCAATCGCCGTATCGTGAGCATCGTTATGATACAGGCCGTATACCAGAGGATTCACAGGGTAACGAGGATCGGCCTCAGGAACAAAATTCTGGCATGGCTCATCAGTATTCCCCCACTTATCACATGGCTTTCGTTGGAGACAAATATCCTGAGGTCCCTTTCCTGAACCGCCATCAGAAACACGCACCGAAGATGTACAGGCGAGCCATGTTTTACACTGACGATCAAGATCAACTTTATAGAGGACGTTTGCATCTTTACCGGTCGATGACGGTGTCAATGCAGGACTCGAATCTACAGGTTTTTGTTGTGTAGCAGCGTACCTATCGTAATGCGCAACAGAATCATAGGTATTGACTCCTCCGTTTTTATTGGAATCACTAAACAACAAACACCCAATCGCTGGATTGACCTGACCACGACATGCCTCAGCCGAAGCATCCTCAAATTCTTTAGGATTATCCTTGATGTAATATTTTGGCGTACAGAAGTTGCCTTCACCCGTGACACCAGAACCGTAATTCGAACGCAAATTATTGTTGTCAGTGTTAGTAACATTGTTATGGGTAGTCACACATTCTGGATCGGTTACTTGGCGACAATAATCCTCAGTTTCTGGACACAACCCAGCATATCCAGCAGGAAGATCATGTTTAATTGTGGTATCGGGACCACACGGTTCCTTGGTATCTTTATCCACCCATCCACTACTCGCTTGATCAGTACCCGTCATCCACACACAGACTCTGTTTAATGGATCTTTGAAATAGCGGTGAGATCCTTCTGACCCACCTGACCCGTCAGTAAAGTCTTGGCAATCCTGTTGTTCGGGAGTACAACTCGCACCGGCAGTGGCTTTATCTGTGGCCTTATCCTTAATCTTGTAATATTCCGTAGTCCACACCTCTCGTGATCTTGGATAACATTTAGTATCAGGGGCGATTACGTACCCTGCTGCACACGTATTGCTCACTGAGGGGATAGAAGCTCCTTCATATGATATCTTTGTGTGCCCGGTCTTTGGATCCATTGTTGGCAACCCGTATGCAGAACACGATTGTTGAGATGCATCACATTTCTTTGCCGGGTCAGCGACAAAATACGTATCATAGGCAGCGACTCCTGTTTTTGCAGGGATAACATGAAATGCATTGCATCCTACAACAGCGAGAGGGCACAGTTGTTCCACTCCCTTTAATATCTGTGTCTTGCCGGCCGTGTCGGTATACAGTTTACAATTAAGCTGGCTACCCAATGCCGCTGCCTTTTCTTCCAGAGTCGCACCATCCGGCGAAATAACTGCCTGACATGCGCCAACGTTTAGTTTGTTTGCAATAGCATACACGATCCCCTGCGCTTCACGTACGACGACGTTGTCGATATACGTAGTGCCAGAAGGAGCGTTTATAACAAGAGTTGCGTCAGCGTTATCGGACGGCAAGTTCGTTTTTGGCAATGAAAATGTTACCTGTTTCCAATCTCCTGTTGTCGCATTATCTCCCATAGACAAAACTGTCGAGGGTGAACCATATTCAAATCCAGCGCTCACCGACCCAGCTCCACTTCCTATGATGTCAAAAGAAACAACATAAGTATACCCATTATGAAGCGTAATAGGGTGAGTAATTCTTTGCGCGCCCGATCCGACGATTTTCAAACTCTTTCCATTCAGGAACGGTGCCTCTGTTGAAGGCGATATTCCTGATCCCGAATTTGTCGTCCAGTCATTTAACGTACCGTCCTCAAAATCCGTAACAAGAACGGTGGCAGTATTCCCTGATTTCGTTCCCTCAAATAGACGACATCCTGCGGCTTGCGGAGTACATGAAATACTATGCGATGGAGAGAAATTATAGGGAGCATCATTTGCTGAGCGTCGCATCTGACTGCAGTCATCGGTCTGATAAACGACCTTGGAGGAATATCGATAAGAGACAGCACCTGCTTTATTAATATATTCACGGCAAGCGAACCCTGTCGTCAGCGGATTCGCTCTTTGCGCATCAAAGATTCCCTTACTACATTCACACTGGTACGGTTGACCTGTCGCCGGATCATTTCCACACGCAGGATCTCCACTTGCGTTTGGTTTAATATTTATAACAGCAAGCTTAAACCCCGTAGTATCAGAACCATACCAACTGTAGAACGGGGTTGGTGTTTCGGGTTCAGCGGGGGTCTTTTCACATGATTGAACATCTTTATAATAGACCTTTGTCTCATTCGATAAATTCGTAAATTCTTCACAGCCGACATCTGCTGCACTGCATTGCTGTGCCTTTTCAGCGATAAACGGTACATCAAAAACAAGGGGATCAAATTGCGTTGCAGCTTGATTATAGACTCCTAACCCAACACACGAAGCATTACACTCATTGATTCCAAGGGGGTGTTTCCCCGCCATACTCGTATTGTCGGTGGCAGAAGTGTACAATTCGCAATTCTCATGGATTGCTAAACATTGAGTAGCATAAGGCTCACAAGCAGGTTTTTCAAATCCTTTATCAGCAAAACTACAGTGCAACGACTCTGGTGCAATTTTATAATATTCTTGACCATTTGGGCGGGTCGTATTGGTTACCGCCTCGCACCCCTCACCGCTTGCATCGCATGCGATAGTCTCGGCCTGTGCATTCAAATACTCCTTCGCACTATCATCACTGGACCATGGGATATTGGTATTTGCATTTTTTACAGAACTCAGCCAATGGCATCCTGCCGCTTGCGCATCACACGATCCTCCCGTAAAGGTACTAATGGATTTTGTAAGGACTGACAAAGTACTTCCTGTGCCCTGATTCGTAAACACACGACAAGAAGTATACTGTGGTTCACAGCTCTCTGCTTTAAAATTCCACGTTTGCTTTTCTTGAATACAGTAGCCATATTTCCCCTGCACACAATTTCCACTGCTATCAGTTTCAAGACACGATTGCTCATCAACACACGTTTCATCACGACTAACTTGAGGAACAGGTACATCAAAATCAGGAAGATTACTGCCAGTCGTCTCATTACCACTACAATCGACAACACCATCACCGTTAGTATCAAACTTACATTCCCTATTGACTGTACTTACTATATTGGTTGGGCCATAGCCTTCCAACTCACACCGTGTCGGTGGTAATTTCAACACCCAATTTTGATCAACGAGCCCATAAAAAGGAGAAGTTGGGTTTCCTGACGCGTCAACCCTGTCGAATGCATCAATCATGTCTTCAATAGTGCAACTCTTTCCTGTTCCACATGCGTCCCCTTTTTTATTGTGTATATAAAGTGCAGCAAATTCCCATGTCACAGGAACAACCCGATATTTACGTAAGATCACTAGCGATCTATATGGCAAATTGCCATCTTTTGCACTTGGTTCTTTGTCATTAAAATCAAATCCAAATGTCGCATTTTTTTTGATATATCCCTTTTCGATAGCATCATGAAGAGTGAGGCGCTGTTGCAATACAATCGCCAAATCTTTACCAATTGTACCAGCATCAGGGTTCCCGGGTGTTTCTGTTGATAATAGACGACTCGTAACATCTATATTATCTCGCTGTATAAATTTCACAGTAGACTCAAATTTTGTTACTCCCCTTTGTGCCGCCTGAACCCCCTTAAAACTGAAATAATCAGACCCGTATAAGCTCCATGCTTTTGCAGTAACTATACCTTTTTTAAAGGTGTCAGTCAGCTTGCCATACAAGGTATCCGTTAATGATTCCAAAACAACAGAAAGACTATCAACAAAAAGATTTCCCGTGAGTTGATTAGGTTTTGCGCTTTCATCGAGGGCTTTTGCAACTGCATTGCCTACGACCGAGCCTGGCGTCTTAATTGTACCCGAAACTGTCTCTGCTACTGATTTATAGCCTCCTTCGCTTGATGCTTCTTGGCGTTGAGAAACTTGCTGTTGCGATGCTTGTAACTGATAATCGTATTGAGCAACCTGAGCGTTGAAGGCCGTCCCTAGATCCGTAGAGTTGGGGTCAAAAAAACTTCCTAAAGTACTCCAGTTGCTAGATTTGATGTCAGTACCTGTTTTTTGAATGAGACTGCTCCAATTAGTATATGCCTCAGAAATTTTACATACTGGTTGTCGTGTGACGGCACCGGCAGCGGGAAAAAGGCCAAGACCTATTTTCAATGTCAGACTTGCTGATGGTTTACAGACCACTGAATCCATAAATTGCTGTGCTTCAGGAGATATAGCCCCTTGTTGGTCTTGTCGTCTATTATCACGATGAGCTGCTTGTTGTTCAGTAAAAAGATTTATCTGATTATTCAGGTTATCAATTTTCACTTGAATAGCCTGACATTCCTTTAATTTACTCTCATAAGGAACACACGGATCCATAGGCGGATCTTGTGCAAGACAGGTTTCTTTAAGAATATTTGAGCCCTGCTGACATTGTGTTGCATCAAACATAAGAGTATTAAAATCCGCATTTGTCCTGCTGGTAAACTCATCCTCCTTTTGCGTTTGAACAAATCCATCAACAAGACTTTCAACGAAATAACCCCCTGCATCATTAAAAAGATTGGGCATCCATTGATCCCACGGTGTTGTATAAAAAGCCGGTCCTTCACCAGGAAAGCCCTTCTGCACCCAATCAAAGGTATCGCCTACCATTTTTGCTGTAAATGAACGAACAAGTCCCATAATACTCTTATATGTTGCAGCTTGGACTATATCAGCAGCAATTTTTGAAAAATCAGCTATCTTGTCAGGGATACTTGTTGTAACATCCACAGGAATTGATACCGCTGCTAGACCTGTTGTTGCAGTATCTGCAGTTGTCGTAAAGGAACTTGCCAAATCAGGTACGTTGAATGTATCCCACCCCAGAGCATACACACTCTTCCCAATTCCCGTTCCAGCAATTAAAAACACAATAGCCACAAGGCTTACAATCGTTATTGTGAAAAACTTTTTTAAAAACAAGTAAAAATTCATACTATGGAGTGGCGCCTGTATTTACAGATTTTATAAACAAATCTTTCAATGTAGCATCGTCAATCTGTGAAAGTTGCTCCTTAGTAACAAGCCCCGATGAAATCGCCATATCGCGTATCTGTTGAGCAGTAAGCTGTGAGTAATCAGTAATTATTCCAGACGTGCCAGAGGGGCTAGCTACTGGAATAGTGGATGCATTGAGTAATGATGGTGGCGTCGACGCTGTACTTGGCATTGTCGTAACGCCCGTAGTAGAAGTAGCAGATTGCTTCTGTTTCACCTCGGCAATACTGTCTTTATATGTCTGGAGGAGCGTTTGGTCATCAAACTTACTGAGTTGATCGTCTGTCATCCCCTTTTGGCGTAAAAGCGTCCTAATCTGGTCAGGTGTAAGATCCACTCCAGCGGTAAGTGCTTGATCAATAGAGCTCCCTGTTTGAATACCCTTAAACACGTCAGGCAAACCTATTTGAGTTTTACCGTCTGTTGGTTTTTCAGCCAAGTCCTGACGAGAACAATTTTGTCCCTCAGGACAGTTCGGATCATGGCCGGAAGCTATTTCTGTTTTGTCATCAAACCCATCACTATCCGTGTCTTTAAGATAAGGGCTTGTTTTGTACGTATACAGTTCATCAAAATCGCTAATGCCATCTCCGTCCGTATCTTGAGTTTTGAGATTCTCCGCGCGTTGTGCAGCCTGCGCCTGCTCTGTAGTATCGATGGCTGCGGGAGCAGTAGATCCGGCCCCAACAAAAAATGGACTCCGAACGTTACGAACGATCGAAAGTCCACCCACTGCAGCACCTATTACCGCAAGAAAAATAATAATGCCCATGATGACATTTCCCGGAGGATTTTGTGGTGTTGTTTGTGTTGATATTTGCTCGAGATTCATAGCCTGTTTTTAACACTGTTATTATACCGTTTTCTGAAGCTTTTTTATAGGGCATTAAGACAGAAACATCGTTGTATCATGTCTCTTCATGTATTTAGCGTTTGATTCTTATAACAAAAAGAAAAACTATTTTTGTGTGAGGCATTTTTTCAAAAATGCAAGATGAGCACTATTTACTCATCCACAGTTGTTAGACTCATTTATGTCCGGTCGCTTTCTAACTCTTCGCAAAGTTGCGCCCATTGCTTCACCGATAAATTTTGAGCGCGCGCGTTAGTAGGGATAGCGCACCGCGTTAGTATTTCTACAATTTCACTCTTTGGGTGAGATGTCGTCTCCGCTAAATTTGATGCGAGCAATTTCCTTTTTTTTGCAAATGCTCCGCGTGCAATCGATAATATTTTTTCAGGATCCATTTCACTAATATTATTTTTTTTGTGTGGAGTGATTTCTATCACCGCGCTCATCACGTTTGGTTGCGGAGAAAATGAACCGGGTGCCACATCAAAACACTTTCGTACATCGCCGTATAGTTGTACCGACAACGCCAACAAATTCATATCTCCTGGTTTTGATACCATGCGCTGCGCTACCTCTTTTTGCACCATGAGAACAACCCTCGACGCGACAGGGGTCGTGGTGAGTATCGTACGAATAATTGCGGAGGTAATGTTGTAAGGAATATTTGCAACGACAAGATACGGATCCCTCCCTATGCGCCTTACCACCTCTTCATAGCACTTGAGTGCATCTCCTGGAATGATGGAAATGTTCCTATGCACGCCCGCCAAGGCCTCCAGCCCCTGAATCAAATTGCGATCCAGCTCGATAGCAAATACCTTTTTAGCCACTTCAGACAACAAAACAGTAATAGCCCCCTGCCCCGGCCCGATCTCAATAACTGTTTCATTATCAGCAATTTCGGCTTGTTTAATAATCTTTTTTGCAATGTTCTTATCAGTAAGAAAGTTTTGTCCAAATCGTCGTTGTGCAATATGTGCCATATGATTATTCCCATCCTTCCATACCGCGCATCATCTCTTCGCCGGTAGGTAAATACTTCTTAAGTTCTTCTGTGAGTACATCGGTGAATCGATATGTCGAAACACCGATTGGTTGTTGCATGTCTTTGAGGGCATATTCAGCAACGACTCGATTTTTTTCCTTGCACAAAATAATTCCTATTGCTGGATTTTCATCTTCCAATTTCATAGTGTCATTCAGGACTGATAAGTAAAAATTTATCTGCCCCGTATACTCGGGTTTGAACTTTCCTGACTTCAACTCAATAACAACAAGGCACTTTAATTTCCGGTGATACAACAATAGATCGATAAAGAAATCTTCGCCACCTACTTCCAGGCGATATTGGTTGCCAACAAAAGAAAAATATCCTCCCATTTCAATGAGGAATTTCCGCATGTTGTTCATGAGACCTGTTTCCAATTCTTTCTCAGTGTATTCTTCTGATAGCCCCAAGAAGTCAAAGGAATATTCATCTTTCACCGCCAAATGTGCGTGCTGTTGGACTGAAACTGGTACTGTCTTGTCAAAATTTGTTTGATTTAGGAGATACTGTTCGTAGGTCTTTGTCTCTATGTGATGAACGAGAACCCTTTTTGTTAAACCAAATCTTTTCGTATATCGCACATAAAATTCTCTTTCTGTAGCATCTTTACATTTCTCCATAATGAGAACGTTGTGCGTCCAACCAATTTCTCGCACCAATGGCGCGAGTTTTACATCATCTTTATACATAAGGTAAAAGGTCCTCATTCTCCAAATATTCGAAGATGAGTATCCTTGCGTTCCAGGGAATTCTTTTTGTAAATCTGCTGCCAACGTTTCAACGACAAATTTACCCCAACCCTTTTGTTCTTGTGTCTCAACTATCCGCATACCTATGTCCTGGTAGAGACTGATCAGCTCACTGTTTACTGCCTTGAGGGCAGAGTAGTTCGCTTCCCGAATCCGATTTTTAATATCCTCAAAAAATGCCTTGTACTCTATGGGTACGATAGACGGCGTCGTGCTATCTTTTTCTGGTTCGTCTTGATATTTCATAGTATGTACTAGAAAATTTTATCAAATAAGGTCTATATATGCTTCTCCGAACGGTGAGTAAGAAAGAGATACAGCAAAGAAAGCAACGCACCCAGCGAGAAAGCGATATCCCATCGTGGACCCCAGAAATAAAATACAAATGCAAGTGTAGCAGCGGTGATTATTTTACCGACAGAAAGTGCCATTTCAAACAAAACCACCGTTTTGATGATATGCTTTGTCGCCGTAGCTCGCTTGTATACCCCCGCAGTGAGTGGTAACTGAACAGGATGACGCACGGTTCGAGCAAAAACATCGCTCGCGAGGATTCCAAAAGGAGAGACCATAAACACGCGGCAAATCCACGAGAACACATAAAATACAACTCCCACTTTCATTATTTTTTTTCGATCTGTTTTATCGATAAGGCGCCCAATATACAAAAGCATTATGCTACTACCAACAATTGTGGCGGCAACCAGAGACCCCAGCTCAACCACATTTGCGAGGACAAGGTATGCAAACAGAGGCCAGGCAAATTGCCAAATCAATTCTTCTCCAAACCCCATATACCCCAACAAATGACGCCGGTAGTCTTTTGAAAATAACTCGCGGTAGCAATCCTTATAACACAACCTTGATGGAACAAATGTCTCCTTGGTAATAAACAGTGGAATATTAGAAACAAGTATAAGCCCCACCACAATGATAAAAAGAACTTTAAAACCAAACATGGCAATAGCGATCCCCCCAAAAATAGGACCTAATATAACGACTAACGAGCCAACAATCTGCATGATTCCCAACTCGCGGCCCCATTCTTTTGACTGACCAAAATAAACAAAATCGCCATGAAACCCCGGCCAAAAAAATGTTTTTTGGAGAGCAAACGCGAGCATTGCCAAAAATAAAAATCCCGAATGCGACGCGGCTTGAAACAAAAACACATAATACAAAATCAAAAAGAAAGAGCCGTAAATAATCCCGCGGGTAAACCCCTTCTGTTTTGCAAAGGCTCCGCCCAATGGCATGAGCATGA
>JAHFJA010000015.1 GCA_023246095.1 bacterium | reverse complement strand
AGAAAGAGCATTTCATGATTATCTGTCTTGATACTCGCAGTAATTTGATTGTTGATGATGTCTCTGTTGGAACATTAAATGCAAGTCTTGTACATCCACGTGAAGTGTTCAAAAAAGCGATATTAAATAGTTCATCGCATGTTGTCGTAGCTCACAATCATCCTTCCGGTGATCCGACTCCGTCGGAAGATGATATTGCGACAACCAGGCGATTGGTCGAGTCAGGTAAAATATTAGGTATTGCAGTGATAGATCACATGATAGTTTCTCAAAATAATTTTGTTAGTCTGAAGGAGCGAGGGTATATTTAGGCAGTGTATTACTTGTGTTAGTTTAGAGAGTTGTAGACTCATGTTTTGTTATTTAATTGCCTGGACAGCAACTGTAAGGTAGATTAGAATAGATAATTCTAGAATATATATTATGACCGATGATGGAGAAAGAGTTCAAAAAGAATCTGAAAGAAAATCTTTCTTTACTTCTACTGTAATGAAGGCATATGCAGATGAAGCAGTAAGGGCATTCGAATCCGCTAATAGTAAATTGGATAAATTAGCAGGAATTATGATGCAAGTAGCTCTTGCACTTGCTGGACTTTGTGCAACTAGAATCTATACAGCTTCAGCTGTCGATTTGCCATATACTTTTTTAGCAATCATATTTCTTGGTGCTTCTATGCTGTTTGGTAGCCTACAGATTATCATAGATCATTTTCATTTTATGAAGGAAGGCGAAATATGTAGAAATATAACAAGTACGTGTTTTTCTTTATTGTTTAATCCAATAGATGAAAATGCTAAAAATCTTAATAGCGCGCTCGAAGAAATGGGCAGACTAAATAGAAAATCTAATCTTTATGCATTATATACTCAAATTTCATTAATTATTATCAGTGTAATTTTTGTTGTCATTGAGTTAAAAAAACGATGATATTGATTTTATCTAATAGTATATTCTGGTTTTTCAGCGGTAAAAAATGAAATAAGAATTTTAATTAATTTGAATATTAGTATGCTTCTCTCAAAAACAAACTTCGTCCACTATCTCGATTGTCCGTGCCGTCTCTGGCTCGAGAAAATGCACAAAGAACTTGTCCCGCCCACTGACACCGCAACACAGCGATTGTTTGATCAAGGAAATCTTGTCGATGAAAAGGCGCATGAATTATTTCCCGGTGGAGCTACGGTGCAGGGGTTTAACTTTGATGGATATAGAAATACCCAGCGTGCATTGGCAAGTAATGCGAAGGTGTTGTATCAGCCCACGATCGTCGTTGATGATCTTTCGTGCCGGGCGGATATCCTCGTGCGTTCCGGGGATGGCTGGGATCTGCATGAAGTGAAGATGTCGACCAGTATTTCCGATGAACACTATAATGATGCAACCTTTCAAAAAATGTGTTTTGATCGGGCGGGGGTGAAGATCAACAAAGTATTTTTGACGTATATCAATAATAAATATGTGCGAAAGGGGGAGATCGATGTCAAAGAGTTGTTTATTGATCAGGATATTTCAGAAGAGGTCGAGGCGCGCAAGGTATCGGTTCGAGACTTGGCGGTACAAGCACAACAGGTGTTCGGGTGGGGAAACGTCTTGAAGCCGGAACAGGTGAGTACCTGCAAGGATCCGCGCAATTGCGAGTGGATCAAGCTATGGGCCGATACATTGTCGGAAAGTTCGCGTCATGTGTTGTTTGCGGAGGTGCCGATTTCCCCAGAGAAAGAATCGTCAGCACTGCATGTTGATAAGCAAGGAATCAAAGAAGAGCTCGATCGGTTGGAGTATCCGCTGTACTTTTTTGATTACGAAACGCACTCGAATGTGTTGCCGTCATTTGATGGGTATCGTCCGTATCAGCAGATTCCATTTCAGTTTTCGTTGTATGTGATTGATGCTCCGGGTGCCACGCCGATGATACATGATTTTTTGATGAAAACATTTGAAGATCCGGTGCCGGCGTTGCTGGAAGATTTCAAAAGCGTGATGGGTACGCAAGGGACGGTGATTTCTTGGTACGCAAAATTTGAGAATGGACGCAATGATGAAATGGCGCTAGCGCATCCGGAATATGCGGAAACGCTTGCCAACGTGAATGAACGCACCTACGACCTCATGGATATTTTTAAGAAAAAACTGTACGTCGATCCGGCGTGCGGGGGAAGCAACTCTTTGAAAGCGGTCATGCCGGTATTGGTTCCTTCGTTGTCATATAAAAATCTTGCGATCCAAGAAGGGGGAACGGCATCGGCGAGCTGGGCGATTGTGACAGATCCGGCTGTGGCTGCGAAACAGCGCGATCAACTGTACAAGGATATGATTGAGTATTGTCGGTTGGATGTGTACGCGATGGTGAAGATTTTGGATGTGTTGACGGAGATCATCGCAGAACCTAAACTATAGAGGGGTTAATACATAATTTTTTAAACGCATGAACAATAAGAATATAGTTATCGCCATAATCGCGGTGGTGATCATTGCGGGCGGAATAATTTTCTTTGTGAATCAAAATCCTACTCCTCCTTCTACGGTTACGCCAGCTCCGGTAGTTACGCCTGAACCAGCTCCTGCACCAACCCCAGCTCCTGCAACTATTCCTACCCCACCACCAGTATCATCTACAGCTGGTTCACATACGATAAGCATTCAAAATTTTTCATTTAGTCAATCCACAATAACCATAAAGAAAGGTGACACAGTCGTGTGGACCAACAATGATGCGGCGCCCCATACAGTGACAAACGACGCAGGAAGTTTTGGAAGCGATACATTAAATACCGACCAAAGCTATACTTACACCTTTGATACCGCAGGTACCTTTGCGTACCATTGCAAATTCCACCCTTCGATGACAGGAACAGTTGTTGTTACGGAGTAGCGTCATCGGTTGTCATTCATCATTTATGGCAACAAAAGCATCGACAATTGAATATTTGGTGGATCAGCTCTCTTTGTTGTCTACGGTGTCTACTCGAAAAATGTTTGGCGAGTATGCATTGTATTGTGATGGAAAAGTGGTAGGGTTGGTATGCGATAATCAACTATTTATCAAGATTACGGAATCAGGCAAAGCATTGCTGGGAGAGTACTACGAAGAAGGCGAGCCGTATCCGGGGGCAAAGCCGTATATGAGAATCGATGAAGGAAGGATAGAAGATCAACGGTGGCTGTGTATGCTTGTTCAAGTCACGGCAGATAGTGTACCGATTCCAAAACCAAAGAAAAAATGAAATCAGATATCAATAAAAAAATCTGGGACGTCATCGTAATCGGTGGAGGTCCCGCAGGGATGATGGCGGCAGGAAAGTCGGCTGAGAGAGGCCGTTCTGTTTTACTTTTAGAAAAAAATCCGACATTAGGAAAGAAACTTCTTATCACGGGCGGAGGACGATGTAATGTAACCAACAACAAGCCTGATGTCCGTACAATGCTTTCAAAATACAAAGGAAACGATAAATTTTTATTTTCTGCGTTTTCTCAATTTGCCGTAGGGGATGCGTTGCAGTTTTTTAATCGACGAGGCATGGCGACCAAAGTCGAAGCGGAGGATCGTGTGTTTCCTGTTTCAAATAGTGCCCAGTCGGTATGGGATGTTCTTGTTGTATACATGAAAGAGAACGGTGTGCAGGTGCAAGCAAACGCTGCCGTTGCGGGGATCACTGTCGATCAAGCTACAGAACATATTGTTATCACCCTCAAAGATGGTACTGAATTATGTGCTCGATCATGTGTAGTCGCTACCGGAGGAAAGTCGTATCCAGAAACGGGGTCAAATGGAGAAGGTTTCAAATGGCTGAAAAAACTCGGACATACAATTGTTGCTCCTGACGTTGCGTTGGTACCTGTCTCACTTAAAGATTCGTGGGTAAAAAAGCTGGGAGGTGTCACCCTTGATAATATAAAACTCACACCGTATCTGGATGGGGTGAAACAAAAAGCGCACAAAGGAAAGTTATTGTTTACTCACTTTGGTATCAGTGGTCCGACAGTGCTTAACATGAGTAAATCGATAGGTGAGATGTTGAGCAATGGCACAGTGGAAATCATGCTTGATTTGTTTCCCGCGCTTGACCACAGTGCGCTCAAAAAAGAACTTCAAGATTTGATGGTGGGCCAGAGCAATAAGCGATTGAAAACAGTGCTCGCTACAATGATGCCTTCGGCGCTGGTGTCGGCTTTGCTGGTATTACTAAAAATAGACGGAGAGACGCCCTGTCACAGTGTTCGTAGTGAAGAGCGCACAAAGCTCGTTATCCTTCTCAAAGCGATTCCATTGCACGTTGAGGGGTTGCTGGGTACTGATAAGGCCATCGTGTCCTCGGGTGGTGTTTCATTGCAAGAGATAAATTTTAAAACCATGGAGTCGCGCGTTGTTTCTCATTTGTATCTTGTCGGGGATGTTTTAAATATTGATCGACCGTCTGGAGGGTATAGTTTGCAATTGTGCTGGACGACGGGCTTTGTCGCGGGGAGTTGTGCTTGAGGTATGGCGTTGGACTTCGGTGACATTGGCGCTATACTGATTCTATTATCTATAAAAATAATATGAATCCAAAAGAAATTAGAATAGTTATCATTGCGTCAGTACTTATTGTTGCATCAGCTGCAGCTGCAGGACTGATCGTGCGTTACGTACAGGAAAATAAGGTGCAACAGACTGTTACACAACCAGCTGTTATGCAGGTTGATGATACTGCACCTGCCGTGTACCCGTATGGAAGAATTGATCTTGACCAGAAGACAGAAAAACCCGCGATATATCTTTACCCTCAACAACAGCAAGACACCAAAGTTATACTTGATTTCAAGGGCAATATTGTCGCTGATTTTCCGGCATATAACCCAGATATAAAAGGCTGGGATGTAACTGCGTATCCTGATGGCCACATTATCAATAAGGCCGACGATCAAGAATATAGTTATCTTTATTGGGAAGGTATGACAAGTGCGCCTATCGGTGGAGATTTCTCAAAAGGGTTTGTGGTCAAGGGTGCGGACACGAGGGATTTTTTGCAAAAGACGTTGCCAAAACTTGGGCTTACACCAAAAGAATATAACGAATTCATCGTGTATTGGTATCCGCAAATGAAAGATAACAAATATAATCTCATCCATTTTGCTGGTAAGGAATATACTGATGTGGCCGCTCTTACAATAACACCAAAACCAGATTCAGAATTGAGAGTGTTTATGGTTTACAAGGCGCTCGATAAAGAAATAGCAGTTGAACCACAAGAGATAAAGCCGTTTATCAGAACAGGCTTTTCGGTCGTAGAATGGGGAGGAACGGAAGTTAAATAGGGGGGAAAGAAATTTTCTAGCAATAACATTGCTTATGAAAAAAATTACGTTCTTTCTTGTTGTTGTTCTCATCATTATTGGCAGTATTGCGGTATATTTCTTTTCGAAAAAAAATACTGTCTTTTCTAGTATTATAACAGCGCCCGTTGTTCCCACACAGAATATCGCAGCCAACAATGACTTACCTAAACCTGTTCCGGTTGTGGAAGTAAAGCCGGCGATTTTTATAAACCCTATCGGTAATGCGGTATCGCGCATCACAAAAAAGAAGTTTGGCACCAAAGTATCACCGACTAACTCACCAGTGCCCAATGAACGGTTTACGGGATTTCACACCGGCGTTGATTTTGAGATGCTCGATAAAAGCGAACTCACGAAAGATATAGAGATACGAGCGGTGTGTACAGGTCCTCTTCGTCAGAAGAAATGGGTATCCGGTTATGGTGGTTTGGTTGTGCAAGAATGTACTCTCAACGGCAAGTCTGTTTCTGTTGTCTATGGGCATTTCAATATCGCGAGTGTGACGATGGCGGTTGGGACATTATTGGAGCAGGGGCAACACATTGGAATACTGGGTACGGCATATTCAAAACAAACGGACGGTGAACGGAAACATCTACATCTGGGATTTTATAATGGCGCGCCAGCGGATATTCGTGGTTACGTACCAACAAAGGCAGGGTTAGCAAAGTGGATCGACCCCTGCACCTATATCTGTAAGTAAGCGGATGTTATTGTTTGCATAGGGATAACTTCTCTTTTCGTGGCAATCTTTTAATTTCAGCTTCGCGAGCGCGCGCCAGTGCGAGGGTTGTAAACTCTTCAACATACACCAAAACAACTGGACGCCGTATCTTGGTATAGTGGGCGCCAGACTTCGATTCGTTGTGTTGTTTGAGTCTTTTTTCCAAATCGTTCGTACAGCCGGTGTACAAGGATTGGTCGTTGCACTGAAGGATATAGGTATAATACATGCTGTCATTTTACCATATACAAAAAACCTGCTAGTCTTATCAGCAATAGTTCATTTATTGTAATTACAGGAGAGTAAGAAACATGGGAGGAACTGTGTGTGAAGTACAGAAAACACCGGCATATCAACCGGTAGAGAAGGAGCAGGTCGTCGAAGAATACAAGAAGACGTTGCGTGATATTCAAGATGATCTTTTGAGTGGTTACAAAGGTCCACGAATGTCGACATACCACATAGAGTGTATTATAAGCGCAATATCCGGCGTTTTTCCTGTATTATGGAAAAACACAGGGTCTTCACTAACGGCATTACAGGAACAGGTCATCAGTTTGGTTCAAGAAAATCAAGAAACGCCCTATGAGAAAGACAGACTTCTTGATCTTATTGAGGGTATTCTGAGATATACCCCCAAACATTTTATACCATTACAATCATATAAAGGGGGTGATCAAATCTAATCTATAAGTAACGTACTAATGTACGTTACTTATTTAATTATCACTCATATTGAAGTTTTTCCTCAGACTGCTAATCTAGACATAGTATGGAAGATATATACCAAGATCAACGAGAAATGTGCCTGCTTTACGGGGCGCAATATATGGCAGTGTCTGATGACCTGATTATTGGCGTGTCCGACGACGTGCAAGAGGGTGTTTCACCTATACACGGCCTGCGGTATATGTACAAAGACAGTATGGCAGGATGGTTTTTGTGGACAGGGGCCTGGCAAGAGCGAGAAGACTTTTTTAAACCAATGCATGTCCGCCATGTGCGCGAAGATTTTCCCGATCTCATTAAATATCTCGGCCTCGCACCGGGTTGGCGTTTTTTATGGTCGCCTAAGGCAGATGAGGTGTGGTACGATGCAAGTCTTCTAAAACTAGAAGAGGATTCCCTCTCAAAGCGATCCGGAGTATAATACCTTCATATGGCTAAACTAACTTTTTGGAAAGAATTTAAAGCGTTTATAAAAGAATACCAGATCGTAGGACTGTCGCTTGGATTTGTTATGGGGGGAGCGAGTCAAGCCTTGGTGCGATCATTGGTTGAAAACATACTCATGCCATTTGTTTCAGTGTTGATACCGAGAGGGGGTTGGCAGCAGGCAACGTTGGACTGGGGGCCTCTTAGTTTGCGGTGGGGTGCTTTTCTTGCGGAGGTGATTAACTTCATCATTCTTGCGTTCGTTGCTTTCCTTATCGTAAAAAAATTATTGAAGGACGAGAAAGTAGAAAAGAAGTAAACGATAACATTTTTTTTGGGAAAGGCACTCTTATTATGGATAAACGGAAATTGGCGATTTGGTTGTCTGGTGCTGTTGTTATCATTATTGTAGGAGGGTACATTATTAATCTCGTCATAAATAACAGTATTGGGAAACAAAAAGCATTACAGATGTCTGATTCATGTCGGGGAAATGATAGGGTTGAATGTTTAAGTGCCCAAATCACTACCTACAGTTCATATTTTCCAAAAGAAACAAGGAATATTTTTGATGAGTTTTGGAAATTAGAGAAAGACGGAATGCTGTCGGATGACTCGCGCATTTTTTCTGATATTGCACAGAATGCAGGGGTAGCACTTATTGAGAAAGATGTGTCTCTTGATAAATCATTACTCTATTGCGGAACCACATTTAACGGGGAATGTATCCGCGGAGCAGTGATGCAGTATGTAGATACTGAGTATCCTTCTGATATTGAACCTCAAAAATTATTTAAGCTGTGCCAAAGTGTTTCTAAAGACAGGGATACCTATCTAAATTGCTTGCATGGCGTAGGTCATGAATTGACGGCAAAAAACGATCTTGCTCCTCGTGATGTTTTGGATCTATGTGGTTCTTTGTCAGGGGAAGAATTGTCTGCTTGCACCAGTGGTGCTTTGATGGAATATTCAAAAGGGGCCGCGGGTTCGGGTTCACACTCAGATCTTCCGGTGGGTAAAATAGAATTACCGTGCATCGATCTTAAAGACAGAGATCAATCAGTCTGTTATTCTAGTGCCGGTGCGTTTAGGCAATATGAACCGAAGCAAGAAGATTTTAGTAAAAGCTATGATTTTTGTTTTATTAGTCCTAAAGAACATATCAATGATTGTGTAATGGGATTATCTGAGCGAGTATTGTTGGCGACAAATGAAAGCCAGAAAAAAATAAATGCTATTTGTATGGACGTGAGCAGTAAAGAGATTGAGCGTGCATGTATTAAATCAATACAGAGATTGAAGAAATAAAAACGACGATCGTTATGTGATCGTCGTTTTTATTTCCACTAATTGATCGGTGCTGAAATGACAGGATCTCCAACGGGCGGTACTACGACTACCGGAGGGGCGTTCGGATCGACGACAGGAGGTGTTGTACTGTCAGGTGTAGTTGTCGCCGCTTTTCCTACAAGGTAAGTAGCCGGCCAATTTTTATATACACTTTTGAATACATCTTTTTTTACGGTGCCGTCAGGGTAGGTCACGGTATATGTTGCGATAGCGGAACCTCCCCCATGAGGATGTTCTACTTGTTTCTTAACTCCAGGGGCGAGAGTGTCTGTTTCTATGTACACAGGGGTACCTGCGCCGGTGGTGCTCAATGTATGCGGTCCGTCTATTTTAGAAACGCGTCCGTCGTTAGTGCCATAAAGGGTAAAAGTAATTTTTTTCCCTACGACACTGCTCGTGATAAGAATAGATGACGGGGTATCATTTTTGAAGCGAAAATCAGGGTTGGGGGAATAAATAGTTGCATCAAGACCGGGTCCGATATAGCGACCGTTGCCATCCTTTTCATAATAGGATACGCGATAGGCATGACTGGAACGGGCGGTGATAGGGACACCTGTGTCCAATGCGGCACGGAATAATGTTGTTGAGACCTGGCACAGTCCACCGCCGTATTCTGGCACAGTGCGATTTCCTTTTATAACTAGTTCAGGTTTGTAACCTGTCTTTGCGTCAATATTACCAAGGGTGCCTGTTGTGGAAAATTCTGCGCCAGGAGCGACCAATGAGTAATTCAAATACTTTGCGCCTGTCTTTATATTCCAAATGCGATTTACGGGACTTCCTGACAAGTCAGTCGTAGCGGTTCCGATAAGTTCTTGGATACCATACTCTTTGGCGGTAGGGTCAGTCATTTCTGGTTTTGTTGTTTTTGCAACCAACGTAACGTCAGTGGGAACACTTCCTTCTACACGACGGTTTTCAATTTCCTTTACAATTGCTTGCAAAGAAAGTTCAAGGTCAAGGGCCTTACCTGCACGAGGGGGGGTAAAAGATTTAACTCTGCCGTCTTCTACGACGAGAGTGGGTTCCACAGGTGCGACGTTTAATTTAGCGTCGAGTTGCTTAAGGTACTCATTGACAGTATCCATATCAACGATCAGTTGGAGTTCGTTATTTTCCGGCGTACTTTTTAACCATGAGGCGAGTGTCTCAGGAGCGATGGTAAAGCTATCCCGTTCGTGAACAAGAACGAGAGGGGATTTAAGAACTCTTTCTGCCTGTTGTTTCGCAATCTGAGCGCTTTCTTCGGTTCCTGAGGGAACAACGTCAGTCAGTGCAATCGTGAAAGGTCCTGGGTTACGATCCTTGAGGGCTTGTTTGAGGGTGTCGCGTACCGCATTTTTATCGATGACATGCCCGATAAGGGTATCGGTTGAAATACTGACATTGGTTCCGGAGAAAACGAGTCGTATGCTTTTGGGAACTGTCTCTGTTTGTTGGGCGATACGGTTAATCTCAGCAGTAAGGGCGTCTTCATCAAAAGAAAGGGGGAGTTCAATGGTTGTGTCGCTCAGAAGTGTTGCTGCGCGTACTTGGGCTTGAGAAATGGCAGTTCCTTCACGCCCTATAGACCAGGCGGAGTTAACAGCAGAATGTACATTGTATGATATGTTAAGGGTTTCGGGTGAGATGGTGTACTTGTTGCCTCCGATCTCAAGGGTAAGACCTGCTTTAATAAACGGATCTACTTCATGGTTCACTGTCGCAAGGGCTTCTTCATAACTAAGGTTTCCTACAGGGATGTTCGCTATGGTGACGTGAGGCCGGATGGTAGAGGTAAAAAAAGCAGCATAGGCTCCGCCGCTTATGATTAAAACCCCCAGGAGTGAGGCACCACAAACGGCCACAATACGAGAGGTGAAGGATTTGGTAATTTTTTGAATATGGTGTTTCACAGGAAAGGGTGGTTCGTTAATATAATTGTACCCGATTATACCTTAAAACGAAACAAAAATCAAGAGCATTGGGAACTTAGGTTGCTTTTCGTTTTTTTGACCGCTATACTGTTGATGCGTTTATTATCGATTCATAACCTATTTTCTATGGAAAATACCACCGCAGGCAAGAAAGTCATTATTTATTCTACCCCAACATGTGGGTATTGTAAGCTCGCAAAATCCTTTTTTAAGGAGAATGGTGTTGAATACGTCGAAAAGGATGTCAGTGTTGATTTGGAGGCTCAAAAAGAGATGATTAGCAAGACTAATCAAATGGGCGTCCCGGTGATTGATATTGACGGCGAATTAGTCATCGGGTTTGATCAAGATCACCTTGCGGGTCTTTTGGGAATCAAATAAAAAGGGTATGTACGATTTGATTATTGTAGGAAACGGTGCCGCGGGTCTTGCGGGCGCGCTGTACGCAGGACGATACCGAATGAAGGTTTTGGTGATAGGTGCAGAATTTGGGGGATACAACTCTATAGCAGGGATTATTGAAAACTATCCCGGTGCGCCCGAGATCGATGGTTTTGATCTGATGATGCAGATGAAAGGACAGGCAGCAAAGGTTGGTGTCGAGTTTAAAGATGGGAGTGTTGTATCGGCAAAAAAACTTGAAGACGGATGTTTTGAAGTAACGCTGGAAAAAGGAGACACATTCACTGGTCATACGCTGCTTCTTGGTCAAGGGACTAAGCGACGCAAGTTGGGACTTCCCAACGAAGATAATCTTTCTCAAAAGGGAGTGCATTATTGTATTACCTGTGATGGGCCACTCTATAAAGACAAAGTCATTGCCGTTGCGGGAGGTGGGGACGCATCAGTAAAAGGTATCAACCTCGCTGGTCAATATGCGAGTAAAATTTATTTTATTATCCGTGGGGATCGCATAAAGGCCGAGCCGATCAACCAAGATCAAATGAAAAAACTTGGCGATAAGGTTGAAGTGCTTTTCGGGACTAATGTGACGGAAATTATTGGCGATAAGAGTTTGGAAAAGATTAAACTTTCAAAGCCTATTAATGGGAGTGATGAGCTGGTGGTAGATGGTCTTTTCATTGAGGTGGGTGCTGATCCCAATAATAGCCTTGCTAAACAATTGGGATGCGGTCTTAACGCTCATGGATATATTACCGTGGGAGAAATGATGGAGACGACAACTCCTGGTGTATACGCAGCAGGGGATATTGCGGATATGTTTGGACACTTCAAACAATCTATCACGGCAGCCGCTACCGGTTCAGTTGCCGCGACAGGAGCATACGAATATTTTAAGCTCACAGGAGATGCGTGTACTCGCCATCCGGGAAAAATTGCTAGTTAAGAAAAGTTTGGTAATAGAAATACCCTCTTTAAAAGGGTATTTTTATTTTTTCCATTTTTAATCTTTATGATCGAAAATGGTGTAGGTATCGCGTGCTATTTCCTTCATTGTTGTAAAAGGATAAACAATGCAGGCGTCGAGACACAGAATAAAAGGATAGAATGCCGCGTTGGCAAATTCTAAAAACGCGGTTGAAATCTTATGAGGATAGACAGATTCATCGTCATAGAAGTGTGGTTCATCGGTCGTACATTTTATGGATGTAGGATCACTGATGGTTTTGTCTTCGGGGAGGTCCTCAAATAAGTACAGGGTCATACCAGACAAGATGACAAACCATCCAGCTAGTACCACTGAAATATAGATTTCAAATTCCGGAATTTCGTGCGCACTTATATTACTTATGATACCAACGAACAATAACGGTATCGCCGCTATGAGATTCGAACTGGGTTCATGGTTTGAACCAAACGCGATCTTGAGCATTTCTTTTGAAAGAGTAAAGCGTTTTTTCAAGATAAAACTTACACCCTTGTTAACAAAGTAGGAAACTGAATGGATCGATATGGTAATAATCCACACAACTCCACACGTTGCCAATAATTGATTTCGGTGACCGCTGAATACAGCGGAGCCTAACCAGAAAAACAAAATGCCGCAGATAATTGCGATTGCCCTGTTGATTAGCACTTTTCTTTTCATGGGAACATCCTTTCGATTCAATGAACTATAATGATAGTTTCACGCTAGCATATTTTAGCACGTTTGTCAATACCGCTACGCGGATGTGTCATCGATTTTTGTGAAGGAATTTTCTGATAATTGTTCGCGAGTGGGGGTCGCGTAACAAGTGGACGATACCTGGCAGTGCCGAGACTATGATGATGAGCAAAATTATGGGGAGAAGGTATCGGTCGATATTGGGAATAAGATTTCCTAAAAAGAATCCGGTGAGAGATAGTCCAAAAGCCCAGATAAACCCGCCGATGACGTTGTAAAAAACGAAGTGGGAATATTTCATTGAACCGATGCCGGCAACAATGGGGGCAAAGGTCCGGATGAATGGCAAGAATCGAGCTAACACAATAGTTTTCCCTCCGTATTGTTCATAGAAGGCTTGTGCGCGTTTTAAGTGGTCTCTATGAAAGAGCAGAGAATCTTTTCGTCGAAATAATCGTGGGCCTACCTGTCGTCCAAATGCGTATCCGACACTGTCGCCGGTGATTGCTCCTAAAAAAGCGAGCAAGAGTACCCAGATGATATCGAGATGTCCTTGGGATGCAAGAAAACCTGCAGTAAACAGCAGGCTATCACCCGGCAGTAAGAAACCTAAAAATACACCTGATTCAGCAAATGTAATGAATAATATGGCGGTGTAGCCAAACGTTTTAAGAAGATCAATGAGATCAAACATAGGGAGTAGAACGTTTTCGTTTCAATACAGCAGCGATCACTTTTCGCACCTCTTCAACAACAATGATTGACGAAGCGACAAGGGCAGCAGTCAGCCACTCTTGAGCGGAGAGGGGGGTTGTGTGGAGAATGCGGTTCATGAAAGGACTATACACAGCAAATAGCTGGAGCGCAACAACAATGAGAGTTGCGTTAATTAGCCACAGGTTTTTAAATGGATTAAGAAAAAATATTGATCGATCATGTGATCTACAGTTCCATGCGTTTGCCCACTGGAATATAGCAAGGGTGGTGAGTACAAGGGTTGAAGATTTTGCAAAATTATCAGCGAGATGTTGATGGTACAAAATCAGAGTCCCTATACCCATAATACCCGCCATGATGATGAGTCGAAATACGGCTGACCTGCCAATAAATAAAAATTCATTTTGTGATCGCTTGCGAGGTACCTCTTTGCTGTGTGACGGCTCACGCGCAAGTGCAACATCCAGAAATCCGTCGGTGATAAGATTAAGCCAAAGAATTTGTGATGCAAACAGAGGAACAGGAAGACCGAGAGCGAGTGCGCCCAGGAGGGTCATTACTTCTCCTGCGTTGGTAGAAAATAGATATAGGACAACGCGCTGGATGGTTACATACATTGCGCGTCCTTCACGCACGGCGGCAACAATACTTTTAAAATTATCATCAACGAGAATAATATCTGCTGCTTCTTTTGCAACATCACTGCCAATTACTCCCATGGCAACTCCTAAATCGGCGGCGGCAAGGGCTGGCGCATCATTTACTCCATCACCGGTCATGGCAACAATTTCTCCTCGTGCATGATATCCTTGAATGATGCGCATTTTTTGCTCAGGCAGTACTCGCGCAATAACTGTTGCTAATCCAAGGGCTTCTTTCAGTTCATAATCGGAGAGGTGTTCAAGATCTTCGCCGGTAAGGATGCGTTGGTGTGATAAATAAATACCTGCTTCGCGTGCGATAGCTTTGGCAGTTAGTGCATGATCGCCCGTAATCATGACAACACGGATACCCGCGCGGAGAGCTTGTTGAACCGCTTCCTTTACTCCTTCACGCAATGTATCTTCCATGGCAAAAAATCCTTCAAACGTTAAGTTATTGAGATCATTATGAGAGGTAGGTAAAGGGGAGGATTTTGTATACTCTGTTGTCGCAAGAGCGATGACGCGGAGTCCTTTTGATATGGACGCGTTAATCTGCTGTTCAATGGTGCGTCGCTGATCACGTGTGAGGATTTGTTTTGTACCATCTTTTTGGATGTGGGTCGTTCGTTCGAGGATAGATTCTGGCGCACCAGATACGACTGCCAGTATTGTTTCTTTATGCTGATGAAATGTTGCACGCATGCGTGCTCGATAATCGAACGGTAGTTCACCTGTTCGGGGGTATTGTTTTTCGTTAGCCTCAGCCGGTAGTGGACGCTTATGAGACGCGACAGTGAGAGCCGCTTCGGTTGGATCTCCGCTTATCATCCACTGTTGTGTTTTTTCATCCATCATGACGTGGGCATTTGAGGACAAGCTTGCCCATGTCAGTACGCGATCGAGAGCTTCATATGGTGCACGATGATTTAATGGTATGGCGTCGCCCTCAGTGTTATACCCTTCTCCCGTTACACGAAAGAGAGCACCTTCCGTGAAAATACTTCGGACGACAAGTTGGTTTTTTGTAATCGTTCCGGTCTTATCTACAGCAATGACGTCGGCCTGACCGAGCGATTCAACTGCTTGTAAACGTTTTATGAGGGCATGACGTTTTGCCATTCGTCGTACTCCGGTTGCAAGGACGATGGTGAGTACAACAGGGAGTCCCTCAGGAATTACTGATACTGAGAGAGATATAGCGATAAGGAGGACATCGCCTAATGTCATCCCTCTTGCAAGACCGAGAGCTATTACGACTGCGCAAATCCCTAGTGTGATAAAGAGAATGACAACAGACAAGTGACGAAGATTCTTTTGTAGGGGGATCTCTCGTTCAATATGGGCAAGCGTTTGCCCAATCGCGCCAATGGCAGTGTGAATGCCTGTTTCAACAACAATACCCCGCGCCACGCCTGCAACAACAAGAGTGCCTTTAAAAGCCATGTTTGTTTGGTCAGGATAGGAAATTTTTTTTCCTCGTAGTGTGAGGGAAGATTTTGATACGGGGGCCGACTCGCCGGTCAATGAGCTTTGATCGATCCGTAATCCTTCGGTATGAATAATGCGCATATCGGCACCAACCTTTTCTCCTTCTTTCAAAAGGACGATATCTCCCGGAAGGAGTTCTGTATCGGGAATAATAATTTCTTTACCATTGCGTAGTACGGTTGCTTGGGTTTTAACGAAGCGGGTTAAGGCGGCAAGGGCATTATTCGCTCGACCTTCTTGGATACCGCCAACAATGGCATTGAACAAAAGGACAATGACAACAAAGGTTGCATCTGTGGGGTGGCCGGTTGAATAAGCAATAATTGCGGCACCAACTAAAAGATACACAAGAGGACTTTTGAATTGGCGAGCCAGAATGCGGGGAAGACTATCTTTTTTGGGAGCAGGTAGTTCATTGAGACCATGGGTGCGTAGACGCGAAGAAACCTGAGAGGTGGTGAGCCCTGTGCGGATATTTGTTTTTAGCTCGTCTGCGCACGTGCGCAGTGAAAGAGTGTGCCAGGGTCGAGAATGCATGGTAAGTTTGATTGATTTTTCTTCTAACTATGATAGGGTAATTCTATCAAAGTTTTCTCTCTTTCTCAATGCTATGGAAATGATTATTGCTATTATCGCTGGCGTCGCAATTGGTGCAGTAGTTGTGTTTTTGGTTACAAGACGCAAAAGCCCAACGGTGGACGCAACGACGGCATCTGCTGATCTCCGTATTCATCTTGCTTCCGTCACACAGGAAGCACTTCGTGGTGCCCAAGAGCAATTTTTTTCATTAGCAAAAGAGACGTTTCGTGCCGAGCAAACTGCTGCACGCATTGACATGGATCATCGCAAGGATGGTATTGAAAAAATGATTGGTGAATTGCGCAAGGATATAGGACAACAACAACAACGCTTATCTCAATTTGACGCCCAGCATGTCGCATCATTTGCTGCACTCAAGCAAGAACTCGAACAACAACAAAAAGCAACGTCGGAACTCAAAGGGAGCACGGATGATCTTAAGAATCTTCTTTCGAATAATCAGCTGCGCGGACAATTTGGAGAACAGATTGCGGAAAACCTTCTGAAGATGGCGGGGTTTGTCGTGGGGCAGGATTATGTGGTGAATAAGCAACAAGAACACGTCGATACTCGGCCTGATTTTACGGTGTTTATGCCGGATAAGACCAAAATCAATATTGATGTGAAGTTTCCGTATGCTTCACTTTTGAAAGCAAGTAGTGCTACGACAGATCAGGAGAAGAAAGAGCATTTGAAGCAATTTAGTGCCGATGTTAAAGCGAAGATAAAGCAGGTGACAACGCGTGACTATATAAATCCTGAAGACAAGACGGTGGATTTCGTGATTTTGTTTATCCCCAATGAGATGATTTTCAGCTTTATATATGACCAGTGCAACGAGCTTTGGGAAGAGGCAATGTCCAAGAAAGTGGTCATGGCCGGGCCTTTTAGCTTCACGGCAATTCTGCGAATGGTCAAACAGGCATACACCAATTTCCGCTACCAGGAAAACCTTCATCACGTCATTGGACTGATACAAAAATTTGAGGTAGAGTATGGAAAGTTCGGTGAGGCTATGGATACGCTCGGGGATCGGCTGTCTTCAACGGTAAAACAGTTTGAACAACTGTCCGGAACACGTGATCGACAGCTGAACAAAATTATGGATCAGATCAAACGGGAGGAAATATTGCCGGAAACGGAAGAGGTTAAGCTCATTGAATAGATAACAGTACATGGAGGGCTCGCATAGTGGTCTAGTGCACCGTCTTGGAAAGGCGGCGTACCGAAAGGTACCGAGAGTTCGAATCTCTCGCCCTCCGCCAGGAAGTTTTTAAAACAGCAAAACAGGTTTATTTACTACAATGCTCTACTTAGAAAAGCCAATTGATTTCGTTTCAGAAATGGAACAGAGTGGTAGTTTTGTTGAGCACGACGGAGATATTTTATTACTATTACGATCAGCACACGATACATACCCTAATCAGTGGACGCTTCCTTCCGGGGGACATATGGAAGGAGAGGACAAGTACACTGCGGTTATAAGAGAGATTTTTGAAGAAACAGGATTGAAGATGCAAAAGGAAGATATGCAGTTTATAAAAACGTGTTACATGCATCTTGAAGAGTATGGTATCAATATTACGTATTATTTATTTCACACCACAATCAGTGAAAGAAAAGAAATTGTTTTGAATAAGGATGAGCACGCAGATTTTCGATGGGTTAATCCTCAAGCGGCCTTGACTTTGCCGCTCACACCGTATTTGAGAGAGTGTATAGATTGGGTTTATAAAAAGTAAAACAGAATTTTGTGAAAAACAGACCAAAGGTCGGATTGGGGGTGATTATTTTGAAAGAGGGGAAAGTGCTTGTTGGTAAGCGAATAGGTATGCACGGGAAAGATACGTGGTGTTTTCCTGGCGGTCATCTTGAATATGGTGAATCGTGGGATGATTGTGCGCGAAGGGAAACGGGAGAGGAGACAAGTATCATCATAAAAAATATTCGTTTTGCAACGGCAACAAACGATGTTTTTGAGAGTGAAGGAAAACATTATGTTACTATTATTATGGTTGCGGAATACGAGTCAGGTGATGTAATAATCAAAGAGCCTGATAAATTTGAGTGTTGGGATTGGTTTGATTGGGATAATCTACCTCAACCCCTTTTTGTCCCTGTGCAGAATCTTTGTGATACAGGATTTAGACCCAATTATTGAAACTATAAAAGCGAAATCGGAGATGAATTGGTTGATATATTTGCGGAGGTTCTACTTGACTTCGCCTCGTTGGTAGATATATACTAAACAGCGTAAAATGATAATTGAAATATGAAAACAATCGACCTACAATCAGTAGTTTGGAAAGAGGGGAAATACTATGTTTCCCAGTGTTTGGATGTTGAGGTATCAAGTTTTGGAAAAACAAAAAAGGAAGCAGTGAAGATGCTTCAAGAAGCACTTGAATTGTATTTTGAAGGTCAGCCATTTCCGCAGAAAAGTGAGATTCAAAACCCAGTTCTCACACCCATAACACTCCAACATGCCTAGTCCCGTGGTTCTTCGTTTGATTTTGAAAGTCCTTGAAAGTCGGGGCTTCTTTTTTGTATCCCAGAACGGCTCTCATGCAAAATATCGAAAAGTTGGAGATACTACATTATCGGTGATTGTCCCTATTCATGGGAAAGATGTACCATATCGAACATTCCGCTCTATTTTGCGCCAAGCTAAATTAAGCGAAGATGAGTTTAATGAAACATTTCTATGATGAATCCCCCTGTGAAAATAGGTGTAAATGTATTTGTTATCAGGGACAATAAAGTTCTTTTTGGTAAAAGGATTGGTAAGGTAGGACATGGTACATGGTGTTTGCCTGGTGGTCATTTTGAATATGGTGAGTCATTAATGGACGCCGCCAAGCGAGAGTTAAGAGAAGAAACAGGCATCATCTCTGATAATCTGGAATTTGTACATATTATAAACGATCCTGAAGAACATACTCATTATGTTCACATAAATTTTCTTGCTAAAGATTTTCAAGGGGAAGCAGAAGTAACTGAACCCGATAAATTTGCAGAATGGAGATGGTTTGAAATTGACCAATTGCCTGAAGACATATTCAGTGGTCATAAAAAATTTATTCCGACATTTTTAAGAAAGTTGACGTTCGTTGATAAACAATAGATATCGTCTAGATATATGACATCATTCTGTATCTGTGTCTATGAAATCGTAAAGACAATACCAAAAGGGCAAACGCTTACCTATAAAGAAGTGGCTCAAAAAGCGGGAAGACCGAAGGCATACCGCGCAGTGGGAAACATTTTGAATAAAAATTTTGATCCAAAGATCCCGTGCCATCGAGTGGTTCGTTCTGACGGAAAGACGGGCGGATATAATAGAGGGACGGAAAAGAAGAAAGAACTATTACATAAAGAACAAGCTATATGAAAATTACCATTTGTGGCAGTAGTGCATTTAAAGAAAAGATGGTGGAATATAAGCAGAAGCTTTTGGATCTTGGCCATGAGGTTATTGTTCACCCTCAATATGAAGCCTGGGTTCGAGGAGAAGATCAGACACTATGGCAAACCGTTCTAAGGGAACACGCGACTGCTAAGAAAGAAAATGGGTATATTAAGTGGTATTACGATGCGATCGTGGACAGTGACGCTATCCTTGTCTTAAATTTTGATAAAAAAGGTATCGCGAATTATATTGGCGGTAATACGTTGATGGAGATAGGATTCGCCCATGTGAATGGCAAGAAAGTATTTTTATTAAACGAAGTTCCAGATGTTTCGTACACTGATGAAATTTTGGCTATGTATGATATTGTATTAAATGGTGATCTATCTACAATTAAATAATAGATTCTATGGAATCACAAAAAACGTTTTTGTTTGTGCGGGGGTTACCTGCAGCGGGTAAAATCACTGTTGCAAAAGAACTTGAGAAACAGCTCGGATGGAAAGTTGTTTGGTTGCATGCCATAAAAAATGCTATTTACGATATTGTTAAAGAACATGATTTGAGCGAGTTGATGAGGCAGGTGCTTGAACCAATTGTTGAATATTTATTGCAGCGTGGAGATTCTGTAATTTTTGTACGTCCCGCCACAGAAACTGAGACAGTGAGACGAATGGAACGACTGGTAAACAGTTATCCAGGGTATCGTTTTTGTCTTGTGACTTTGACTGCCGATCGAGAAGAACTTATGCGTCGAGCCATCGCACGTCAGGATCCATACCGTATTAACAATGAAGAGCGAATGGATGAATATTTTTCCCGATCGGGGGTATTGGAAGTATACGGCCCAGATGAATTGGTGATCGATACTACTGGCTTGACACTTACAGAAGTGATCCGTTCTATTAGGGAGAGGTTTCAGATATAAAATGATTTACAAGAAGGAAATATTAAAAAACGAAATGAAAATCTATGCTTACAAAAATCCATAAAACAGATGAAGAGTGGAAGAAAATTTTGACCCCTGAGCAGTATGGTGTCATGCGGGGAAAAAATACAGAGCGGCCGTTTACCTGTGAGTTGAAAGAATACAAAGGCGAGGGGGTGTACTCTTGTGCGGCGTGCGATCTTGAGTTGTTTCGATCTGGTACAAAATTTGAATCAGGTACAGGATGGCCGAGTTTTTTTGAACCGGTTGCATCCGATCATCTGATACATATTAATGATACCAGCGGGGGAATGTCACGAACAGAAGTGCAGTGCGCTCAATGTGAATCGCATCTAGGACATGTATTTGATGATGGGCCACCACCGTCGGGCAAACGATATTGTATTAATGGAATCACTCTGACCTTTGAAAGCGCTTAATTGATATATAATCTTCTATGAAACTAGGGAGATATCGACACTACAAAGGCACAATCGTTGAGGTGATTGGCGTTGCGCTCCACAGTGAAACACTCGAAGAAATGGTTGTCTATAATCATCCAGACCCTGTTAAAGGTCAGGGTGCAAATACAATGTGGGTCAGACCTAAAGCGATGTTTCTTGAAACAGTAGTTATCGATGGAAAAGAAATTCCTCGGTTTACGCTTACCAGTGACTAACATCTTTTATGAAACTTGAATACATAATTGATAAAGAGTACGATAGACGGTTTTTGGATATGAGCACCGATCTTGTCCGAAATAATTTTGATGAGATTTATAAAAGTACGCTTCCGTATTTAAAAGACACGAAACGCCTATATCAAGCTTCGTGGGATGAAATAGGTGATAAATTCTCTCGCTTTATAGAAAAAGAGACGGGGTATGACTGGTTTTATCCTACGTATTACTGTATCCTTTCAGTGGCGAATCAAGGTATTTCAAACTGGGGTCGCGAGCCAAAGATTGTTCGTTGGTGGAAGGAAAATCCCTATAGTCAACGACGCATTACTGCTCACGAGATGGTTTTGTCTCATTACTTCGAGATCTATCGACGACACTATTCAGACAACGCTTTGTCGGATTATCAAGTATGGGCATTAGCAGAGATCGCGGCTTTTGCGTTGACGTCATTGACAGATACCACGAAGAAATTTTGGCCTTGGGATTATTCAGGGTATTATACGACTCATAGTTATCCGCAGATTGTTGATCTGCAAAAACAATTAAAAAATTTATTTCTAAAAAGAAAAAGTTTTGATGAGTATATTTTGAAGGGAATTAAGTTGGTGAAAAAGATTGAGAATTTAA